>QHWR01000379.1:3034-3300 GCA_003223835.1 Acidobacteriota bacterium | reverse complement strand
TCGAATACGTCAGAACCGAAACATAGAATTGGCGATTGAAGACTGAAGATTGGCGATTGGGGGTTATTGACGATTGTTGATTGGGGATTGAAGGATTGAGGATTGAGGATTGAGGATTGGGTGATTGACGGATTGAGGATTGGCAACTGGCGATTGGAGCCCAGACAATGGCGATTGGAGCGCGGACAGCCATGCCGGAACCATCCGCGGCAGGGCGGGGAGCGAGGGCCGCGAGCGTGCAAGGCAATCGACCAATCGGCAAATCC
>QHWR01000379.1:2437-2979 GCA_003223835.1 Acidobacteriota bacterium | reverse complement strand
TCGGCAATTCCTTGAATCGCCAATCGCCAATCGCCAATCGGAAATGACGAGGCTCAACGACGAGATGATGACTGCGATCGATCAAAAGAAACTTCTCATCAACAACCAGTGGCGCGAGTCTTCGTCGGGCAAGACCATGGACGTCGTCAATCCGGCGACTGAAGAGGTCATCGCGCAGGTGGCGTCCGCCGGAAAAGACGACGTGGACGCGGCGGTCGCGGCGGCGCGCGCGGCGTTGAACGGGCCGTGGGGGAAGCTGTCGGCCCGCGAGCGCGGACGGCTCGTCAGCCGGCTCGCCGACCGGCTGCTCGAACGAGTGGACGAAATCGCGCGGCTGGAGACGCTGCACAACGGCAAGCCGATCAGCGAATCGCGCAATATCGAAATCCCCGCCGCGGCCGAGTGCCTCGAGTACTTCGCCGGGTGGGCCGACAAGGTGATGGGGGAGACGATCCCCGTCAAGGGCAACTACCTTGCCTACACGCTGCGCGAACCGATCGGCGTCGTCGCGGCCATCGTCCCGTGGAATTTTCCGCTGCTCC
>QHWR01000379.1:0-2412 GCA_003223835.1 Acidobacteriota bacterium | reverse complement strand
CAGACGCCGCTGACGGCGCTCGCGCTCGGCGAGATTGCGGTCGAGGTCGGTCTGCCCCCCGGCGTGCTGAACGTGATCACCGGGCCGGGATCGAGCGTCGGCCAGGCGATCGTCGAACACCCGGGCGTGGACAAGATCGCGTTCACCGGCGACACGGCGACCGGCAAGGCGATCATGAAGAGCGCGGCGGACACGCTCAAGAGAATCACGCTGGAGCTCGGCGGCAAGTCCCCGAACATCGTCCTGCCGGATGCCGACATGGAAGCGGCGATCCGCGGCGCGACGGTCGGGATCTTCTATGGCAAGGGAGAAGTGTGCGCCGCGGGATCGCGGCTGCTCGTCGACAAGTCAATCAAAGACGAGTTCATGGAGAAGCTGGCGGGGCGCGCGAAGAAGATGACCGCCGGCGATCCGATGGATCCGAAGACGCGGTTCGGCGCGCTCGCGTCGAAGAAGCAGCTCGAGACGGTGCTGCGCTACGTCGAAACGGCGAAAAAGGAAGGCGCGGAGCTCGTGGCCGGCGGCGCGCGCGCCGACATCGGGACGGGCAAGGGCTACTTCGTGCAGCCGACCGTGTTCGACAAGGTGACGCCGGAGATGACGATCGCGCGCGAGGAGATCTTCGGGCCGGTGCTCGCGACGATCGAGTTCGCGGACCTCGACGAAGCGATCGCGCGCGCGAACGACTCGCAGTACGGCCTCGCCGCGGCGGTGTGGACGCGCGACATCAAGAAGGCCCACTACGTCGCGCGCAAACTGCAGGCGGGCACCGTCTGGGTCAACACCTACAACGTGTACGACACGGCGGCGCCGTTCGGCGGCTACAAGGCGAGCGGCTTCGGCCGCGAAATGAGCTCGCACGCGCTCGAACACTACACACAAGTGAAGACTGTCTGGGTGGACCTGAATATGTGAGGTGCTAAGAGTGCTAAAGGTGCTACGGGTGCTAAGGGTGCTGGTGCTAACGGTGCTGGCGGTGCCAAGGGTGCTCACCCCCGCACCTTTAGCGCCAAGCACCTTTAGCACCGAGCACCCCTTAGCACCCGTAGCACCCTTGGCACCAGCACCGTTAGCACCGCCAGCACCTTTAGCACCCTTAGCACATGTCTATACACGATCCTCTTCTCGCGTTCCGCCGCGAGTTTCCCATCGTCGAGACCTGCACGTATCTCGTCAGCCATTCGCTCGGCGCGATGCCGCGGCGCACGGCGGACAACCTGCGCGCGTACGCCGACACGTGGGCGTCGCGCGGCGTGCGCGCGTGGCATGAAGGGTGGTGGGAGATCGGCCGCGTCACGGGCGATCTGCTTGCGCCGATCCTCGACGTCGCGACCGGCACGATCTCGATGCACCAGAACGTGACGGTCGCGCAGGGGATCATCGCGTCCTGCCATCGCTACGACGGCCCGCGCCGGCGGATCGTCATGACCGACCTCGAGTTCCCATCGAATCATTACTTGTTCGAGGGCTTCCGCCGTTATGGCGCGGAGATCGTCTACGTCGAGTCGACCGATCCGATCCGCATCGACCTCGAGCGGTTGATCGACGCGATCGACGACCGCACGGTGCTCGTGCCGCTCTCGCTCGTGCTGTTCAAGAGCTCGTACATCACGGACGCGAAGACCGTCATCGAGAAGGCGCACCGCGTCGGCGCGCGCGTCATCCTCGACGTCTACCAGGCGGCGGGCGCGGTGCCGATGGACCTGCGCGGATGGGAGACCGACTTCGCGGTTGGCGGATCGGTCAAGTGGCTGTGCGGCGGGCCGGGCGCCGGATATCTCTACGTGCGTCCGGATCTGGCGCGCGAGCTGGAGCCCGCGCTCGCCGGGTGGGCGGCCCACGACGAGCCGTTCGCGTTTGCGACGGGCCGGATCAAATACGCCGGCGCGCCGGAACGGTTCCAGAGCGGCACGCCGAACGTGCCGGCGCTGTACGCGGCGCGCGCGGGCTATGAAATCGTCGCGGAGATCGGCGTCGATCGGATCCGGGAGAAATCGCTCCGCCTCACGCGACGGCTGATCGACGCGGCGCTGGCGGCAGGGTACCGCGTGAACACGCCGCGGCTCGACGCGGAGCGCGGCGGCACCGTCACGATCGACGTGCCCGACGGCGCGCGCGTGACCGACGAGCTGATCCGCCGCGACGTCATCGTGGATTACCGTCCGGGCGCAGGAATTCGGATGGCGCCTCATTTCTATAACACGGAAGAAGAGATCGATCGCGCGATCGGGACACTAAAAGAGATTGTCGGCGAGTCGGTCGGCCGATCTTCCGCCTGAAGGCGGAAGCCACGAGTTTGTTTGAGTACGATCTTCCGCCTGAAGGCGGAAGCCACGAGTTTGTTTGAGTACGATCTTCCGCCTGAAGGCGGAAGCCACGAGTTTGTTTGAGTACTTGTGGTTTATTTGTGTA
>QHWR01000016.1 GCA_003223835.1 Acidobacteriota bacterium | reverse complement strand
TCTGTTCCGTGATGGTCACGCTCACGCCCGGCAGGGCCAGTCCGGATTGATCCGTGACGTTGCCGAGCAATTCGCCCTTGACCGCCTGCGCGTGCAGCGCCGACGGACAGCAGAGCAGAAGCGCGATCGCGACCCCGCGGACGATCCGCCGCCACGCCCAACGCATGCGGCCCTTCTGATGTTTCATGTCTGTTTCTCCTCAGCAGACGAGACCGAATGTCGAATGCCGATTGCCGAATGATGCCTACGACCCGACCTGAGCGAGCAGCTGCTTCATGCCCGCCATGCTCTGGCGGCTGGATTCCTCGGGCGTGCCGCCGCCGTGCCAGTGTGTTTCGAGCGATACGGCGCCGCGGTACCCGTCCTTCGCCAGCGCGCGAAACTGTCCCGCCCAATCGATGATGCCCTTGCCCATCGGCGCCCACGCCGTCCCCCCGCCGTCCTTCTTGACGACGTCCTTGCAGTGGACGTGGCCGATGCGATTCTTCGGCAGGCCGGTGTAGCCGTCGGGATAGGCGGCTTCGCCGCGCGACGCGGCGTTGCCCGGATCCCAGTTCAGCATCAGGCCGCGCTCGTTCACCGCGTTCAGCAGCCGCGCCGCCTCCGCGCCGGTCGCGGTGTTGCAGGACGGCTCGTTCTCGAGCGTCAGCGTGATGCCCCTGGCGGCCGCGCGGGCCGCCGCTTTCCGGACCCGCTCGTCGATCGCCGCGCGGTAGGGCGCCTGATCTTCCAGGCGCCAGAAGTCGAAGATGCGGACGTAGGGCGTCTCGAACGTCTTCGCAAGCTCGCACGCGCGGTCGATCAGATCGTCCTGCTGCTTGTCCGTGAAGTCCGCGCCGAAGTCCGGCTTCGCCGGGCTGAACTTCGACTTCGGCGCGCCCGGCCAGTCCGTCTTGAAAATCGGCGATGCGATTTCCGAAACCTGCAGCTGATGCTTCGCGAGAACCGCGCGCGCGTCGGCGACGTCCTTGTCGTCCCAGCTCATCACGTTCTTGTTGTGCATCGCGCGCAGCTCGACGTACCGGAGCCCGAACTCCTTCGCGGCGATCTCGCACGCGTGCGCGAAGTCCTGCGAGATCTCGTCGGTGAGGACGGAGACCTTGAACGGTCCGTCGCCCGCGGCGGGCCGGCGTGCGAAGGCGGCGGCCGTGAACGGGCGGAGCGTCGCCGCCGTGGCGGCGCCGCCGAGGCCGGCCAGGAAGTGACGGCGGGTGATCCCTGACATGCGAGCGTTACCCCTTCTGCGTGCCGAGCGGCGGCGCGCCGATCTTCACGAGCCGAAGCTCCTCGGACGCCTGTTCCTGCTGGGCCGCGAGCAGATGCTCGTTCATCGCGGCCTGCGCGCGCGCCCCGTCGCGCGCGCGAATCGCCTGATAGATTTTCCGGTGCGCCGCGGCGGTCGACGTCAGATCGTGCGCGCGCCCCGCCGTCTTCCGCCGCTGCTCGTAGAACATGGCCGCCACCATCTCGACGAGCGACGCCAGGATCGGGTTGCCGGAGGCGGCGCCGACCGCCCGGTGAAATCGGATGTCGTGAATGAGAAACGTCTGCGGATCTTGGAGGGACGCGAACATGCTCGTGACTTCGTCCGCCAGCCCGGCGAGCTGCTCGGGCCGCGCGCGTTCCGCCGCCAGCCCGGCGACGGACACCTCGAGGGCGCGGCGCGCCTCGAACATCTCGTCGCGCGTGAAGCCGTGCAGCGCGGCCAGAAAACTGAGCGGCTCGGTGCCGAACCGTGGCGGTCCGTCGGCGACGAACGTGCCGGCGCCGGGACGCGCGTGGAGAATCTGCATCGCGACGAGCGTTTGAAGTCCCGCGCGCACCGTCGGGCGGCTCACGCCGATCCGCCGCGCGAGCTCACGCTCCGCCGGCAAGCGATGACCGGCGCGGATCTCGCCGCGCTCGATCAGCCGGCGGATGTACGCGACGACGCCATCCATGGCGAGCGGCGCCGGCCTGACCGGCGGCGCAGCGATACTGGTCATACCACTCGAGGGGGAACGCGTTCGCACGCGTGAGAGAAGTACCACCGAGCGGAACGAAGATCAAGCGGATTCAGCCGCGATCCGCCGACAATTTTGTCGTGATGCGCCCGCGCGATCGCGGCACGATCCAAGTTCTTGGTCAGACCAATTCGGGATTACGGACCAACACGGAGCGGAACGAGGGCGTGCGCCTGTTCAGGCCCGCGCGTCGCCTCGACCGACAGGACGTACTCGCCGCGCGCGATGCCGGAAAGCGGCAGGTCCAGCTCGCATCTATCGTCCGATGGACGTGTGACCGGCAGCGAGAGCAGGGGTGTGCCGAGACGGCTCAACAGCCGCGCCTCGACGCGCGCGGCGGAGACGTCGCCGCCGAACAGCGAGACGCGCACCAGCAGCCGATCCGTTCGCGAAAAGTCGCGGCCGGCATACGGCGTGGCCTCGCCCGACGACACGTCGTGCCATTCCCGCGCGGTGCGCGCGCGCACCACGACCGGCGCGCCGAGCGTGAGCGCCCCCGCCGAGAAATCAGGGACCGTGACGGTCCTGACCTCGCGATCGATGGTGTCGCCGCCGCGGTCGGCGGCGGACACGTCTATTTGCAACGCCCCGGGGGGCGCGGTGAACGCCACGCGTCCGTCCGCGACGGCCGCTTTCAACGTCTGCGAGCCCGCGGCGCTCCTGGCGATCACCGAGACGGCGGCCGCCGAGCCGTCGCGCGGCGTCCACGCGACGGTGACGAGGGGACGGCCGTCGGCGCCGCGCGTCGATCCAATCCACAGGTCGAGGCTGTGGTTGCTGCGCCGATCGAACAGCGCGCCCAACGCGTCCACGATTTCAGGCGGCGCGCCTGCCTTCGCGACCTCGCGCGCCTTCTGCAGCTCCGCGAGCGTCGGCGCGACGTAGCCGTTTCTGGCGCGCACCTGCACGCCCGGCCGCTTCACGCGCACCTTGATCTTGTGGAACTTGCCGTCCACCGGCGACTCCGACGGCGAGTAGCCGATCAGATAGAACGCGCTCGCGTCGCGCACGATCTGCCGGAGCGCCGCCTGCGGCGCGTTGTAGTTCAGAAATGCCTTGCCGCCCGTGTTGTCGGCCAGCGAGTACAGCACGTCCGAGCGCATGCCGACGAGGCCGCGCGGATCGAGGGTATACACGGCGGTGTTGTTGTCGTTCGCGTTCCGGATCATCTCGTCCAGCCACGTGTACGTCTCGCGGCCGAGCGGCACGCCTTCGCTGACGAAGAGCACCGCCTTCCGCCCTTCGCGGATCGCGCCGAGGTGGATGACGGCGGCCTGCAGCGCCGTCGCCGTCACCTGCGCGCGCGCGAACTCGACGCTCCGGGAGTAGCGCGGATCGAGGTGCGCCTCCTCGATGACGCTGCGCGTGGGGATGTACACGCCGCGCCGCCCGCGGAGCTTGTGGATCTCATCCGCCAGCGCCGCGCGGTCGCGCGTGAAACGCAGCGCGTCGATGGTGGTCAGCGGATCCATGAGCGCGACGAGATCGGTCGGGCCGAGCGCGTTCCTCACGAAGTCGGTGAGCGCCGCGCGCCCGTTGATCGCCGACGCCAGTTGGCCGATGTGGTATTCGTCCCAGAAGATGAGGAAGACGCGCATGTCGTCGCGCGCGACCTCGACGGCGGCATGCTCGGGCGATCGGATCTCGAGCGACGTGTCGTCGCCCGGCGCGACGGTCCCGGTCGCTTCGACCAGCTTGAACGTTTCCACGTTCTGCGGGACGCCGTCCTCCTGCACCTCGAAGTCGTCGGCGGTCAACGTCGTCACGGGGTTGCCGTGCGCATCGGTCACCGACACGTCCACGCGGACCAGGTTCGTGCGGCCGCGGAAGACGGGCGGCTGCTGGGCCGGCTGCTGGACGGCGAGCGCCAGCGTCCCGGCGAGCGCAATCCATCGAACGGCGGTGGTGTTCACAGAGCCTTCCGAGGCAGAATATCGCGCCGGCCCGCGGGGCCGTAGAGATTTCGAGAGAGGTGACCGATGCCCATCCGCCTGCCCCTCAGCGCGGGGCTGTTCGTCGTGACCCTGTTCGCCTCCGCCGCCGCGCAGTCGCCCGCGCCTCCGCAATCGCGTCGTGATCAACGACGCGCGGCTGCGGGACTGGGCGCTGCTGAACCGGTATCGTGACGCGAACCGGACGCTGGCCCCCGCGGGGCCGGCCGCGCGCGTGGTTTTCATGGGCGACTCGATCACCGACGCTTGGCAGCAGCCGCGCTACGGCGGGTTCTTTCCCGGCAAGCCCTACGTCGATCGCGGCATCAGCGGACAGACGACGCCGCAGATGCTGATCCGGTTCAAGCCCGACGTCATCGCGCTCGAGCCGAAGGCGGTGGTGATTCTCGCGGGCACGAACGACCTCAACAGCAACACCGGACCCGCGACCGACGAAGAGATCGAACAGAACCTGGCGTCGATGAGCGAGCTCGCCCACGCGCACAAGATCCGCGTCGTCCTCGCGAGCATCACGCCGGTCAGCGAGTACCACGTGCGCGAGGGCCTCATCCCGCAGACCACCGCGCGGCCGATGTCGCGCATCAAGACGATCAACGACTGGATGAAGTCGTTCGCCGCGTCGCACGGCGACGTGTATCTGGATTATTTCTCCGCGATGACCGACGCGAAGGGATTGCTCCGGACGGAGCTGAGCGAAGACGACCTGCACCCGAACGCGGCTGGCTACGCGATCATGGGGCCGCTCGCGGAGGCCGCGATACAGAAGGCGCTGGCGCGGCGATGACACCGACACTGTCGCTGACAATGAGAGGTTGCCATGTACAAGTTCGCTGGAATACTAACCGTCGCACTGATGACCCAGGTCTCAACCCAGTGGAAGATCCATGACATGGATCGGCCCGTGCCGGTTGCGATCGATCCGGGGACGGCGAGCACGAACGACGCGGCTGGGAAGCCGCCGGCGGATGCCGTCGTGCTGTTCGACGGCGCGAGTCTCGACAAGTGGGAGAGCGGAAAGGGCGGGCCTGCGAAGTGGAACGTGGCGAACGGCTACTTCGAGGTCGTGAAAGGCGCGGGCGAGATCCAGACGAAGCAGGGGTTCGGCGATTGCCAGCTCCACGTCGAGTGGGCGGCGCCGGCGCCGCCGCAGGGGGAGGGTCAGGACCGCGGCAACAGCGGCGTGTTTCTCATGGGTCTGTATGAGATCCAGGTGCTCGACTCGTATCAGAGCCGTACCTACGCCGATGGCCAGGCATCGGCGGTGTACGGCCAGTCGCCGCCGCTCGTGAACGCGTCACGGCCGCCCGGCCAGTGGCAGACGTACGACATCGTCTTTCACGCGCCGCGCTTCGGCGCCGACGGCGCCGTCACGCGGCCCGCGCGCGTGACCGTGCTGCACAACGGCGTGCTCGTGCAGGACAATTTCGAGTTGAGCGGTCCGACCGCGAACCAGCAGCGTCCGCCGTACAAGGCGCACGCGGACAAGCTGCCGATCCACCTTCAGGATCACGGGCATCCGGTGAGGTTTCGGAATATCTGGATACGAGAGCTGAAATAGGCTTTGGGCCCAAAGCCTACGCATTCTGCTTTCGATATTCTCCAGGATCGACGATTGCGTCGATGACCGCGGGTACGTTCGTGCGCAGCGCCTCCCGGACCGCTGCGTCGAGTTCACCGATCGTCCGCACCCGGCGGCCCCAGGCGCCGAAGGCGATCGCGGCGGCGGCAAAGTCCACGTCGCGGTGGCGCACCCCCGTGGTGGGGTAGCCGCGGCGCTGCTGCGAGGCGTCGATCAGGCTGAGGCTGGCGTCGTTGTAGACGACGGTGACGAACGGCAGCCGTTCGCGCACGCAGGTCTCGAGGTCGGCGATGATCATGCCGAACCCGCCGTCGCCGACCGTGCAGAGCACGGGCCGATCCGGAAACGCGAGGCGCGCCGCCATCGCGGCGGGGAAGCCGTAACTCATCGCCGACAGGCCGTTCGACTCGAAGAACGTTCGCGGCGCGAACGCGCGCCAGGCCTGCGTCGCGATCATCTTCACGGATCCGACGTCGGTCGTCACGATCGTGTCGCGGGGAAACAGCTCGCGCAGACGGCACGTCAGTTCGTATCCTGACAATCCGCGCGGCGGCGTCTCGGGCCGGAGCGCCGACACTAGATCGGCGCGAAACCGGCCGCGATCGGATGGCTGCCATTCGATCGACGGCGTCGGGCGCGACGCCAGCGCGTCGAGCGTCGCGGCGACGCTTCCGACCGCCTCGGCATGCGGCCGATACTCGCCGGCCGCAATCGTCACCGGACCGATCGACACGACCCGCATCGACTGGTGCCACAGCTTGTCCGATTCGACGGGCTCGAACCCCACGCCAATCAGGAGATCCGCGCGGCGGAAGAAGTCCACGACGACGGCGTCGCCGGCGACGCCCGCGCAGACGGCGTAGAACAGCGGATGGTCCTCGGAGAGGAGGCCCTTCGCCTTCGGCGTCACGAACACGGGCGCGCCGAGACGTTCGACGAACGCCTGCACCGCGTCGCCATCGCGATCGGGATCGAGATCGAGCCCGAGAATCACGATCGGCCGCCGGGCGCCTGCGATCGCGGCCCCGATGCGTTCGATCGCATCGGGCGACGCGGCGTGCGGCGCCGGCACCTCGATCGACACGTCCTCCGGATCGACGACGACGTCGTCTGCGCGCGCGACGTCGCCCGGCAGGGCGATGTGCACGGGACCCATTCGCGGCTCCATGCTCGTGCGGATCGCGCGCCGCATCTTCGATTCGGTATTGCGTCCGTCGAGCGTGATCGCGAGCTTGGTGAAGGGACGGTACACCGCGTTGAGATCCAGGTTCTGATGCGTCGCGAACGGGCCGGCGGTGACGGCGTGGGCCGCCGTGATCGCGAGGAGCGGCGATCGGTCGAGGTACGCGTTGGCGACGCCGAGCGTCATGTTGACGGCGCCCGGCCCGAGCGTCGCGACGCACACGCCCGGCCGCCGCGCGATCTGTCCCGTGACGTCCGCCATGAACGACGCCGTCGCCTCCTGGCGGGTCAGGAGAAAGGTGAGACCGGCGCGCCGCGCGGCTTCGATGAAGTCCAGGATCTCGCCGCCTGGCAGCCCGTAAAGCCGCGTGATGCCGGCGTCCCGGAGGGTTCGGGCGAGGACGTCGGCACAGGTGGGCATCAGGGAAGCAACTATGTTACGCTCACCCGCCATCCTGCTTTACGCGAACGGCTCGTGAGGCCATTTGCTCCCCCGCGGTCGTCTAATACCGTCATGATCCGACGCTCCATGCTGTTCGCGGCCGCCATCCTTTATATATGGGGCGGCTCGACCGCCGTCTCGGCCCAGACGCCACCCGCCCCGGCGGTGGCGGTCGCACGACCGTCGATCGACATCCCGCGCGTCGCGGTCGCGCCGAAGCTCGAGGACTTCCTCAGCGTGACGCCGCCCGGCGTCGCCGTGTCCGATTTCCGGCAGCGCGAGCCGCACGATCAGGAAGTGTCCAGCGAGCACACGACGGCGTATCTCTCGTACGACAGCGAGCGCGTCTACGTCGGTTTCGTTTGCACCGCGCGCAACCCCTCGTCGGTGCGCGCCCACATGCTCAAGCGCGAGGACATCTTCTCGGATGACTGGGTCGCCGTTCTCCTCGACACGTTTCACGATCGGCAGCGGTCGTATTTCTTCGCGAGCACGCCGCTCGGCATCCAGCTCGACGGCATCGTCACGGAAGGGCAGGAGGACGACTTCAGCTTCGACACGCTTTGGCAGACACACGGCCGGCTCACGTCCACGGGCTACGTCGTCCTGATTGAGGTCCCGTTCAGGAGCATGAGGTTTCCCGCCGCGAGCGGCCCGCAGACGTGGGGAGTGTCGCTCGTGCGCGCGATTCCGCAGAACAGCGAGACGGCGTTCTGGCCCGGGATCACGCGCAACGTGAACGGGTTCATCTCTCAGTACGCGACGATGAACGGGCTCGAAGGCGTGTCGCCGGGGCGCAACATCCAGCTGATTCCGTACTCGACCTTCACCGCCGCCCGGTTCCTCAACCGCGAGACGCCGGCATTCGAGAACGACGTGCGCGGCCGCGTCGGCCTCGACGTGAAGACCGTGCTCCACGATTCGCTGACGGTGGACCTGACGGCGAACCCCGATTTCAGCCAGGTCGAATCGGACGAGCCGCAGGTGACGATCAACCAGCGCTTCGAGGTGTTCTTTCCCGAGAAGCGCCCGTTCTTCATCGAGAACGCCGGGTTCTTCTCCACGCCCAACACGCTGTTCTTCTCGCGCCGCATCCGCGATCCGCAGGTGGGTGGACGTCTGACCGGCAAGGTCGGATCATGGGCGCTCGGCGCGCTCACGATCGACGATCGCGCCGCGGGCGCTTCGCTCTCGCCCGACGATCCGGCGCACGGCGACCGCGCGTTCGACGGGGTGTTCCGCGCGCTGCGCGAGTTCTCGAACCAGTCGCGGCTGGGCGCGCTCGTGACGCTGCGCAACTTCGCGGGCTCGTACAACCGCGTCGGATCGCTGGACACCCGTCTGCGGCTGAACCCGAAATGGTTCGTCGTCGGCCAGGCCATGCTCACGGACACGAAGCCGCTCGCCGGCGCATCGACCGGCGGCGGCGCGCTGTACGCGTCCGTCGAGCGGAGCGGGAACACGTTCAGCGGCAACGTGAGTTACACCGATTTCAGTGCCGACTTCCACACCGACCTCGGGTTCATTCCGAGGACCGACATCAGAAAGGTGGAGAGCTTCTGGGCGCTTCGCGCGCGACCGAAGACCGGCTTCACGACCAGCTACGGACCGAACTCGTACGTGCTGGTGGATTGGGATCATGGCGGCGTGCTGCAGGACTGGATCGTGCGGTTTCCGTTCGAGATGAACTTCAAGCGGCAGACCGGACTCTTCGTGCGGCACGTGCAGTCGGGAGAACGCTTCGCCGGCATCATGTTCCGGGAGCGCGAGACGCTCTTCAATTTCGGGACCAATTACTGGAAGGCGGTTTCGGCCTTCGTGTCGTACTCGGTGGGAACGCGCCCGAATTACTTCCCGGGGCCTGGGCTGACGCCGTTCCTCGCGGATTTCAGGGACGCGTTCTTCGGGCTGACGGTCCTGCCGGTCGCGGGCCTCCGACTCGACGAGACGTACATCTACACCGCGCTCCGCTCTCCCTCAGCGGCGGGTTCCCCCGCCACTATCTTCGACAACCACATCATCCGGTCGCGGGCGAATTATCAATTCAACCGCGAGCTGTCGCTGCGCGCCATCATCGACTACAACGGCGTGCTCGCCAACCCCGCGCTCGTGTCGCTCGATCGCACGAAGCACCTCACCGGCGACATCCTGCTGACGTATTTAGTACACCCCGGCACCGCGGTGTACGTCGGGTTCACCGACGGCTTCGACAACGTCCGGCTGGAGGATGGCGGCGGCCTGCTGCCGATTCGCCGCCCCACGACGTCAACGGGGCGGCAGGTATTCGTGAAGACGAGCTATCTCTTTAGATTCTGATAAACCTAAATGCACAATGCCAAATGCCAAAAGCATTCTGAGTCCCACGTTCGGGATCGCTTTTGGCATTTAGCATTTGGGCATTCAGCATTTGAGCACCCGCACCGGATCCACGCTCGCGGCGCGGCGCGCGGGGACGTAGCTCGCGAGCGTCGAGACCGCGAGCAGGACGAGGGCAACTCCGACGAACGTCGGCGTGTCGTGCGGCGTCACGCCGTAGAGAAACTTCGACAGCCCCTCCGCTAACCAGGCGGCCAGCAGCAGGCCCGCGGCGAGGCCGGCGCCCGTCATCGTCAGGCACTGGCCGACGACGAGGCGGATGATGTCGACGGGCCGCGCGCCGAGCGCCGTACGCACGCCGATCTCGCGCGAGCGCTGGGCGACGCTGTACGACAGGACGCCGAACAATCCGGCGGCGGCGATCGCCAGCGCGAATGCGGCGAACGTGCCGAGCAGAACCGCATACAGCCGCGGCCGCGCGAGGCTCCTGCTGACGAGATCCTCCATCGCCTGGATCGATTCGATGGGCGCGCCAGGCGCCGCCTCGCGGACCGTCGCGCGCACGATCGACACGACGCCGCGCGGATCCGATCGCGTGCGAATCACGAAATTGATGACGTCGGCGTACGGCGGCTGCTGTGCGGCCGGCGTATACACCTCCGGGGCGGGCGGGTCGGTGACGTTCTGGCGGACGGTGTCCTCGACGACACCGACGATGCGCCACGCCGGTTTGTTTTCGGCGCCGGGCAGTTCCCAGCCGAGCGCCTTTCCATCGAGGTATCGGCGGGAGAACTCGCGATTGACCACCGCCGCGGGCTGCGCCGACGCGCTGTCCACCGCGGTGAATTCGCGTCCTTCAACAACGCGTTGGCCGAGCGCGGCGAAGTAGCCCGCGCCGACCGTGCGCAGGCCTGTCTGGATTTGCTGCGTGCTGCCGTCGCGCTTCTTCAACGGACTCGACGACAGCATCGTGCCTGACGTGAAGGGCAGCACGGTCGAGTACGCAACGGCGGCGACGCCGGGCGTGCCGCGCAGGCGCGCCGCGATCTGCTCGACGACCGGCAGCCGCTTCGCGGGGGTGTAGTCCGCGTCCGGCAAGACGAGGCGTGCGATGACGAGGCTGGAGGCGTCGTAGCCGAGCGGCGCGGCCGTCAATCGAGTGAAGCTGCGAATCAACAGGACCGCGGAGACGAGCAGCACGCACGCGATGGCGACCTGTCCCGCCATGATCCCCGCGCGCGCCCGCGCGACGGGCGAGCGCAGGCTTCCGCCGACCGGCGCGAGCGAGTCTTCCACCAGCGCGGGCACGACGTTGCGGCGTCCCGCGTGCAGCGCGGGCAGCAGGCCGAACGCGAGTCCGGCGCCGATCGAGAGCAGCAGCGCGAAGGCCTGCATGCGGCGATCGAACGACAGATCGTCGAGCCGCGGGAAATCCGCGGGCAGCAACGCCGGGAGCAGGCGGTGGCATCCCCACGCGAGCACGAGCGCGACGAGGCCGCCGAGCACTCCGAGCAGGACATTCTCGGTGAGGCTCTGGCGGACGAGACGTCCGCGTCCGGCGCCGAGCGCGGCGCGGATGGCGTACTCACGCCGGCGCACCGTCGCGCGCGCGAGCTGCAGGCTGGCGACGTTCGCCGTCGCGGTGAGCAGGAGCAGGACGACGGCGGCCATCATGATGACGATGGCGGGCTTGACGTCGCCCGTCAGCGCCTGCAGCATCGGCACGGCGCTCACCTCGATCGGGCCGTTGCTGCCGAACACCGCCATCGAGACGGGTCCAATGGACGGCAGCGCCCGCGCGCGCGCCGTCGCTTCGGCCGCCGCCTGGCTCGCGGTGACGCCCGGCCGCAGCCGTCCGATCGCCTGGAACAGCGACACGTATCGTCCCGGCTTGTTCGGTTCGGTGACCGCGCGGACGACGAATGGCTGCCACGCGCGCGTCTCGCGATCGGGAAACGCGAACGACGCGGGCATGACCCCGACGACGGTGCACGACGCGCCGTCGAGCCGGATCGATCGTCCGATCGCGCCGTCCGGGGCGCCGGCCAGTTCCCGCGCGAAGCCGTCGGACAGGATCGCGAGGCACGGACGTCCCGTTTGTTCCTCGCCGTTCGCGAACGAGCGGCCGATCGCGGGAACCGCCCCCAGCAGCCCGAACAACCCGGGCGTCACCCCCGCGACCCTTATCTGACGGGGCTCGCCCGCGTCCGTCAGCGTGACGTGCCTGGCCGACCACGCGCCGAGTCCGTCGAGCGTCGAGGGCGCCGGATCGCGCCACGCGAGGTAGCTCGCGTTCGTCATCATCGGCTGGAACCGCCGCGTGCTGCCCTGGCGCGTCTCGTACAGGCGCACGAGCCGCGGCGCGTCGGCCCACGGCAGCGGCTTCAGGAGCACGCCGTACGTCACGCTCGCGAGCACGGTCGTCGCCGCAATCCCCAGCGCCATCGTCGCGATCACGACCGCCGAGTAGCCGGGCTGATGACGGAGAAGGCGGAGCGCGTAGCGGACGTCGAGGAAGAAGGAGGAGGCGGAGGATCGCGAAAGCGGCGGCGGGTCGATCGCGGGTGCGCGCCGCGGCCGCCGGCGCATGACGGGCGCCTCGCGGACCCAGACCGCGATCTGTTCGTCAACCGTTCGTCCGGCGGCGGCGTCATCCGCGCCATCCGCTCGGGCCGCGTGGTACATCGCGGCCGCGTGCTGCGCCAGCTCCTCGATGATCTCGTCGTCAGGCGCGGACGCGCCGAACGCCGTGCGGATGTGTGCGTTCCAGGTCATGGATGGATCTCAGGCGCGATTACGCCGTCCGGATGCCCGCGACGCGGTCGAGCGCGACGAAGAAGTTCTGCCACACGCTGCGCTGGCGGGCGAGGACGGCCCGCCCGTCGCGCGTGACGCGGTAGTAGCGGCGGCGCCGCTGCCCCGCCTTCTCCACCCAGCGTCCCTCGATCAGGCCCTTGTCCTCGAGCCGGTAGAGCGTGGGGTAGAGCGACGTCACGTGGAAGTTGATCGCGCCGCGCGATCGCTCGACGATCAACCGGCCCAGGTCGTACCCGTGGCGCGGCCGCTCGTCGAGGAGCGCGAGGATCAGCAGCTCGGCGCTCCCGCGCTTCAACTCGCGTTCGAGCTTGTTGGCAACCATATGTTGGCACGAATAATATCACGGACCGTAGGTTCGATGGTTCTCCGTTCTCGGTGCCCGGTTCGGTTCGGGGTTCTCGGTTCATGGGTTCAGTTCTGGGCTCTGCGTTCGTAGCGCAGCCTTTCGAGGCTGCTCGTGATCGTGCAACGGAGATTTATTCCGACCGCAGTACTAACAGGGGATCCGTTCTCGCCGCGCGTGCAGCGGGCCCGAGGCCGGCGATCAGGGCGACGGCGATCATGATCGCCGCCGCGGCGCCGAGCGCGGTCGGATCGGCGGGGGCGACGTCGTACAGCAGCCCGCGGACGAGGCGCAGCAGTGCCCATGACGCGGCGACTCCGGCGAGGGTGCCGGCGACCGCGAGACGCGCCGCCTGGCCGATGACGAGCTGCCGGAGTTGCGCGCCGGTCGATCCCAGCGCGATCCGGACGGCGAACTCGCGCCGGCGCTCCGAGACGCCGTACGCGATCACGCCGAAGATGCCCATCGCGGCAAGGAGCACGGTCACGACGGCGAACCCGCCCGTCAGCGCCGCATTGAATCGCGGCCGCCACAGGGCATCGTCAACGCATTGGTCGAGCGTGCGGACGTCGTAGGGAGGCGACCGCGGCGCGAAGCGACGGCACCAGCGCGAGCGGATCGCCCGCCGCCTTGATCATCACGACCGTGTCCGGGTACGCGAACTGCAGATACGAGGTGTAGAAATCCGGACCCGGCGGTTCGGTCACCGGCCAGTACTTCACGTCGGCGACCACGCCGACGACCTCGACCGGGTGCGCGGGATCGGTGAAGCCGGTCGCCGACGCGAACCAGACACGCTGACCGATCGGATCGTCATTCGGCCAGAGGCGGCGGGCCGCCGTCTCGTTGATCACCGTCACGGGCGGACGGCCCGCGCGATCGTCAGCCGTCAGCGGCCGGCCGCGCACGACGCGGATGCCGAGCGTGCGGAAATAATCCGCCGACACGTAATGGCGTCCGACGGTCGGCGCCTGCTGGGGCGATGTGGGGCGGCCCGGGAAAAACACGAGCGTCCGCGCGCAGCTCGATCCGAACGGCGTGCAGCGGTTCAGCGCGGCCATCGTGACGCCCGGCACGCGCTCGACACTCTCGAGAACGCGCTGAGGAACTGCCGCGCCGGTGTCCGAGTACCGCGATCCGGGAGGCGTGACCCAGAACGTCAGCACGTGCGCCGGATCGAAGCCGACCCGCGTCTGCTGGAGCCGCGCGAACGTGGCGAGGAGCAGCAGCGCGCCGGCGACGAGCAGGACGGCGATCGCTATCTGCGAGGCCGCGAGCCAGCGCAGCGTCCGCGTCTGTCCCGCCGACGTCGCCGACCGGCCGCCTTCCGCGAGGCCTGCCGCGGCGTCGTCGCGCACCGCATGCCATGCCGGCGCGAGTCCGGCCGCGAACGCCGTCGCGATGCTCAGCACGAGCGCGCAGACGAGGGAGAACCAACCCATCGCCGGCACCGCAAAGCTCGACACCTGGATGTACCCGGTATGCGGGAACGGCACGTCCGCCGTCAGGGATCGCAGCCAGACCAGGCCCCACGCCGCGAGCAGGACGCCCATTCCACCGCCGGCTGCGGCGAGAAGCCCGGTTTCGGTCAGCAACTGCCGGACGATGCGCGCGCGCCGGGCGCCGAGCGCGAGCCGCACCGCGACCTCGCGGCGGCGCACGCGCGCCCTCGCGAGCAGGAGCGCCGCGACGTTGACGCACGTCACGAGAAGCACGCAGCCAACGGCGCCGAGCAGCACCACCATCGAGCGGCTCGTGGCGGGATCGATCCGGTCGTCGCCGAGCGGTCGCGCCACGGCGCCCCAGATGATGGCCTGGTCAGTCGGGCCGGCCTGGTTCGGCAAGCCGCGTCCCAGTACGGCCAGCTCCTCGTTGGCCCGCGCGAGCGGCACGTTCCGATCGAGCCGCGCGACGACGGCGATGAAATGCTGCGGCGTCGTCAGATAGTCGCGATAGGTGAGCTGCGGCGCCATGCCGATCGGCAGCCACAACACCGCGCGCGCGGACAGTCCGCGGAACGCGTCCGGCAGGAGGCCGACGACGGTCAACGGCACGCTGTTGACGACGAGGTGGCGGTCCTGTGTGAACGGGATCGGTCCGAAGCGGCGGCGCCAGAGTCCTTCACTGAGGACGACAACCGGATGGCCCGGCGCTTCTTCGTCCGGGGTGAACCAGCGTCCCGCTGAAGGCGCGACGCGCAAGGTGCGCAGATAGTTCGCCGATGCGAATTCGCCGTTCAACTGTTCGGCATCCGGATCCCCGACCGCGATTGTCGTCATCGTGTAGGGCGCGATGGAGTCGAAAGATCGGGCGGCGCGTTGAAGCGCCTGGATTTTGGCCCACGGCCATCTGGCGCGCGCCAGACCCTCGCGCGGCGTCTGGCGCGTGACGTAGAGCATGACGAGGCGGTCCGGATCCTCGAACGGCATCGGCCGATACAGCGCCGCGTACACGGCGCTGGCCATGACGGTCGTCGCGGCGATGCCGGCCGCCAGCGTCAGGACGATCGTGATCGCCGTGCCGCGCATGCGGCGCAGCGTGCGAACGGCGTAGCGGAGATCCTGCAACAGCGCATCCATCATGCGGTAAGACGCTCACGGGCCGGCAGCGTTAACGGTCAATGCCAAATGCTCGATGCCAAATGCCAAAAGCAATCACGGTCGGCACTCAGCATTGAGCGCTACTCCGAGCGTATCGCGCGGACCGGATCGATGCTTGCGGCCCGTGTCGCGGGGATGATCGCGGCGATCGCCGCGCAGAGGACCATCACGGCGGCGCTGCCCAGCATGATCGACGGATCGCGCGGGTTGACGCCGTAGAGCTGCCGCGCCAGGAGGCGTCCGGCGCCGAATGCGGCCGGCAGGCCGATCGCCGCCCCGATGACGACCTGGACGAGCGCCGAGCGCAGCACCGCCGCGACGACCCGGCCGCGGGTCGCGCCCATCGCCATCCGGACGCCAATCTCGCGCGTGCGCGCGACGACGAACTGGGCGGTCACGCCGTACAGGCCGAGGCAGGCCAGCAGCAACGCCATCGAGCCGAACGCGACGGTCAGCGTCGCGACGAGGCGCTCGGCGTTGAAATTGCGCGCGACCTGCTCGTCGAGGCTCACCACGCGCAGCACGGTGAACCCGGGATCCAGATCCGCGAGCGCGCGCCGCAGCTCCGCCTCGATGTTCGGCACGGGCCGCCCGGCGTACAGCTCGATCGACTTGGCGTAATTCGATCGCCCCAGGACCTGACCCGCGCGCGCGGGCTGCTGCAGGAACGGAAGGAAGAAGGTCGCGTAGGCGGGCCGCCGCGCGTTCTGGTATTTGGCATCGCCGACGACGCCGACGATTTCGAAGTCGTGGCTGCCGCCGCCGTCATGGTCCGAAAACCCGAAGCGCCTGCCCAGCGGATCGGCGCTTCCAAAGAACCGCCGCGTGAAGGTTTCGTTCACGACGGCGACCATCGGGCTCGTGCGCGTGTCGCGCGCGTCGATCGCCCGCCCGCGCAGGAGCGGCGTGCCGATCGCGTCGAAGTACCCGGCGCTGACGCGATCCCACGACGCGCTGAGCACCTCGGACGTGGAATGTCCGTCGACGGTGATCCGCGTGCCCCAGTTGTCCCCTTCCATCGGGCTGTACAACGAGAAGGCGACGCGGTCGACGCCGGCGATGCGTCCGATCCGTTCCGGCAGCGCACGGTAGATCGCTTCCAGGCGCTCGGGCGTGACGTCCCCCAGCGCGACGTTGAGCGCCGCGACGTACCGGTTGGCAGTCTGAAAGCCGAAGTCCTGTGCCTGCAGGTTGTACAGGCTTCGCGCGAGCAGGCCGGCGCACGCGACGAGGACGAGCGACAGGGCGACCTGCAGCGCAACGAGCCCGCGCCCGAGCCGCGAGTGGCGGTCGCCCGCGACGCGCCCCGCGCCGCGCATCGCGTCGATCGGATCCGATCGCGACGCCGCGAGCGCCGGCACGATCCCGAACACGACGCCGGTCGCGATCGACACGGCCGCCGCGAACGCGAGCACGGGCGCCGACGGCGACGCGTCGACCGGGATGTAGCGCACGCCGCGGAACGCCATCGCCACGATCGCGCGCGCGCCCTCATACGCCACGATCAGGCCGGCGAGCCCGCCCGCGCACGCGAGCACGACGCTTTCGATCATCGATTCCGCGACCAGCCGTCCACGCGGCGCGCCGAGCGCCGTCCGCACCGCCAGCTCGACGCGGCGTCCCATGCCGCGCGCGAGCAGCAGGTTCGCGAGGTTCGCACACGCGATCAGCAGCACCGCGCCGGAGACGGCGAGGAGCAGCGTCAGGCTCGGGGCCACCTGGTCGCGCATGTTCGCGACGCCCGCGGCGGCGGAGACGACGCGGATCTCCTGCGACGGGATCCGCTCGCGATCCGCTGCGGAGAGGTCGTCCGATCCCTCCAGCCACTGCCGCAGCAGCGTCGTCGCGCGCGCCGACACCACCGCCCGATCGTGTACAGCCAGTGCGTGCCGCGTTGCGCGATCAGGCGGCCTGCTGGCTGCATCAGCGGCTCGGCGGACAGCGGTATCCAGAAGTCCGGCGGATTGGGACGAAGCATGTCGCCGTAGAAGGCCGGCGGCGCGATGCCGACGATCGTCGCGGGAACACCGTTGATGGCGACGGTCTCTCCGACCGCGGCCGGCGCCGACGCGAATCGCTGCTCCCACGCGCGATAGCTCATGACCGCGACCGGCGCCGCGCCGGGCGCATCGTCTGCCGGTTGAAGCGTGCGGCCGCGCGCAGCCGGCACGCCGAACGTCGCGAAGTAATTGCCGGACACGTACTGGCCCGGGAACGGTTCGGGCGCCGCGCCGTCCCTCCGCACGTTGAACGGCACGACGTGCGCCTGGAACGCCGCGAGGTCGGTGAAGTCCGGCAGGTTGTCGCGGAGGTGACGGTACAGGTCGTACGAGAACAGCGAATGCGATCCCTGCAGACCCGTGTTGACGCAGCAATCGTCGCCGTCGCCGATGCGATACAGTTCCGCGGGATGCGGAACCGGCAGCGATTTGAGCAGGACCTGTTGCACCAGCGTGAAGACGGCGGTCGTCGATCCGATGCCCAGCGACAGCGTGAGAAGACACACGAGCGTGAACCCGGGCGATTTCGCGAGACGGCGGACCGCGAACCCGAGATCGTGCGGCAGTCGGCGCCAGAACAACATGTGAGTGCTCCGGATGGAGTGAATGATTGTGGAAACGCGCCGGGCGGCGAGCGGGCCGATCGAGCCCGCGAGCTGACGCCAGCACCAGCGGCGGGCCGCGCGAGCGCCGTCACGCGCGGCGCGGGCGCTGGCTTCTTCCTGGAGGTCCGCGAGCAGCCACTCGCGGGCCGACGGCGGCGACGCGAGGCCGAGCATCCATCGCACCAGGCGGGGAACGGCGGAGGCGCGGCTCACCGCGGCTGCGTCCTCGGGCGCCAGCCGTGCATCATGCGCGCGTGGAGCACTTCCGTGCGCGGCCGACCTGGATGGGCTGCGGCTCCGAGATGGCGTGCCGGACGAGCCCCTTGTCCTGGAGACGCGCGAGCGTCGCGTACACGGCGCCAATCGCGACGGCGCGGTCGGTCCGCCGCTCGATCTCCTGCCGGATGGTGACGCCGTACGCGTCCTCGCCGAGGTGGACGAGGGCGAGCAGGACGAACAGCTCGAATTCGCCGAGGAAGTCGCCTTTCGGCATCGGGCGCCCCGCGTTTCTTCTACAAACGCGTACTTAGACGGATGCCGGCGCCGGAACGTTGCTACAATCGGCCGGCTTCGCGGAAAGCGGAAAGCGGAAAGCGGAGAATGGAGAACCCCGTGACGCTCGATCTCTGGTCGATGCTCTTCGTGTTCATGCTGGCGACGTTCGTCGGCTTCCAGGTCATCCAGAACGTCTCGCGCCTGCTGCACACGCCCCTGATGTCGCTCACCAACGCCATTTCGGCCATCGCGGTCGTCGGGTCGATTCTGATCGCGGGGGAGCAGGAATCGCGGTTCACCACGATCCTCGGCACCGTCGCGGTCGCCGCGTCGATGACGAACATCGTGAGCGGCTTCCTGCTCACCGACCGCATGCTCCGGATGTTCAAGGAGCGCGGCAAGTGAGCGTGCATTACCTGATCGAGATCAACTACCTCGCGGCGGCGGCGCTCTTCATCCTGTCCCTGCGATGGCTGAACCATCCGCGCACGGCGCGCCGCGGCGTCATCGCGGGCGTCGTGGCGATGGCGGCTGCCATCGGCGGCACGCTGCTCGCGCCGGAGATCATCGGCTACTCCTGGATCGCGGTCGCGTTCGTCGTCGGAACCCTGCTGGGGATCCCGCTCGCGATGGTGCCGCTGACGGCGGTGCCGCAGCGGACGGCGCTGTCGCACGCGTTCGGCGGCCTGGCCGCGGGGCTGGTCGGCGTCGCGAAATATTCGCTGTGGATGGATCAGGGACAGCTGACGGCGTTTCGAACGGGCGCGATCGCGCTCGAGTGCCTCCTCGGGTTCCTCACGTTCACCGGATCGTTGATGGCGGCCGGCAAGCTGCAGGAAATCGTGCCGACGCGGCCGATCACGTACCGCAACCAGAACCTCGTGAACCTGTCGCTGCTCGCGATCGCGATCCTCGCGGGCGTGTATCTGACGATTCACCCGGCGTACTGGCAGGCGTTTGCGGCGATCATCGTGCTCTCGCTGACGTTCGGCGTTTTGCTGATCATCCCGATCGGCGGCGCCGACATGCCCACCGTCATCTCGCTGCTCAACTCGTACGCGGGGCTCTCCGCCGTCGCGATGGGGTTCGTGCTGCAGAACAAGCTGCTCATCACCGCGGGCGCGCTCGACGGATCGTCGGGCTTCATCCTGTCGGTGATCATGTGCCGCGCGATGAACCGGTCGTTCACCAACGTCCTGTTCGGCGCGTTCGGGCAGGTCCAGGCGAGGGCGCAGGCGGGCGAGGCGAAGACCGTCAAGAGCGCGACGGCGCAGGACGTCGCGGATCTCCTCACGCACGCCGATCGGGTCGTGATCATCCCGGGCTACGGGATGGCCGTCGCGCAGGCGCAGCACCGCGTGCACGAGCTGTACGACCAGCTCACGAAACGCGGCGTGGACGTGAAGTTCGCGATCCACCCCGTCGCGGGACGCATGCCGGGCCACATGAACGTGCTCCTCGCGGAAGCCGAGATTCCGTACGAAGCGCTGGTCGAGATGGACGACATCAACCCCGAGCTGCCGCAGACGGACGTCGCGCTCGTCGTCGGCGCCAACGACGTCGTCAACCCCGCGGCCCGGCACGACAAGGGAAGCCCGATCTACGGGATGCCGATCATCGACGCCGACAAGGCGAAGACGTGCGTCGCAATCAAGCGCTCGATGAATCCGGGCTTCGCCGGCATCGAGAACGAGCTGTACTACGCGGACCAGACGTTGATGGCGTTCGGCGACGCCAAGCAGGTGCTGGGAGATGTGGTGAAGGCGATCGCCGGCGAGACCGTCGGCGTCCATTGAGATGATGGTATTCTCCTTGCACCGCTGGCGCCGGTGCAGCTCATCGATCGCAAAACGCTCTCCGTCCTCTCCACGACGCTGATCGTGGCCGCCGTGCTGTGGCTGCTCTGGGCGGCGCGGCTGCCCGTCCTCACATTCCTCTTCGCGATGTTCTTCGCGTACCTGCTCGAGCCCGCCGTGCGGTGGGTCGAGCGGCGAGTGGGCGGCTCGCGCGGCCGCGCGATCCTCATCATCTATCTCGCGCTCGTCGCCGTGATCGCCGGCGCGATCGCGGTTGCCGCGCCGCGGGTCGCGCGCGACGCGCCCGCGCTCGCCAAGACGCTGCCCGCGATCGCGGATCAGATCAGCTCGGGCGATATCGCGTTCCAGATCGGGCGCTCGCAGGGCTGGAGCCATCAAACCCGGCAGGCCGCCGCCAACTGGCTGCGCGCGCACCGCGACGACCTGACCGCGATCGTGCAGTCGGTGGGTGCGCGCGTCGCCGAAGTCTCCGCCAATCTCGGGTGGGTCCTGCTCATTCCGATCCTGGCGATCTTTTTCCTGAAGGACAAAGGACGGCTTGGCGACGCCATCCTGGCGTTCGTGAGCGGCGATGCCGAGCGCGCGTTCTGGCGGAACGTCGTCAACGATCTGGACCGGATGCTCGCGCACTTCATCCGCGCGCAGCTGCTGCTCGCGATGGCCGCGATGATCGCGTACACGACGTTTCTCGCCGCCATGCAGTTCCCGGCGCCGTTCGGCCTCGGCGTCCTCGGCGGCTTCCTCGAGTTCATTCCGTTCATCGGTCCCGCGATCACCGCCGTGCTGCTGCTGCTGGTTGGAATCTTCACCGGTTA
>QHWR01000067.1 GCA_003223835.1 Acidobacteriota bacterium | reverse complement strand
TTGCACGTTCTATCTAGTTTTCAAAGAACCGGAGGCGTTCCCTCGTCGACCGACCGTCTTCGGGGGAACCTTCCAATATTACTAGTCAGTTCCATTTCTGTCAACCCCTTCCGCCGATAACCGCCGAGCCGTCACGCGTCGGGGATGACCGAGATCGGAAAGAAGAGGTGCTACTGAAGGCAGGCGCTCGACAAAAAACGCTCCGGAAAATTCCTCGGAGCATCGTCCGGTGCGCCGCACCGGGTCACGCTTCGAACGTCATTCAATATACGGGTCGTCGCCCGGGCTGTCAACCCCAGGGGAGCAGTCGAGATTGGTGAGTTGGTGAATTGATGAGTTGGGGAATTGGTGAGTTGGTCAATTTGAGCCAGGCCTCAATTCACCAACTCACGAACCCGCCAATTCACCAATTCCCATATAGTGGCCGCGCCGCATGCGACTGTCGATCATCATACCCGTTTACAACGAAGAACAGACGATCGACGAGGTGATCTCGCGCGTGGCGGCAGTCGATCTGGCGGGCATCCAGAAGGAAATCGTGATCGCCAACGACGGGTCGACCGATGGCACGCGCCGCATCATCGACGAGCGCGCGTGGCCCCCTGGTCTGCCGGTTCACGTCCATCACAGCCCGATCAATCTCGGCAAAGGGGCCGCCGTCCGCCTCGGGCTTGCGTTCGCCGACGGCGACGTCCTCCTCGTGCAGGACGCGGATCTCGAGCTCGACCCGAACGAATACACGCGCCTGCTCGCGCCGCTGGTCGACGGCCGTGCCGACGTCGTGTACGGCTCCCGTTTTCTCACGCGATCGGGCCGCGTGCCTCGCCGGACGCGTCTCGCGAATCGCGCACTCACGATGCTCACGAACCTGCTTTTTGGAGCGCGCCTCACCGACATGGAGACCGCCTACAAGGTGATGCGGCGGGAGGCGCTCGACGGAATCCGCCTGCGCGCCGTCGGCTTCGACATCGAGCCCGAGCTGACGGCCAAGCTGCTGCTCGCGGGCCGTCGCATCGTGGAGGTTCCGATTTCCTACCAGCCACGGCGGCAGGATGAGGGCAAGAAGCTGCGGTGGATTGACGGCGTCGACGCCGTCTACATGCTGCTGAAATGCCGCCTGACGGAATCCCGCGTCAGCCGGCGCGCCGCACCCTGACGAGGTGCTGGTCCTTGCGCCCTTTGCGCAGGACGATGACCTGACCGCCGATGGCGTCGGCGTCGGTCAGCCGGGCGCGCTCGTCGGTCGCGCGGACGTTGTTCACGTACACGCCGCCGCTCTTCACGAGGCGCGTCGCTTCCGCTTTGCTCGGCGCGAGCTTGACGGCCGCCAGCATCTCGACGAGCGCCATGCCGCCGGCGGGCAGCGTCAGCTCCGTTGACGGCGAGTCGGCCAATACCATCAGCACATCGTCGACGTTGGCGTTCCCGATGCTGTCGCCGAAGAGCACCGCGGCGGCGCGCTCGGCGCGCTCGACCTGGTCCCGCCCGTGCACGAGCGCCGTCACGTCGCGCGCGAGCGTGCGCTGCGCCTCTCGGCGCTCGGCCGCTTCGGCCGTCGCGCGGGCCAGGGCGTCAATTTCGTCCCGGCTGCGGAACGTGAACGACTTCAGGCAGCGGATCGCGTCGCCATCGTCCGTGTTCAGCCAGAACTGGTAGAACTGGAACGGTGACGTGAGCCGCGGATCCAGCCACACCGTGCCCGTTTCGGTTTTTCCGAACTTCACGCCGGACGCCGTCTGCAGCAGCGGCCACACGAGGCCGTGCGCCTTGCGGCTGCGCAACTTCCGGATCAGTTCGACGCCAGCCGTGATGTTGCCCCACTGATCGCTGCCGCCCATCTGCAGCGTGCAGCCGTAGCGATCGAACAGCTGCAGGTAATCGTACGCCTGCAGCACGAGGTAGCTGAATTCGGTGTACGAGATCCCCTCTTCGCTCTCGAGCCGCCGGTTCACCGATTCCTTCTGCAGCATGTAGTTCACGGTGAAGTGCTTTCCGACGTCGCGCAGGAAGGACAGCACGTCGACCGCGCCGAGCCAGTCGGCGTTGTCGACGATACGCGCGGCGTTCGGGCCCGAGCCGAACTCGAGGAAGCGTTCGAGCTGACCGCGGATGCCCGCGACGTTCGCGTCCACCTGTTCGCGCGAGAGCAGCACGCGCTCCTGCGACTTGCCGCTCGGATCGCCGATCATGCCGGTGCCGCCGCCGACGATCGCGATCGGCGAGTGCCCGAAGCGCTGCAGACGCGCGAGCCCCATGACGGTGAGCAGAGATCCAACGTGCAGGCTCGGCGCGGTGGGATCGAAGCCGATGTACGCGGTGATCGATTCGGTCGCGAGCGCGTCGCGCACGCCGTCGGTGGCGTCGTACACCAGTCCGCGCCACTCGAACTCGCGAAAGAGGTCCATGCGATCGTAACTATACCGTGAGCCTCGCGGTAACATGGAGTGGATGCCCGCGCAGTCCGGTGCTGCTCTCCTGTCGCGTCGCGGCATCCTGAAGGGCCTCGCGGGCGTCGGCCTCGGCACGCTGACCGGCGCATCCGTTCACGGATTCCTGTACGAGCGCCACGACCTCGGGCTCACTCGGCAGAGATTTCCGATCTCCGGTCTGCCGCCCGCGCTCGAAGGTCTCCGGATCGGCTTCATCACGGATCTGCACCGCAGCCAGACGGTGTCGCACGCGATGGTCGCGGCGGCCGTCAGCATGCTGATGGCCGAGCGCCCCGATCTCATCGTGCTCGGCGGCGATTACGTGACGTGGGGCGATCGGCAGTACGTCCAGCCGGCGGCCGACGCGCTCGCGCCCCTCGCGGCGCCGCACGGCGTCCTCGCCATCCTGGGCAATCACGACGACGACCGCGAAATGCCGGCCGCGCTCGCGGCCAACGGCGTCGCCGTGCTGAAAGACGCGCGGACGCGGCTCACGATCCGCGGCGAAGCGATGGACTTCATCGGGATCCGCTACTGGACGCGGCGCCCCATCGACATCGCGCGCCTCGCGCACGGGTCCGTGCCGCACGCGGTCCTGCTCGCGCACACGCCCAAACGACTGAGCGAAGCCACACAGCTCGCCATCCCGGCCGTGCTCAGCGGCCATACGCACGGCGGACAGATCGTCCTGCCTGGCATCGGCCCCATCGCGGCGCGCGAGTTCCCCGTCATCGCCGGGCTCGAACAGCGTCAGGGCACGACGATTTTCGTGAGCCGCGGGGTCGGAACGGTGTACGTCCCGATCCGCATCAACTGCCCGCCTGAAGTCGCCATCCTGACGTTGGAATCCGTGATGCGAAGCTGAGGGCTACCCTCGCACGAACCGCCGTCCCTCAATCGTCCATCCGCCGTCGAGGATCGTCTTGACCGCCTCCGCATAGATGCGGTGCTCTTCGATCAGGATGCGCGCCGCCAGCGTCTCCGGCGTGTCATCGTCTCGCACGGGAACCGCCGCCTGCGCGACGATCGGGCCGCCGTCGAGTTCACCCGTGACGAGATGCACGGTGACGCCCGCGACCTTGACGCCGTGCGCCCAGGCCTGGCGCTGCGCGTCGACGCCCGGGAACGCCGGCAGCAGCGATGGATGGATGTTGAGAATGGCGTTCTGGAATTCGTCGAGGAACGTCCGGCCGAGAAGACGCATGAAGCCCGCGAGGCACACCAGCGACACGCCGCGGCCGCGTAATTCGCCGATCATCGCGCGCTCGAAATCCTCCCGCGAAGGGAAGGCGCGATGATCGATCGCGATCGCGTCGATCCCCGCGTCGCGCGCGCGGACGAGTCCCGGCGCATCGGCGCGGTTGGAGATCACCACGGCGATCGTCGCGTCGAGCCGGCCGTCCCGGACGGCATCGACCAGCGCCTGCAGGTTGCTGCCGCGCCCGGAGATGAGGACGCCGAGCGCGCGACCTGAGATGTGCGGGTTTGCGTCGGACATCGTGCGGCGATTGTAATGTGCGGTGACGTCAGCGGACGTGCTCAATCGAAACGCTGCCGTCGTCGCATCCGACGGGTCGCCGGGCGCGGACGACGGCGGCCGCGCCGAACTGACGCAGCAGTGCCATCTCCTCGCGCACTTCGTGCGGAACGGCGCTCAGATCCTCCACGATGGCGTACGCCAGTCCACGGTGCTCGATCCATTTCGCGACGGTGTCCCGGAATTCGAACGACTCGGCGCGCGTGCGCGGCGACACCCGCGCGTTCCCCAGCACGTCAACGTGCAGCCAGTATCCGGTCAGCCAGTGTTGCGAGAAGTAATCGACGCACGCGGCCGGCAGATTGTCGTGCGTCCATCGCCCCGCCTCGTAGACCGCCTCCGAGATCGGGCTGCGCAGCGGCCTCAGCGGCGGGAAACACAACGCGAGCGGCGCAATCGCGCGCCAGCGCCTGACGGCGACTGCGCTGACCTGCGCCAACGCGAACGCGCCGAGCACCGCGCCCGCGGGGATGACGAGATACACCATCTTGTACGGCAGGTAGAACATCGTCGATCCGGAGTACGCGTCGAGCGCGGCCAGCGCGGCCATCTCCCCGAGCACGCAGGCCGCGAACAGCAACACGACACGGGCTCGCGGTTCACGAAATCCGAGGACGGCGCCAATCGCACCCAGCGCCAGAAAGCCCCAGCCGAAAACGGCGAGAGACGGGACCGTCACGAAGCCGCCGGTCTTCAAGAGGCCGGCTCCCCTCATATGCGACAGCGTGTGCACGGCGACGACGGCGCCAATCGGCAGACACGCGACCACGACGTCGATCGCGCGCTCGGTGAAGGACGCGCGGCGCAGCACGAGAGCGATCAGCAAGGCGGCGACGACCGCCGGCAGAAACACCGGCCAGGCCAGAAACGACGCGGCGCCGCAGAGGCCGCATAGCACGAGGCGCGCGCGGTCGGGGCGCTCGACCCACCACACGAGCGCGAGCAACGTGCCCGCCGCAAACGTCTCGGCAATCACTTGCGCGAAGAAGCCGTATTTGACCGATGCGCCGAGGAAGTACTCGATTGGGACGACCAGCAGGAGCGCGGCGGCGGCGGCATGCAGCGGCGTGCGCGCGTCGGCCGGCAGAACCTGACGCGCGATCGCGTAAACGATCGCGGTCTTCAGCGCGACGAAGAGAGCGAGCAGCGGATGGACGAGCCGGAGCGCATCGATGCGGAACCACTCTCCGGCCATCGCCGCGATGATGTGACCGCCCGGCGTGTAGGTCATCATCTCGCCGAGGTACGGCGTCAACGCCGGATCGCGCGGCAGATGGTGCGTACGCTGGATGAAATGAATCAGCGAAAGGTGATGGACGAGATCGGGACCGTCGGCGATCGGCAGGAGCGACGGCCACGCCAGCCACAACACATACGCAAACACGCCGCCGACGATCAGGACGACGGCGATGAGGTCCGCGGCGACCGCGAGTCCCGATTCGATGCGAGGTTCGTGCAGGCGCCAGTAAGCCGTCAATGCCGCGCCGAGCGCGACGACGGCAAGGACCGGAGGGTTGATGGGAAGGCGGACGAGATCGAGCGCATAGCCCGCGACGGCGAGCGCGGCAAAGCCTGCGAGCACGACGGCCAGCAGCGTGTTCGCGGGGGCGCGCCGCGCAGTCTGCTCCAACCCCGCTCCGTCAGGCCGACACGTAGCGGACGCGCGGAGCGGACCCGGCCGTAATCTCGCCGATGATTCGCGCGTCTGGCTCGCCAGCCGATCGTATCGTCGTCACGAGGCCGTCGGCGTCAGCGGCGGACGTCACAACGATCAGCCCGACGCCCATGTTGAACGTCCGCAGCATCTCATCGTCGGACACGCGTCCCTGCGACTGCAGCCACCGGAAGATCGCGGGCACCTCCCACGTCCCGAGACGAACGCGCGCCTCGGCGCCCGGCGGAAGAATCCGCGGCAGATTATCGGTGATGCCTCCGCCCGTGATGTGCGCCATGCCTTTGACCAGGCGGCCGGCAAGGAGCGGGCGGACGAGCGGCAGATACGAGCGATGCGGCGCGAGCAGGGCCTCGCCGATGGTCGTCTGGAGCTCGGGAACGTAGCTGCGGACGAGCAGGCCGAGGCGATCGAATACGATGCCGCGCGCGAGCGAGTAGCCGTTCGTATGCAGCCCCGACGAAGGAATGCCGATCAGGACGTCGCCGACGCTGATCCGCGATCCGTCGATCAAGCGATCGCGCTCGACGGCGCCGACGATGAACCCGGCGAGATCGTATTCGCCGTCGCCGTAGAAGCCCGGCATCTCGGCGGTCTCGCCGCCGAGCAGCGCGCAGCCGTTGTCGCGGCAGGCGCGCGCGAGACCCTCGATTATGCGAACCGCGACGTCCGGCTCGAGACGCCCCGTCGCGAGGTAATCAAGAAAGAAGAGCGGTTCCGCCCCCTGCACGAGTATGTCGTTGACGCAGTGGTTGACGAGATCGACGCCGACCGTATCGTGCACACCGGTCATGAAGGCGACCCGCAGCTTCGTGCCGACGCCGTCGGCGCTCGAGACGAGCACGGGATCGCGCAGCGACGACGCGCCGAGCCTGAACAGGCCGCCGAAGGAGCCGAGGTCCGACAACACACCGGGCGTGAACGTCGTCCGCGCCAGGCCGCGTATGCGGCGGACGACTTCGTTGCCCGCGTCGATGTCGACGCCCGACTCTTTATAATCCATCTTCCTACCGGGGGGCTTCGCCCCGCCGGACCCCCCTCCGCGCTCGCTCCCGGGGTCCCCTCCAATCCCCGCTCCGCTCGCGCGGCTCACTCGCCAATGCTCGTTCGCCGTCGTCAGAACTCGAGCACCTGAATGAGCGCGTCGGCGACCTTGCGCTCGGGTGCCGTGGGTGGAGCGGTCCAGTACGCGCGACGCACCGTCGCGAAGAACCGCTCCTCGTCGTAATCCTCCTCGAGCATGTCGAAGGCGTCGCGAAGCAGCAGCGCCGCTTCGTGGAGGTCGGCGCGGGCATCGAGGAGCTCGAGCGTCAACGGTGTGTTCCGGAGAGCGACGGTGCCAAGCGCGAGCGCGATCGGCGCACGTGCGGGATCGCGCGCTGGTGCCCCCGTCTCAATCAGTACGGCCGCGGCGTCCTCGTGCCCCGCGGCGGCGAGCGCGCCCAGACCGCGCGCGGCGGCTCGCAGGAGATCCTGGTATCCGAGGTTCTTGACCGCGAACGTCAGCGTCTCGACGAGATAACCCTGGTGCGACCCGCAGTTGATGCCAAGTAAACAGATCGCGGCGGCGATCGCCGGCTGGCGCACGCGCGGGGCTGTGCGCTGGAGCCCGGCGAGCACCTCGAGCGCCCGCTTGTCGCCGAGCTTCCCGAGCGCCAGCACGGCATCCTCCTGCAGCGGCCCGTCGATCTTCGCAACCTGCATCAGCGAATCGAATGCGGCCGCGACATGATAGTCCCCGGCGGCCTCGATGACGGCGCTCCTGAAGAGATTCTGTCCGCTCAGCACGAGCTTCACGAACGCCTCGCGCACGCGCGGATCCTGGGCGTACGCGGCGAGCGCGCGCGTCAGCGCGGGGCGGACGAACTCCCCTTCTTCCGTATCGAGGGCCTGGAGCAGGCGCGGCACGATCGACGGCTCGGGACTGTGCTCGAAGTACGCGTACGCGACGGTGCGCAGGCGGTCGTTGCGATCGTCGAGCACCCGCGCCATCACGTCGCGCGTGCGCGGATCGTTGAAGCCCGACAAGACGACGAGCGCGCGAAAGCGGACGTACTGATCCGGGTGCTGCTGAACGGCGCGCATCAGCGCGGGCACCGCCTGCGCCGCGGGCGCGCGACGGACCGTCCGTGACGACGCCGTGCGCTCCTTCGCGTCGAACGCGCCGAGGCGGTCGATGGCGGCCTTGAGCTGTTCGGGACCGATCGTCTGAGGCTCGGGCGATTGCGTGGCGGCCTGACCGGCCGTCAGCATCAGCGCGGCGATGAACGGCGCCAGCATCGAGCTATTCGACGACTTTCAACGCGAGCTGCAGGTACGCGCGTTCGTCGCGCGGAAACGCGACGGGATAGACGCCTGTGTAACATGACGAGCAGTACGAGCCGCCGTCCGGCTTGACGGCCGACATCAGACCGCCGAGGCTGAGATATGCCAGGCTGTCGGCGCCGATGAACTGACGGATTTCCTCGAGCGTGTGGTTCGCCGCGATGAGCTCGTTCCGGTCGGGCGTGTCGACGCCGTAGTAGCACGGCGACAGCGTCGGCGGGCAACTGATGCGCAGGTGAACTTCGCGCGCCCCCGCGGCCTTGACCATCTTCACGATCTTGCGGCTGGTCGTGCCGCGCACGATGGAGTCGTCCACGAGGACGACGCGCTTGCCTTCGAGGATGCTCCGCACCGGATTCAGCTTCACCCGCACGCTGAAATGGCGGATCGCCTGCTGCGGCTGGATGAACGTCCGCCCGATGTAGTGGTTGCGGATCAACCCGAACTGCATCGGGATCCCGGAGACCTCGGCAAAGCCGCTGGCCGCGCAGACGCCGGAATCCGGAATCGGCGACACGACGTCAGCTTCCGGCGCCGACTCGCGCGCGAGAACGCGCCCGAGCTCGGTATACATGCTCGAAGATGCAATGGGCGAGGGGCGCCGCCGGAAACGGACGCAGCGATCGCACGCCTCCCTCGCCGATGACGAGCAGCTCGCCGGGCTCGACGTCGCGGACGTACGTCGCGCCGATGAGATCGAGCGCGCACGTCTCCGAGCAGACGATGTGCGCATCGCCGAGCCGTCCGAGCGCGAGCGGCCGAAAGCCGTGCGGATCGCGCGCGGCGATCAGACGATCCTTCGTGAGGAGCACGAACGAAAACGCGCCGCGGACTTCCGAGATCGACTCGATCAGCGCGTCCTCGACCGTGTGCTCGCGGGAGCGCGCATACAGATGGAGCACGACCTCAGTGTCGCTGCTCGTCTGAAAAATGGACCCGTCGCGGACGAGCTGGTCGCGCAGCTCGCGCGCGTTGACGAGATTGCCGTTGTGCGCGATCGCAATCTGGCCGTGCGCGCAGTCGATGAGGATCGGCTGGGCGTTGAGCAGGTTGCTGTCGCCCGCGGTGGAATACCGCGTGTGCCCGATCGCGAGATGGCCGGGGAGCCCCTCGAGCGTTCGCTCGTCGAACGCGTCCGCGACGTGGCCCATCGCGCGCGACAGGTGCATCTTCTCGCCGTCGGCGCTCACGATGCCGGCGCTCTCCTGGCCACGGTGCTGCAACGCGTACAGGCCGAGGTACGTCAGGTTGGCCGCCTCGGGGTTGCCAAAAATCCCGAATACTCCGCAGGCTTCTCGGTACTTGTCCTGCTGCTCGTGCCCGGCGGGCGCCCGCGTGCTTGCAACCCCTGTGACCTTACCTTGCGGCATGTGGTACTTTCGCGCGGCTACGCCGCAGTTCTCCTGAAAAACATTTCGAGCGCTCCCGACCAGATCTGCTCCGCTTCGGCGACCGCGCAATCGATCGCGACCGCGCCGGCGACGCCGACCCGCAGCCGCGTGCCCCCGGTTCGGCCGATGACGCGGGCGGGCACGCCGCGCGTGGCGGCCAACTCGAGCACGCGCGGTTCGTCCCCGACGCGGCTCGACACAACGACGCGAGACGCGGATTCGCCGAACAGCGTGGCCGCGGACACGAGATTCTCATGGGACGCCGACAGCTCCGGCGTCAGATCCACGACGGCGCCGAGGCCGCCCGTGTCGAAGCAGCACTCCGCCAGCGCGACGGCGACGCCGCCGTCCGAACAGTCGTGCGCCGACAGGAGCAATCCGTCGGCGGCCGCGCGCGCCAGCAACGCCTGCAGCGCACGCTCGCGGGCGAGATCGATCGAGGGACACTCGCCCCGCACGCGATTGTGGACCAGTTTCAAGTACTCGCTGCCGCCGAGCTCGCCGGTGCCCTCTCCCAGCAGGATGATCGACGAGCCATCGGCGGCGAAGGCGCGCGTCAGCGTCCGCGACGCGTGCTCGATCAGCCCGACAACGCCGATGACGGGTGTGGGATAAATGGCGCGCCCGTCGGTCTCGTTATAGAGGCTGACGTTGCCGCCGGTGATCGGGATGTCGAGCGCGCGACACGCCTCCGCGAGGCCCTCGACGGCCTCGACGAACTGCCACATGATCTCGGGACGTTCGGGGTTTCCGAAGTTCAGGCAGTTGGTCGCGCCGATCGGGACCGCGCCCGCACACGCCACGTTGCGCGCGGCCTCGGCCAGCGCGAGCATCGCACCCCGCCGCGGATCGAGATAGCAATAGCGGCCGTTGCCGTCGGTCGAGATCGCCAGCGCACGCTCGGTCCCTTTGATCCGGACGACACCGGCGGTGAGGCCGGCGGCGGCGATCGTGTTGGTGCGCACCATCGTGTCGTATTGCCGGTACACCCACGCCTTGCTCGCGATGGTCGGAGAGGCGAGCAGCCGTCTGAAGTCGGCCGCGGGCCGGCCGATCGTCAGCGACGCCACGTCGAGGGCGCGGACTTCGTCCAGATAGGCAGGCCGTTTCACGGGGCGATTGTACACAGGCGCTTCGTCGACCAGCGCGCGGTTCGGGATCTCGGCGACGACGCGTCCGCGATCTTTCACGCGCAGCAGGCCGTCGGCCGTGACCTCTCCGATACGCGACGCGTGCAGGTCCCACTTCTCGAAGATCCGCTCGACCTCCGCCTCGCGTCCCTTCTTGACGACGAGCAGCATGCGCTCCTGCGATTCAGAGAGCATGATCTCGTACGGCGTCATGCCGGTCTCGCGCTGCGGCACGTGCATGACGTCGATCTCGACGCCCGCCCCGCCGCGCGCGCCCATCTCGCACGTCGAGCACGTCAGCCCGGCGGCCCCCATGTCCTGCACACCGATGAGCGCATCCGTCTGCATCAGCTCCAGGCACGCCTCGAGCAGCAGCTTTTCCATGAACGGATCGCCGACCTGCACCGCCGGACGCTTCTCCGCGGACCGATCGTCGAACTCCGCGGACGCCATCGTCGCGCCGTGGATCCCGTCCCGTCCGGTCTTCGCGCCCACGTAATAGACCGGATTGCCGATGCCGGACGCCGTGCCTTTGACGAGCGCGTTCGCCGGCGCGACGCCGAGACACAGCACGTTGACGAGCGGGTTGCCCGCGTACGGTTCGTCGAACGCGACCTCGCCGCCGACCGTCGCGATCCCGATGCTGTTGCCGTACCCGCCGATCCCGCGCACGACGCCGTCCATGATGCGACGCGTGCGAACGCCGTCCGGACCGTCGAGCGGACCGAACCGCAGCGCGTTGAGCAGCGCGATCGGACGCGCGCCCATCGTGAAAATGTCGCGGATGATGCCGCCCACGCCCGTCGCGGCGCCCTGGTACGGCTCGATGAACGACGGGTGGTTGTGAGATTCGATCTTGAACACCGCGGCGAGGCCGTCGCCGATGTCCACCGCGCCGGCATTCTCGCCGGGTCCCTGAAGGACGCGCGGTCCACGCGTCGGAAGCTTCTTCAAATGGACGCGCGAGCTCTTGTAGCTGCAGTGCTCCGACCACATGACGGAGAAGATGCCGATCTCCGTCTCGCTCGGCTCGCGCCCGAGCGCGCGGACGATCCGATCGTATTCCTCGCGCGTGAGCCCGTGGCGTTCCAGAACCTCGTCGTTCATGCGGTGCGCATGACTCCTTCCTGAGCCATTGCGGCCACAGCCGATTCGAAGAGAATGAGACCGTCGGCGCTGCCGAGCGCGCCTTCGCACGCCCGTTCGGGGTGCGGCATGAGGCCGACCACATTCCGCGCTTCGTTGCAGATGCCGGCGATGCCGTTGACGGCGCCGTTCGGGTTCGCGCGTTCGGTCACGTCGCCGCGCTCGTCGCAGTACCTGAAGACGACGCGCCCCGACGACTCGAGCTGCTGCACGACGTCGGCCGGCGCGTAGTAGTTCCCCTCGCCGTGGGCGATCGGAATGCGCAGCCGCTGCCCCTTCGCCGCGCGCAGCGTGAACGGTGTCTCCGTCTGCTCCACGCGTACGATGACATGTTCGCAGTGGAACTTCAGGTCACGGTTGCGCAGCATCGCGCCCGGAAGGAAGCCTGCCTCGAGCAGGATCTGGAACCCATTGCAGATGCCGAGCACCGGACCGCCGCGCTTCGCGAACTCCGCGACGGCGCCCATGATCGGCGAGAAGCGCGCGAGGGCGCCGGTCCGCAGATAGTCGCCGTGCGCGAATCCGCCGGGAAGAATCACGACGTCCGCGCCTTTGAGGCTCGTCTCCTTGTGCCAGATGAACTCCGCCTCCTGGCCGAGGACGTGCTTCGCGGCGTGATAGGAATCGTCATCGCAGTTGGATCCCGGAAAGACAACGACGGCGAATTTCATAAGCAGCTCTCAGCTTTCAGGAATCTCGACGCGATAACTCTCGATGACCGGGTTGGCCAGCACCTTGTCCGCGACTTCGGAGGCGACGTGGAACGCTTGATCGGCCGTGCGCGCCTCGACGTCGATCTCGAAGAACTTGCCCTGACGCACGTCGGCGACGCCGGTGTAGCCGAGCGAGTGCAGCGCGTCGGCGATCGTCTTTCCCTGCGGGTCGAACACCGAGGGTTTGAGCGTCACGAACACTCTGGCTTTCATCGTCCTCGCCTCTTCCGGCTAAAGCCGGAAGCCACAAAGTATATGTAGGTGGCTTCCGCCTTCAGGCGGAAGTCGCCGCCGCGACCTGCGCGTTCACGAACACGCGAGCGAACACGGCGTCCACGTTCCTGAGCTGGTACTGCAGGTCGAACGCCTTCTCGACCTCGGCGCGTGACAGGACTTTGGTCACGTCCGGATCCTGCAGCAACAGCTCCTTGAAATCGCGCTTCTCGTGAAAGGACCGCATGGCGTTGCGCTGGACCCAGTCGTACGCCTGCTCGCGCGAGACGCCGCGACGCGCCAGCTCCAGCAGGACGGTGCCGGAAAATACCACGCCGCGCGACCGTTCGAGATTCTCGCGCATCCGGTCCGGATACACCACCATGCCGCGCACGATGCGGGTGAACCGCCGCAGCATGTGGTCGAGCGCGATGAAGCTGTCGGGGAGAATGACGCGTTCCACCGACGAATGCGAGATGTCGCGTTCGTGCCAGAGCGCGATGTTCTCGAGCGCCGCCATCGCGTTTCCGCGGAGCAGCCTCGCGAGCCCGACGATCTGCTCGCAGCCGATGGGGTTCCGCTTGTGCGGCATCGCGGACGATCCCTTCTGGCCCCGGCCGAAGGGCTCCTCGACCTCGCCGATTTCCGTCTTCTGCAGGCCGCGGATTTCGAGCGCGAACGTCTCGAGCGACGCGGCCGTGATCGCGAGCACGGCCATCAGCTCGGCGTGGCGATCGCGCTGGATGACCTGCGACGACACCAGCGCCGCCTTCAGCCCGAGACGCTGGCAGATGCGCGCTTCGACCGACGGATCGAGGTGCGCGAACGTCCCGACCGCGCCCGACACTTTCCCGAAGGAAATCGTCTCGCGCGCCTGCAGCACGCGGTCCAGGTCGCGCTGCAGCCCCGCGTACCAGAGCGCGAGCTTCAGCCCGAAGGTCATCGGCTCGGCGTGGACGCCGTGCGTGCGCCCGATCATCGGCGTGTGCCGATGTTCTTCCGCGCGCTCGCGGACGGCCTCCATGGCGCCGGCGATGTCCTTCACGATCACGTCGCAGGCCTCGCGCATCTGCAGCGCCTGCGCGGTGTCGATGACGTCCGAGGAGGTCAGCCCGAAGTGCAGCCAGCGGGCGGCAGGGCCGACGCGCTCGGCGACGGCGGTCGTGAACGCGATCACGTCGTGCTGCGTCGTTTGTTCAATCTCCTCGATCCGGGCGATGTCGAACGACGCCTTCGCGCGAAGCTCCCGCGCCGCCTCGCCGGGGATGATCCCCGCCTCGGCCATCGCGTCGGCGGCCGCCAGTTCCACGGCCAGCCAGGTTTCGTAGCGGCGCTGATCGCTCCAGATCGCGCCCATTTCCGGGTTCGTATAGCGGCGAATCATCCAAGATCCAGGTGCGCGCGCGTGACGTCGGCCGGAGAGGGTCCGAGCAGCGTGGCCGCGAGCGAACCGTTGGCGAACAAATCACGCGCGACGCGCCGCAAATCGTCCGACGAAACCCGCTCGACGCCGGCGAGCGTCTCGTCGAGTCCAAAGTGGCGATCGAAGTAGATCTCCTGCCGCGCCAGGTGCGACATGCGGCTCGCGGTGTTCTCGAGGCTCAGCATGAGGCTGCCCTTGAGATGATCTTTCGCGCGGCGCAGCTCCGTGTCGGGCACGGGCGTCTGCTTCAGCGCGCGCAGCTCGTCCACGCACACCTCGACCACCTGGCGGACGGCGTCGTTCGCGCAGCCCGCGTAGATCGTGATGTTGCCGGCGTCGCGGTACGCGCTCAGCCCGCTGAACACCGCATACGCCAGGCCGCGCTTCTCGCGCACGTTCTGAAACAGGCGCGAGCTCATCGAGCCGCCGAGCAGCGTGTTCAGGATGTAGCTGACGTAGCGGTCCTCGTGGTTCTGCGGGTAGCTGCTCGTCCCCAGACACACATGACTCTGTTCCAGTTCCTTCGACCGCACGATCACCTGGGGCACGACGGTCGGCGGATCGTCGTGGAACGAATCGCCGGCCATCGGCAGTTTCTCGAACGCGCGCAGCACGAGATCGCGGACGGTGGCGTGCTCGAGATTGCCCGCGGCCGAGATCACCAGGTTCTGCGCGACGTACGCGTCGCGGAAATACGCGCGGAGACTCTCGACGCTCAACGCATCGACCGTCTCCGGCGTCCCCAGAATCGGCCGGCCCAGCGGGTGTCCTTCCCAGAAGTGCTGCGTGAACAGCTCGTGGACGAGATCGTCCGGCGTGTCCTCGACCATCTTGATCTCTTCGAGGATCACCTTTTTCTCGCGGTCGAGCTCGTCGGCGGCAAACGCCGGGTTCAGCACGATGTCCGACAGCAAATCGACGGCGAGCGGCACGTGCTCGTCGAGCACTTTGATGTAGTAGCTCGCGTATTCCTTCGCGGTGAACGCGTCGAGCTGACCGCCGATCGAGTCGATCGCCTGCGCGATGTCCTCGGCGGTGCGCGTGCTGGTGCCCTTGAACAGCATGTGCTCCACGAAATGCGCGATGCCGCTCTGGGCATCCGTCTCGTGGCGTGAGCCGCGCATCAGCCAGACGCCGATGCTGACGGATCGGACGTGCGGCATCGACTCGGTGATGAGACGAAGGCCGTTGTCCAGAACCTCGCGTGTGACCATGCGCGTCCAGAGTGTCGTTGCCGCCGGAAGTGCTTGTAGGGAAAGGGATTACTGAAGACGCTAAAGCACAGATGTTAGCACGCTGGGCTGCCGCGCGCAACCGTTCGCGCCGAAAAGCCCGGCTGGACGCCGATAGTACAATAAACATCCGCTCATTTTTCACCGGCGACCCTACGAACATGTCGATCGACTGCCGCCACGACGTCGCCGGACTGGAACTCGCCGAGCTCGAGCTGGGGCTCGAGGCGCTCGGGCAGCCACGCTTTCACGCCCGGCAGATTTTTCAGTGGGTCCACAAGCGCGGCGTCACCGATTTCAGCGAGATGAGCGACCTCGCTCGTGACTTGCGCGCCGCGCTGGCGCTGCAGTTCCGGATCGGCACGCCCGACGTCGCCCGCCAGGAACGATCGAGCGACGGCACCACGAAGTTCCTGCTGCGGCTCGAAGACGGGCAGTTGATCGAGTCGGTGTTCATCCCGGACACGCCCGCCAACACCTTCTGTCTTTCGACCCAGGTCGGCTGCGCGATGCGCTGCGGCTTCTGCCTCACGGGCAGGATGGGCATCGTCCGCAATCTGACCGCGGGGGAGATCGCCGGGCAGGCGCGAGTGCTCGCCCGCGAGCTGCACATGCTCGGCTCGCGTTTCAACATCGTCCTCATGGGCATGGGCGAACCGCTGCACAACTACGACGCGACGATGAAGGCCCTGCGAATCCTCGCGGACGAGCACGGCTTCGGCCTCTCCCCCCGGCGCATGACGCTGTCCACCGTCGGCGTGCTGCCGGCGCTCGAGCGCCTCGCGACCGAGCCGTTGATGCCGAACCTCGCCATTTCGCTCCACGCCACGACGGAAGATCAGCGAGACATGCTGGTGCCCGTGAACCGTAAGTACGGGCTGAAGGATCTGCTCGACGCGTGCCGGCGGTTCCCGATCAAGCGCCGCGACCGGATCACGTTCGAGTACGTGCTCTTGAAAGACGTCAACGACACGCCGGAGGACGCGCGGCGCCTCGTGAAGCTGCTGAGCGGCATCCGGGCGAAGGTCAACTTGCTGCCGCTGAACGAGGCGGCCGGCATTCCGTTCGAGCGGCCGTCGGACGAGCGAGTGAACCGGTTCGCGAAAGTCCTCGCGGACGCGCGTGTGACCGTGTCGGTGCGAAAGTCACGCGGCCGCGACATCCGCGCTGCATGCGGTCAGTTGATCACCGAGTCCACACGTGAGAAGTCGCCGGGGCAGGTGCTCGCGAATTTGATGAGCGTGTAATCGCGAATCCCTAAACTACGCGTCCGACGAGTTCGCCCCCGCCCCGTACCTCGCAGATCCGCACCATCAATCGCTCGTTACGCCGGTATTCCTGCGGGATCCTCACCTTTAAGTAGTTGTCAGTCACGACGAGCGTGCCGTCCTCCAGCGTCAGCCCGGGACGGATGGTGCCTGCCTGCGACTCGCGGAAGCGTCGGGTGAGATCGGCGCTGATGGCGCGCACGCGTGCTCCGCGATCGCGAATCACCGGAGCCGCAACCTTGTCCCGCATTGTCGACGCGGCGGTTCCCGGCCGATCCGAGTACGGGAACACGTGCAGATGCGTCAGCGGCGACGGCGGCAGGTATTCCAGATTGGCCGCGAAATCGTCGTCAGTTTCGCCGGGGAACCCGACGATCATGTCCGAGCCAATCGCCGCGTGCGGCAGACGTGCGCGGATGTCGTCCACCAAACCGCGATAGTCCTCGAGACGGTAGGGCCGCTGCATCAGCCGCAACATGCGGTTGCCGGCATGCTGCAGCGGCAGATGAAAGTGCGGCAGAAACCGTCCGCTCGCGACGACGAGATCGACGATCTCGCGCGTGCAATCCATCGGCTCGAGCGAGCTGATTCGGAACCGCACGTCGTCCGGAACGTCATCGAGCGCGCGCAGCAATGCGTATAAAGATGACGGCGGCGTCAGATCGCGGCCATAGGAGCCGAGGTGGACGCCGGTCAACGCGACTTCCTTGAAGCCCGCCCCGGCGACCCGGCCGACTTCGCCCAGGACGCCGTCGATCGGCACGCTGCGCGACGCACCGCGCGTCGTGGGAATGATGCAGTAAGAGCAGCGCTCCTCGCAGCCGGACTGCACGCGCAGCGTGAAGGCGGTGCGGCCCGCGACGCCGGGTTCGATTGGAGCGCCGCACGGGCCGTCGCCATCCGCGCGGTCGGCCGTGGTCGCGTCCGGCCTGAAGGTCGGGCCCTCGCCGCGCAGGAAATCGAATTTCTCTTCATTGCGGACGACCCGGACGACGCCGGGCAGCGCGGCGACTTCGCCGGGAGACCGCGTCGCGTAGCAGCCGGTCGCCACGATGCGCGCGGACGGGTTCTGCCGCGCGATCCGGCGAATCGTCTGGCGCGCGCCCTGGTCGGCGGACGCCGTCACGGAACACGTATTCACGATGACGAGATCCGCGCGCTCGCAGGAGCTCTCGACGTTGCCGCCGGCGCGCAGGTCTTCCTCGAGACGGAGCGAGTCCGCCTGGTTTACGCGGCAGCCGAACGTGACGATGGCGTAACGCATGTGAACGTCAGCGCCGCTGCGCCGATGACGAACGCGGCAAGCGCGATCGCCTGCAGCCAGAGGCGTCGAGGATACGCGAGCGTGACGGCGTAATCGCCGTCCTGGGGCGCGTCGAACGCGAGTTGCCCGTCTGCGGCGAAGAGCGCGACGGGCCGGTCGTTCACCCGCGCGGTCCAGACCGGAAAATAATTCTGGCGGATGACGACACGCTCGCCGCGGCGCATGCCGGACAGCCGCACGATCCCGCCGAGCGGATCGATGGGACCGAGAGACGCCGTGCCGGTTTCGGTCACGACAGCGCGCGTATCCGGATCCCGCATCTCGTACTGTACCCACAATCCGCTCGCCCAGCGCCGCTCGAAATTCGCCGGAGCGGAATCGAGGTACTGTCGAGTCGCCTCGCTCCAGACGACGAGATGGCGGACGCCCCACTTGCGCATCTCGCGCACGAACTCCGCGACGGGCGTCTCCGCGATCGTCCGGCCGCGGAACGCACCGCCCGCGACGACCTGTCCGCGAAACGGCGTCCAATGCCAGCCGTCCCAGGCCTGTCCGTAGTAGAGACGCCCCGTCGCCGGCGGGAGCATCGCTTCGAAGTGGACGTCGAACGGCGTCCGCTCCGTGCGGCGCCGCGGATCGGAATCGAGATCGCGGTGCGGGCTGTTCTCGAGCAGCACGAGATGGCCATCGAGGCTCCTCAGCCGATCGATCAGCGCGGCGTCGAACTCACGCACGTCGGCGACGTGACGGATCGGCTCGAACTTCGCCTGCACGTAAAGGCCGATGACCGCGACGAGCGCCCACGCGAGCCTGCGATCGCCCGAATGCTCGATCACGAACCACGCGAGCGGCGCGGGCGCCAGCACGGCCAGCATGTGCATCTCGCGCGTCAACAGGTATCCGGCTTCGGCCACCGAGCACCGCAGCATCGCCATCGTCGCGAGGACCAGCCAGGCGTAGAACCGCGGCCGCGAACGGCCCGGTTGAATCGCGGCCCAGATGAACACGACGAGAAACACGCACGTGAGCGACAGATAGTCGTTGTACCAGCGGTGCGGATGGAGCAGGATTTCGGTGTTGTAGTAAACCGTGAGCGCCAGGCCACGCCAGTCGATCGGCCCGGGCGCGTAAATGAGATTGTTGGTGTTGAAGTAGTCGCGATACCGGAGCAGCTCGATGTGCTGCGGGAGCGCGGCGACGCCTGCGACCGCGCACGCCATGACGGCGCGGAGGGCGATCCGTGCGTCGCGATAAAAGAGCGCTTCGAGCAGCAGATACAGCGTCGCGTACAGAAAGAACGCGACGTGCATGTACAACGCGAGCGTCAGCCCGAGGACGAGAATCGCGCCGCCCCACCGTCGTCCGGTCCTCGCCATGCGGCTGCCGGCGAGCGCGAGCATCGCGCAGAACACGCCGGCGATCGAGTTCGTATCCCCGCTCGGCATGATGGTGCCGAACATTCCCACCGCGCAGATGCACGCGAAGAACGCGGTGAGCCGGGCGACGTCGCGTCGTCCGTCGGCGGCGATGTCGATGAACACGAGCGATGGAATTGCGACGACGAGGAACAGGTGCAGGAGGTGAAAGCCACGCGGCGCGCCGAACAACGTCATCGGGACGAAGCCGATTATCGTCAGGCTTTGCGACAGATCCGCGGACGTCTGGTAGCCGCCGAGGAAGGCCCATTGCCAGCCGACGACCGCGCCGCGCCGGAGGAGCGCGATGCCGTCAACCGTGGACTGATAGCGAGGGACCCAGTCGTCCGCGAACGGAATGAGGTTCCAGGTGGAAGGGGGAAAGCTCCAGAGATACGCGGTCACCACGAGCGCCGCGCCGGCCACGACCAGCCAGCGAAGGCCGGCAAGCCGCACCGGCCCGGGCTTGTTCCTGCTGAACAGCGTGAACAGCGTGGCTGCGGCGAGCGCCGCCGCGTACCAGGGACGCTTCCACCCATTCAGGGATCCGGGCAGGTGCGCCCATTTCACCGTGAGAAGGAAGTTGAGCCAGGCGACGCCCAGCGCGACGACGAGCGCGACGCGCGGGGTGAACGCGTCAGTGGCCCGCCGCATCCCCGAGCCTGACGGCGGCCGCCTCGACCTTCTCCGCCAGTTGCTTCTTGTACTCGTCGAGCTTTCTCGCGACGGCCGCGTCGGCGACGCCGAGAATCTGCGCGGCGAGCACGCCGGCGTTGGTCGCGCCCGGCTTGCCAATCGAGACCGTCGCGACGGGCACGCCGGGAGGCATCTGCACGGTCGACAAGAGCGCGTCGAGGCCTTTCAGCGCGGACGAGTCGATCGGCACGCCGATGACGGGCAGCGTCGAATGCGCCGCGACGACCCCCGCGAGATGCGCGGCGGCGCCGGCGCCGACGATGAACACTTTGACGCCGCGCCCGGGCGCCTCGCGGACGAGCCGCAGGACGCGCTCCGGCGATCGGTGCGCCGACGCCACCGTCATCTCGCACGCGATCCCGAACTCCTTCAGCACGTCCACCGCGCCCTGCATCACCGGCGCGTCGGAATCGCTCCCCATCAGGATGAGAACGGAAGTATTGGACATTCGGTCGTCTTCATTCAGCGCTGGCGGGACCCCAGCCCCGCTCGCTCTCGCCCGTCGACGCTGCTCAGGGCGACCCTGAGGCTCCTTGTGCATTTTGGTTTACCACCGTGGCGCCGATGTCGCGACGATACTGCATCCCGTCGAAGCGGATTTTCCCGACCGCGCGGTACGCACGATCGATCGCTTCGCCATAGCTCGCCCCGCCGGCGACGACGGTCAGCACGCGGCCGCCGGCGGTCACGACGCGATCTTCCTTCATCGACGTGCCGGAATGAAAGACGATCGTGCCGGCGATGCGCTCCGCCGCTTCGAGACCCTCGATGGGGAGTCCTGTCTTCACGGCGCCCGGATATCCGGCGGACGCCAGGACGACCCCGACGCGCACGTCGTTCTTGAACGCGACCGTTGTGCCCGACGCGTCGCCATCGGCGGCGGCGGCGAGCACCGGTCCCAGCTCGCCGTCGATGAGCGGGAGCACCACTTGCGCTTCGGGATCGCCGAACCGCACGTTGAATTCGATCACCTTCGGGCCGTTGCACGTCAGCATCAGGCCCGCGTACAGAAAGCCTCGATACTCGTGACCGTCCGCGCGCATGCCGCGAAGGACCGGCTCGACGATCTCGCGCATGACGCGGGCCTGCATGGCCGCATCGACCAGCGGGCTCGGCGCGAACGCGCCCATTCCGCCGGTGTTCGGCCCACGGTCGCCGTCGAAAATGCGTTTATGATCCTGCGCGGACGTCAGCGGGATCGCCGCGCGCCCGTCGCACAACGCGAAGAACGACGCCTCCGGACCGACGAGGCACTCTTCGATCACGACGCGCGCGCCGGCGTCGCCGAAACAGCGCTCCTCCATCGACGCGCGGATCGCCGCGTCCGCCTCCGCGCGATCCGCCGCGACGACGACGCCTTTGCCCGCCGCGAGACCGTCGGCCTTGACGACGACCGGAAAGCCGAATTCGCCGGACGCGACGACGCCGTGCGCTTCGTCGGCACGCGCGCAGGCACGATAGCGCGCGGTCGGGACCCCGTGGCGCGCCATGAACCGCTTCGCGAACACCTTGCTGCACTCGAGCTGCGCCGCGCCGCGCGACGGCCCGAAGATCCGCAGGCCCTCGCCGCGAAAACAATCGACGACGCCGCGATCGAGCGGCAGCTCCGGGCCGACGACGGTGAGATCGATCCGCTCGCGGCGCGCGAGCGCGACGACCGCGGACGGATCGGCGACGTCCACCGCCCCCGTACGCACGCTGCGCGCGATGCCGGCGTTGCCCGGCGCGCACACGACGTCGGTGTTCCGTTCGCCGGCGAGCTTCCAGGCGAGCGCGTGCTCGCGGCCTCCGCCGCCGACAACGAGGACCCTCATGAGTGCTGCCGCAAGCGCTTGTTGATGTGGAGGTTACGGGAACCGAGCCGGCGCGGGCTCAGCCGTTGACGGACACCGCCGTTTGCGCCTAGAATCCGCGTTTACCTGTGATAGCCTAGCATATTCTGTCGGACTCTACGGGCCCTCGCAGTGCTGATCGCATCCACGCGACAATGAGCGACGGCTGTTAAGGGGGTGTGATCAAGCTTGGCTGAAGTGAAAGTTCAGGACGGCGAGTCGATCGAAAGCGCGCTTCGCCGATTCAAGCGGAAGGTGCAGCAGGAAGATATCATCAAGGATATCAAGAAGCACTCCTTCTATTTGAAGCCGGGCGATCGGCGCCGCGCCAAGCAGGCGCTGGCGCGCAAACGCACGCGTAAGAAGCAGCGCCGCGAATCGGACTAGCCGCAGCACGAGTGTGTGCGGGCCCGGCCGCAGGGGCCGGGTCCCGCCGCCGTTCGAGGAGACGGTGGCTGTCGTCGTTTCCTATCAGAGGGCGAGAAAGGTAGACCGATGGAGTTCCAGGACAAGACCCTGACCTGCGTGGATTGTGGGGCCCCGTTCGTCTGGACCGCGGGTGAACAACTCTTCTTCGCGGACAAGAACTTCAAGAACGAACCCAAGCGCTGCAAGAGCTGCAAGGCGAAGCGCGCAGCGCGCCCGGCGTCGGGCGCGGCGGTCGGCCGCGAACGCGTCGAAACCACGACCAATTGCTCGGCGTGCGGCAAGGAAACCACGGTCCCGTTCCGGCCCACGCAAGGACGTCCGGTCTTCTGCCGCGAGTGCTTTCAGCAGCGCAAATTCGCGGGAGCCGGCGGCGTGTAGAGTCGACGGCTCGGCCTGAGGTCAACAGGGCCACGCCGGCGCGTGGCCCTTTCTTTTAGAGCCACAGATATACTTTTGGAGCCACAGATATACACAGATGGACACAGATAATCTGTGTGCATCTGTGTTCATCTGTGGCGTGCACATGTGGCACGGAACCCGGCGCCGCGGGGCGGCGTCTCACACCCGGAGACATCCCGACAACATGTTGGACCACATTCGTGCTCGTTATGCGTGGCTGCCCCTCGCCGTCGCGCTCGCGGCAGCCGCGGCGTGCGGGGGGAGCGGCGGCGCGGCATCTCAAGGACAGGGCGCCGGACGCCAGGGAGGCGCGCCCGCGGCCGGCGTCAAGGTGCTCACGCTCGAGCTGCGGCCGATCGCGGACACATCCGACTTCATCGCGACGGTCCGCTCGCTGCACTCGACGACCGTCCAACCGCAGGTGGAGGGGGTCGTCAACCGCATCCTCGTCAAGTCGGGCGACCTCGTGCGCGTGGGCACGCCGCTCATGCAAATCGACCCCGAGAAACAGGCGGCGAACGTGCGGAGCACCGAGTCGAACCGCGCGGCGCGCGAAGCGGACGTGACGTACTGGCGCGGACAGGTCCAGCGGCTCAAGGCGCTCCTCGACGCGGGCGCGATTAGCCGCAACGAGTACGATGAGGCGCAGCATCAGCTCGAGACCGCTCAGGCGAGCCTCGCGTCGCTCAACGCCCAAGTGCGCGAAGGTCAGGTCGAGCTTCGGTACTATCGCGTGACCGCCCCACAGGCCGGCGTCGTCGGCGACATCCCGGTCCGCCAGGGAGATCGCGTGACGACCTCGACGATCATTACGACGATCGACGACAAGCGCGGGCTCGAGGCCTACATCCAGGTACCGCTCGAACGCGCGCCGCAGCTGAAAGCGGGGCTGCCCGTCCAGATTCTCGACGACGAGGGCAAGGTGGTCGCGACCAACCAGATCACGTTCGTCGCGCCACGCGTGGATCCGGCGACGCAGACGGTGCTCGCAAAGGCGGCTCTTCGTGACACGCCGCCGTCGGTGAAGGTCCAGCAGTTCGTCCGTGCGAGGGTCGTGTGGCGAACCGTCCCGGGATTGACGATTCCGATTGTCGCCGTCACGCGCGTCAGCGGCCAGTATTTCTGCTTCGTCGCGGAGCCGGGCGGCCAGGGACCCGTCGCGCGCCAGCGTCCCGTCCAGGTCGGCGCCGTCCTCGGCAACGACTACGTCGTCCAGGGAGGACTCAAGCCCGGCGACCGGGTCATCGTGTCGGGCGTCCAGAAGCTCGCGGACGGCGCGCCCGTCCGCCTGGAGTAGGCGGGACCTCGGGTCCGCAGGCCATTTATGTTCGTTGACACGTTCATCCGCCGTCCCATCCTCGCGTCGGTCTGCTCGCTCGTCATCATCCTCGCGGGACTGATCGCGATTCCTACGATGCCGGTGGCGCAGTACCCGCCGCTCGCGCCGCCGAACATCACGGTGCTCTCGATCTACACCGGCGCGAACGCGCAGGAAGTGGAGACCGCGGTCACGACGCCGCTCGAGCAGGCGATCAACGGCGTGGAGGGCATGCTCTACATGACCTCCTCGAGCACGAACAGCGGCATCTCGACGATCAACGTGACGTTCGACGTCACGCGCGATCAGGACCTCGCGCAAGTCGACGTGCAGAACCGCGTCGCCCAGGCGCTCGGACGGCTGCCGACGGAGGTCCGTCAGCTCGGCGTCACCGTCAACAAGCAGGCGACGGGGTTCGTGATGGCCGTCGGCGTCTACGCGGAGCACGGCGAGTACGACTCGCTGTTCCTCAGCAACTACATCGACGTCTACGTGAAGGACGCGCTCAAGCGGATTCCGGGCGTCAGCGACGTCCTGATCTTCGGCGAGCGCAAGTACTCGATGCGGTTGTGGCTCGATCCGGGGCGTCTCGCGGCACGCCAGCTCACGGCCGGCGACGTCGTCGGCGCGCTGAGCCAGCAGAACGCGCAGGTCGCCGCCGGCGCGCTCGGCCAGGAGCCGGCGCCGCAGGGGCAGATGTACCAGATCAGCGTCCGCGTGCAGGGACGTCTGCAGGAAGCGACGGACTTCGACAACATCATTCTGAAATCCGGCGCCGACGGATCGCTCGTGCGCGTCAAGGACGTCGGTTATACCGAGCTCGGCGCGGAGACGTACTCCGCGGACCTTCGATTTCAGGGCGTGCCGGCCGTCGGGTTCGGCGTGATCCAGCTTCCGACCGCCAACGCGCTCGACGTGGCGAGTGCGATCGAAGCGGAGCTGACGCGGCTCGAGGAACGATTCCCGCCGGGCCTCAAGTACCAGATCGCGCTGAACACGACCGAGGTGGTCCACGACTCCATTCGCGAGGTGCTGAAAACGCTCGCGCAGGCGATTGCCCTCGTCGTGCTCGTCATCTTCATCTTCCTGCAGACGTGGCGCAGCACCATCATCCCGACGATTACGATCCCGGTATCGCTCGTGGGCGCCTTCGCGTTCATCAAGCTGCTGGGCTATTCGATCAACACGCTCACGCTCTTCGGGATCATCCTCGCCACGGGCATCGTGGTCGACGACGCGATCGTCGTCATCGAGAACATCGAGCGCCACATCCAGGAATTCCGGGTGCCGGCCGCGAAAGCGGCGACCGACGCGATGCGCGAGGTGCTCGGCGCCGTCATCGCCACCGCCCTCGTCCTGATCGCCGTGTTCGTGCCGGTGGCGTTCTTCCCCGGCACGACCGGACGTCTCTACGCGCAGTTCTCGACGACGATGGCGTTCGCCGTCGCGCTGTCGGCGTTCAACGCCGTCACGCTGACGCCGGCGTTGTCGGCGCTGCTTCTCGAGCGCCAGAGCCACCACAAGGGACGCTTCTTCAGCGGCGTCGAGCGGGCGATCACGGGCGGCACCAACACGTACGTGCGGTTCATCCGGCGCGGGATGTCCTGGCGCGCGGCGGTCGTGCTGCTCTTCTTCGTGATGATCGCTGCGACCGTGTGGGTCTACCGGCGCGTCCCGCAGGCGTTCGTCCCCGAGGAAGACCAGGGGTACATTCTGTCGCAGGTGATCGCGCCCGCCGGCGCGTCGCTGCAGTACACCGGCGGCATCGGGCGCCAGGCCGAGCAGATCCTGCTGAAAGATCCGGATACGCTCGCGGTGTTCTCCGTCATGGGGTTCAGCTTCAGCGGCGCCGCGTCGAACCAGGGGATCATTTTCACGAGGCTCAAGCCGTTCGATCAGCGCCGGGGCGCCGATCACTCGGCGCAGGCGATGCTCGGACGCGTCACCGGACGCCTCCTGAGCATCCCGGGCGCGATCGTCGTGCCGTTCTCGCCGCCGTCGATCCCGGGTCTGAGCCGCTTCGGCGGGTTCGAGTTCCAGGTACTGGATCAGACCGGTGCCGACATCAACGCGCTGGCGGGCGCCGCGTACGCGATCATGGGCGCCGCGAACCGCGATCCGAAGCTGCGTGGCGTGTTCACCGCGTTCACCGCGAACGACCCTCAGCTCCAGGTGACGATCGATCGCCAGAAGGCGCTCGCGGTCGGGTTGCCGCTGAGCGAGGTCACCAGCGCGATGCAGACGTTCCTCGGATCGGCGTACGTGAACGACTTCCAGTTCAACAACCGCGCCTATCGCGTCTACGTTCAAGCCGACAAGGCGTATCGCTCCGACCCGAAGTCGCTGGATCAGATGTACGCGCGGACGCGCTCCGGACAGATGGTGCCGCTCGAAAGCGTCATCGACGTGAAGGAGACGACCGCGCCGCAGGTGATCGGGCACTTCAACCTGTTTCGCTCCGCCACGCTGAACGGCTCCGCGGCCCCGGGCATCAGCTCGGGGGACGCGCTGCGCGAAATGGAAACGCTGGCCACGCGCACGCTGCCGGCCGGCATGACCTACGCGTGGTCCGGCATCTCGCTCGAGGAAACGAAGGCCGGCAGCCAGTCGATCGCGATCTTCGGGCTGGCGCTGCTGCTCGTTTACCTCACGCTCGCCGCGCAGTACGAAAGCCTGGTGCTGCCATTCATCGTCCTGCTCGGCGTGCCGCTGGCGGTCCTCGGCGCGCTGTCGGGGCAGTGGATTCGCGGGTTGGCCAACGACGTGTACTGCCAGGTCGGCCTCGTGATGCTGATCGGCCTGGCGGCGAAGAACGCGATCCTGATCGTCGAGTTCGCCGAGCAGCTCCGCGGACGCGGCCTGTCGATCGTCGACGCCGCCATCGAAGCGGGACGGATCCGGCTGCGGCCGATCCTGATGACGTCCCTGGCCTTCATCCTCGGCGTGCTGCCGCTGGTCTTCGCGACCGGCGCCGGGCAGGAAGCGCGGCATTCCGTGGGCACCGCGGTCGCGGGCGGGATGGTCGTGTCGACGTTCCTGAATATCGTGTTCATCCCGGTGCTCTACGTGGTCATCGAGACGATCCGGGAACGCGTCGGCGGCGTCAGCCATCGCACCGCGACATCCTGAGACCTCGGGGATCGGATTCTCTCCGTGATCTCTGCGCTCTCCGTGGTGAGTTCCGCTGCTCGACAGACCACGCGGCGTCGTGCCACAATGCAGAGGCCTCCCTGCCCCCACGGAAGCGCGCGAGCGCGGCGCGGGCAACACACACAAAGGGGAACTGCTTGTGAACCGATCCCGACCCACGCAAAACAAACGCGCGCGCGAGCGCGCGCAGATCGAAAAGCGGAACCAGAAGGCGGCGCGACGCGAGGAAGCCAAAATCCGCCGCGCGTCGAACCCCCAGGCCGCGACGGGCGAAGATCCGGACATCGCCGGCATCATCCCCGGGCCGCAGCCCTCGCCGTACGGCGACGAGGAGCAATAGGCGCGACGCGGGCCCGCTCCGAGTCCCCCGAAACCGACCTTCCTGCGGCTCGCGGCCCCCTGTCCGATCGCCGTCGCCGCCGATCGGAAGGCGCGTCGGAAATTCCCGGAAACCCTTGTAGAAATTGACACTAATTGCAATTCCGTAGTACGCTGGCCGGTCTTTTTCAGGCGAACAGGTACGGCTGGAGGAGCGGCAATGCAGATCGACGAACGGGTCAAGGACGGAGTGACGATTCTCGACCTGAAGGGCAAGATGACCTTGGGTGAAGGCGACGAGCTGCTCAAGGACAAGATCAATTCTCTCATCCAGCAGGAACGGAAGCAGCTGCTGCTCAACCTCGAGGGCGTGCCTTATATCGACAGCGCGGGGCTGGGCGAAATCGTGCGGACCTACACCACGGTCAGTCGTCAGGGGGGGAAGCTCAAGCTGCTGAACCTGACGAAGCGGATTCAGGATCTGCTCTCGATCACGAAGCTGCTGACCGTCTTCGAAACCTACGACTCGGAAGCCGACGCGCTCAAGAGCTTCCGCTAGGTTCGACGCACCACCCGCCGCGCGGCGTGCGCGCATGGCGCAACACACCATTTCCAGGACTGCTCAACGGACCGATGCGAGACGCGAGCGGGTCGGCGTGCCCGCTCAGTCACTTCTGCTGGGACTCGTCCGCTCCGTGCGGCCGTCGCAGTGGACGAAGAACCTGTTCGTCTTCTTCGGGCTGCTGTTCGGCCAGCGTCTGCTGGATCCGTCGTCGATCCGGCGGAGCGTGCTTGCCTTCGCGGTCTTCTGCGCCTTGTCCGGCGTCGTCTACCTCGTCAACGACGTGGCGGACCGGGAGGCCGATCGTCTTCATCCCCTGAAGCGAAACCGTCCGATCGCATCGGGCACCGTCCCCGTCAACCTCGCGATCGCGACGGCGATCGTGCTGCTGGCGGCGGCGCTGGGGTTCGCGTGGACGATCAATCGCCCGTTCTTCGTCGTATCGCTCGCGTACGTCTCGCTGCTGGCGCTCTACTCGGGTCCGCTCAAACACATCGTGATCATCGATGTGCTGACGATTGCCATCGGGTTCGTGCTCCGCGCCGCGGCGGGCGCCGTCGCGATTGACGTCGCGATGAGCCACTGGCTGCTGATCCTCACGATCCTTCTGGCGCTGTTCCTGGCGTTGAGCAAACGCCGGCACGAACTCGTCCTGCTGGCCGACGGCGCCACGGGCCACCGCCCGATCCTGGAGCACTACAGTCCGTACCTGCTCGATCAGATGATCGCCGTCGTCACGGCATCGACGTTGATTTCGTACGTGATCTACACGGTGAGCCCCGAGACGGTCCAGAAGTTCCACACGGACTACCTCGGGCTGACGCTGGTGTTCCCGCTCTACGGCATCTTTCGTTATCTGTATCTGGTCCACAAGAAAGAGGGAGGCGGCAGTCCGTCGGACATGCTGTTGAACGACCGCCCGCTCCTCATGTGCGTGGCGTTGTGGGGGGTCGCGGTCGCCATCATCATCTACGGCCCGCAGCTCCGCCTGTTCGACCTGGGTTAACCGCATGGCGAAATCGAAAGTCGCGATCCTTCGTACCCAGCCGTCCACGGTGCTGCGGGACTATCACTCGGTGATGAACCTCGCCGGCTACCAGGACGTCGTAGCGAAGGATGCCGATACGGCGCTGAAGGTCAACATCTCCTGGCACTTCTTCTTCCCCGCCAGCTCGACGACGCCGTGGCAGCTCGAAGGCGTCATCCGGGCGATGAAACAGGACGGCTACTCGCCTGACCTGATTCACGCGTGCCACAACCGCACGGTCGTCATCGACGCGCACCTGGGCGAGCGCGAGAACAAGCAGGTGAACGTCGTCGAGGCGCACGGCCTGCGGAACATCCACATCTACGAGACCGAAGAGTGGATCAACATCAGGGACGCCGTCGGCGATCTCACGAAGAAGTTCACGTGCCTGAACGAGGTCTACCCGAACGGGTTCATGATCCCGAAGCGGTTCATCGGCGAGAACATCGTCCATCTGCCGACGGTGAAGACGCACGTGTTCACGACGACGACCGGCGCGATGAAGAACGCGTTCGGAGGGCTGCTGAACGAGCGCCGGCACTGGACCCATCCGGTGATCCACGAGACGCTCGTCGATCTGCTGATGATCCAGAAGAAGATCCACCGCGGCGTGTTCGCGGTGATGGACGGCACGTTCGCGGGGGACGGTCCTGGCCCGCGCTGCATGATGCCGTACGTGAAGGACGTGTTGCTGGCGAGCGCGGACCAGGTGGCGATTGACGCCGTCGCGGCGAAGCTGATGGGATTCGACCCGATGTCGATCAAATTCATCCGGATGGCGCACGAGCTGGGGCTCGGGTGCGGCGATCCGCGCGAGATCGAGATCGTGGGCGATCAGTCCGCGGCGGCAGAGAACTGGCACTTCGTCGGGCCGTTCAAGAAGATGACGTTCGCGTCGCGGATGCAGCACAAGATCTACTGGGGACCGATGAAGAAGCCGATCGAGTGGTCGCTGAAGACGGTCCTCGCCCCCTGGGCGTACATCGCAAGCGTCGTCTACCACGACAGCTTCTGGTACCCGCTCAACGCGCGCCGGATGATGAAGAGCGTCCTCCAAAGCCCGTGGGGGCGTTTGTTCCGGAACTGGGAAACCGTGACGCCCGATGCCAACGGATTCCCGCAGGTGGGGACGGAGGCGCCCGAGCTGCAGCGCACGGGGCTGCGCGCGCTGACCCGGTCGCTCGGCATCCTCGGGACGTGCATCAGACAAGCGCCGGAGTTCGCCCAGCGGCGCCGCCGCCAGGCCGGCGCGCCGCGATAACGACAAGGCCATGAGTGATTTCTCTGTTCGGTCCGACAACGTCGACGTCGAGCAGATCATGCGGCAGATTCGGACCCGCATCCGGGAGAAGCGGGGCGTGGACTACACCGAAGAGGAGATCCGGGAGCTCGCGAACGTCAAGCTGGAGAAGTTCCTGGATCCGCGCGGGGTGCGTTCCGATCTGCTCCAGCAGTACCGGCAGGTCCGCGAGTCGGCTGAAACGGCGCGCAATTACCGGTTCGAGGACACGACGCTTTATGAATCCAGCCGGGCGCCCGTTCGCTGGCTGCGGCGGCTGCTCCGGCCGATCCTCAAGTTGTTCTTCAATCCGAATCCGCTGATCGAGGCGCTGCACATTCAGTCGCGGCTCAACGAGTCATACAACCGCTCCGAGGCGCTCTCGTATGAGTTGATCCACAACCTCGTCCTCGAGCTGACGCGGGCCTCCATCGAGGTGAAGAACCTGAAGATGCGGCTCGAGTCGATTGCGAGCCGGCTCGATTTCGACGAGCGCCGCGCCCGCGCGCTCGAAGGCGTCGTGCAATATCGGCCGGGCGCCGTCCCGCCGCTTCAACCGCCCACCGGCTCCCCCAGCCAGACCGACACCGACGGCAACGAGCGGCGCACGCGCCGGCGTCGCCGGCGCGGCCGCCGTCACGGCGGCGGGGCCGGCGGTGCGCACGGTGAAGCCGGACCCGCGACCGGCGGGGGCGCCGGGACCGGCAGCGGTCAGGGCGCGCGCGACGCCGCTCCGCAGGCGCCCGCGAGCGAGAGGCCGCCGTCCGCGCCGGACCGCTCCGACTCGTGAACCTCGCGGTCGTGGTCCAGCGGTACGGCGCCGACATCAACGGCGGCGCCGAACTGCACGCACGCTACATCGCGGAACGTCTGGCGCGCCATGCCTCCGTCGAAGTCATCACGACCTGCGCGCGCGATTACGTCACGTGGCGAAACGAGCGTCCCGTGGGCGTCGAGCCGGTCAACGGCATTCCCGTCCGCCGGTTTCCTGTCGCGCACGAGAGAGACCCCGATGACTTTGGGCGTCGCTCGCACCGCGTCTTCGAACAGACGCATTCGATCGCGGACGAATTGCGCTGGCTCGAGAGCGAAGGACCGGCATCGTCCGGACTGGTGAACTACGTCGCCGCGTCCGCCGACCGCTTCGATTTCATCCTGCTCTTCAGCTATCGGTACTATCACGCGTGGCATCTTGCGCGGCGGGTCGCGGCGAAAGCCGTGCTCGTGCCGACCGCCGAGCGGGACCCGGCCGTCGCGGTGTCGATCTTCGGGCCCGTGTTCCGCGGCGTCCGCGGACTGATGTACAACTCGCCCGAGGAACGCGCGATGATCCAGGGCGCCGCCCGTAATACTTCCGTCCCGGGTGTCGTCGTCGGGATCGGATCGGACGTGCCCGAGCGGACCGATCCGGCGCGCTTCCGCCGCAAGTTCCGGATGGAGCGGCCTTTCGCGATTTACATCGGGCGCATCGACGAGAACAAGGGTTGCGGCGAGCTGTTCTCGCATTTTCGGCGCTACGCCGCGACGTTTCCACGCGGGCTCGATCTCGTCCTGATTGGCAGCGCGATCATGGACGTGCCGAAGCACCCGCGGATCCATCATCTCGGGTTCCTGGACGACGACGACAAGTTCGACGCCCTGGCGGCGTCGGATCTCCTGGTCATGCCGTCGTATTACGAGAGCCTGTCGATGGTCGCGCTCGAAGCGTGGGCGCTTGGCCGTCCCGTGCTGGCGAACGGCGCGTGCGACGTCCTGAAAGGCCAGTGCATCCGCAGCAACGCGGGTCTCTATTACGAGCGGTACGAGGAATTCGCGCAGGCTTTATACGCGCTCGAATCGAACGGTCCGCTCAACGCGCGTCTCGGACGGAACGGCCGCGAATACTTCGCGCGCCATTACGCGTGGCCGGTGATCGAGCGCAAGTACCTCGACATGTTCGCGGCATTGAAACGCGGAGCGCCGGCCGCGATGGAGCCGCTACCGGGCTGGATGGCGCGCCGGCGCCGCGACGTGCCGCCGGCGAACGAGGTGCTGGCGTCGATTCCGTCAGGAGCGGCGATCCTCCCGCCTGAAGGCGGAAGCCACGAGATCGAAAGAGCAGGCGGGGCGCTGGCCGCGCGCGCGGACGCGTGGCTTCCGCCTTCAGGCGGAAGAGCAAAACCCGCATGACCGCCCGCCGCCCGCGCGTTCATCAGGTGCTCGCCACGCTTGGCTACGGCGACGCGATTGGCCACGAGGTCCTGGGCATTCGGCGCGTGCTCGAAAGCGCGGGTTTCGACTCGGAGATTTTCGTCGAGACCGCCGACCCGCGCCTCGAACACGTCACGACGGATTATCGCGGGATGGTGGGCGCGATCGCGCCCGACGACGTCCTCGTTCACCATTTCTCGATCGGCTCGCGCGCATCGCGCACCGCGTACGCATTGCCCGGGCGAATGCTGCTCGTCTACCACAACATCACGCCCCCCGCGTACTTTCTCGGCGTCCATAAGGATCTCGTGAAGCTGTGCTACCGGGGGCGGCGCGAGCTGACAGCCTACATCGGCCGCGCGGCGCTCGCCGTGGGAGACTCGGCGTTCAACCGCGAGGAGCTCGAGCACCTCGGGTTCCCCGCGACCGACGTCCTGCCCGTCGTCCCCGGCTTCTCCCATCTGGACGTCGAACCGAACGACCTCATCGCCGGCGATTTCGACGACGGGTGGACCAACGTGCTATTCGTCGGACGCGTGATCCCGAACAAGAAGTTCGAGGACGTCATCCGGGCGTTCCACGCCTACCGGACGCGCCACAATCCGCGTGCGCGGCTGCTGCTCGTCGGGTCCTACAGCGGATTCGAGCGTTACCTCGCGATGCTGCAGCAGCTCATCGCGCGCCTCGGCACGCCGGACGTGCATTTCCTCGGGCACGTCAGCAACGAGGAACTGACGGCGCTGTACGACGTCGCGGACGTGTTTCTCTGCGCGAGCGAACACGAAGGGTTCTGCGTCCCGATCGTGGAGGCGTTCTACAAGCGTGTCCCGGTGCTCGCGTACGCGGCCACGGCGGTGCCCGCGACGATGGACGGCGGCGGCGTGTTGTTCGGGACGAAGGATCCGTTCGAGGTCGCCAGCCTGATCGACGCCGTCATGACCGATCGGGCGGTCGAGGACAGCGTGATCGCATCGCAGGACGCGGCGCTCGAACGCCTGCGCCGCCGCGACTTTGCCGGCACGCTGCTCGCGTTCGTCAATCGCCTCCTCGCCGGGGCGCCACAGCCCGCCCCCGAGGTCGCGTGGGACTTCTGGTCTCAGTTCGACCTCGCCGAGCGGCTGGAAGAGCTCCGGCAGTTCCGGCCGGCGCTTTACAGGGCGCTTCCGGATCGGATGACGGAAGATGGAGGACGGATGACGGAAGAGCTCGCGACATCCACTATCGCCCATGCTTCCGCGCCGCCATCCGCCATCCGTCATCCGTCAACCGCCATCCGCCATCCGCCATCCGCCGTCCGTCATCCGTCATCCGACCAGTGATCATCAACCAATGGGTTCCGGCGGCGCATCGTGGAGACGCGATTGGGGACAGCGCGCGGCGCGTGCGCGATCTGCTACGGACGATGGGCCACGTCTCTGCCATCTACGCGCTCACGATTGACGACGACCTGCGGAGCGACGTCCGTCCGTTCACGGACCCGGAGGCGCGGCGCGGCGACCTCACCATCTTCCACTTCGCGCTCCCGTCGCCGATGACGCAGGCGTTTGCATCGCTGACTGGCGCGCGCGTGCTGCAGTATCACAACATCACCCCCGCGGCATTCTTCGCGCCGTACGATCCGGCGCTCTTCCGGCTGGCCGCGCTGGGCCGCCGCGAACTCGCCACGCTCGCGGGCCGCGTGGACCTCGCGCTCGGCGACTCGGAGTTCAACCGGCAGGAGCTGGCGGCGCTCGGCTTCGCGCGCACGGGCGTCATGCCCATCGCGGTCGACACGGAGCGCATTACGTCGGCGCCGCGCCGTCCCGCGCTCGAGCGGATTCTCGGCGACGGCCTGATCAACATTCTCTTCGTCGGCCGCATCGTCCCCAACAAGAAGATCGAAGATCACATCCGGCTCGCCGAGGTGTACAAGCGGTACGTCGACAGTCACTACCGCTTCATCTTTGTGGGGCGCTACGACGGCGTCCCGCGCTACCATGCGCAGATCCGGTCGCTGATCGCCGACTTCAAGATGCTGCCGGATCGGTTCTGGTTCACCGGCCCGGTGCCCGACGACGACCTCGCGGCGTTTTACCGGTGGGCCGATGCGTACGTGTCGCTGAGCGAGCACGAAGGATTCTGCGTGCCCCTGGTCGAGTCGATGGCGGCGGACGTGCCGGTACTCGCGTACGCGGCCGGCGCCGTTCCCGAGACGCTCGGCGGCGCGGGCGTGCTCTTCGCGCCGAAGGACCTCGAGGTCGCCGCCGAGCTCCTCGGCTCGCTCGTGTACGATCGCGGCGTGCGTGAGCGCGTGCTCGACGGGCAGCGCCAACGCGTACGCGACTTCGCGCCCGACGCGATTCACACGCGCCTGAGGAACGCTCTCGCCGCGTTTGGTGTGCATTGAATTGAGAATCGCCTTCATCGTCCAGCGGTACGGCAACGAGATCCTCGGCGGATCCGAATATCACTGCCGCCTCATCGCCGAGCGGCTCGCGCCGAAGCACCAGGTCGAAGTCCTGACGACCTGCGCGCGCGACTACGTGACGTGGAAGAACGAAGATCCCGAGGGCACGGACCGCGTGCGCGGCGTCACCGTCCGCCGGTTCGCGAACGCACGCACGCGCGACATCCAGGCGTTCAACCGCTACTCCGAATGGATCTTCAACAACCCACACACGCGCGACGACGAGATGGAGTGGCTGCGGCAGCAGGGACCGTGGTGCCCGGCGCTGCTCGAGTATCTGGATCGCAACCAGCATCAATACGACATCCTGATCTTTTTCACGTACTTGTACGCCCCGACGGTGCTGGGCATCAGGATCGCGCCGCACAAGAGCATCCTCGTGCCGACCGCGCATGACGAGCCGGCGATCCACCTCGAGATCTACAAGGAGCTCTTCAGCCAGCCGGCGGGCATCGCCTACAACACCGAGGTGGAGCGGCGCTTTCTCACGACCCACTTCTCGATACGCGCGCTCGAGGAGGAAACCGTCGGCTGCGGCGTGGATCTGCCGCAGGCGCAGGTGTACCAGCGGGACCGGACGAACGGCGCGGAATCAGAGGAGTCAGAGGCCGACGACGCCGACGAGCCCGTGCAAGAGGAGGATCGGCCGCCAAGCTGGCGTCCCCATCTCGCGGGGCGAGGCATCGTCTTCCGGCGCCGTCACCGCCTGCACGGACCGTTCGTCTTGTATGGCGGGCGGATAGACCCCGGCAAAGGCTGTGAAGAGCTGATCGAGTATTTCAGCACGTATGTGGAGCAGGGAGGGGACGCGTCGCTCGTGCTGATGGGCGTCAAGCTGATGCCGCTCCCCGAGGAGCGCTTCATCCGGTTCGCGGGCCGCCTGTCGGATCAGGAGCGCCTGCAGGCGCTCGAAGCGGCGACCATCGTCGTCGTGCCGTCGCCGTACGAGAGCCTGTCGCTGCTGGCGCTCGAGTCGTTCGCGGTCGGCACGCCGATTCTCGCGAACGCGCGCAGCGAGGTGCTGGTCGATCACTGCCAGAAGAGCAACGCGGGCCTTTACTACGCCGACCGCGACGAGTTCGTCGAGTGCCTGAACCTGCTCGTCGCGGACCATCGGCTGCGAACCGCGATGGGGCGCAACGGCCGCGCGTACGTGCGGAAGAATTATCGCTGGGATGTCATCCTCGCCAAATACGAGCGGATGTTCGCGCGTCTCCGCCCGTCACAGCCGGTCAGACGCTGACGCCGGGCCATCGCGTTCGGCCGCGGCGATTACCATGACGCATGGTAATCTAGTGCCATGCGTACTACCATCGACAAGGCGGGACGGCTCGTCATTCCCGCGGCGATCCGCGAGCGCGCCGGGCTCGCGCCGGGAGTCGAGATCGAGGTCTGGCTCGATGATGGCGCCGTCCGGCTGGAGCGTGTCGCGGCCGGCCCGAAGCTGATCAAAGTCGGACGCCGGCTGGTCGCGAGACCGACCGCCCCCGTCGAGGCGCGGCCCGCCATCGACATCGCGTCGCTCGTGGAAGAAGAGCGGAACCGCTGGCCGTGAGCGTCTTCCTCGACACGAGCGTGCTGCTCGCCGGCCTCGTCGACTTCGGGCCGCAGAGCGCGCCAGCGCACCGGCGACCGCCTGGCACTGCTGTCTGGAATTCTTTTCGGTCGCGACACGGCTGCCGCCGGAGTTCAGGCTCGCGCCCGCGGACGCCGTCGCGCTGGTCGAGCAGGAAGTCTTTGCGAGGATGGCCGTACACGACTTGCCGGCGGCGGATCGCGCGGGACTGCTGAAGGCCGCCGCGCAGGACGCGATCGCCGGTGGACGCATCTACGACGCCCACATCGCCGAAATCGCGCGCGCCGCAAGGGCCGATGTGATCGTGACGGACAACCGCCGCCACTTTCTGGCGGCGCTCCGCCACGGGATCAGGGTGGAGACGCCGGCTGAATTCCTGGCGGCGCTGAAAAGAAAACGCTGACGCAGGGGGATTCAGCGATTCGCGGTCTGCGTGACCGCCGTCCCCTCGTCCTCCGTCTCCGGCTCCTCGACGGGCCGCGTCGCCGAGCCGTTCGCGCCGCCGTTGCGCTTGCGGCGCGGGCGGATGTCGTGCCGCTTGATCATCTCGTTCAGGGTCGTGGGCTTGATGTGCAGCAGC
>QHWR01000052.1:14961-23908 GCA_003223835.1 Acidobacteriota bacterium | reverse complement strand
AAGGTCGGCGACGAATTCGAAGGCTACATCACCGGCGTCGCGGCGTTCGGGTTGTTCGTCGAGCTGGTCGAGCACTTCGTCGAGGGCATGGTGCACGTCTCGACGATGGCGGACGACTACTACCGGTTCGTCGAGCGCGCGCACATCCTGCGCGGCGAGAACACCGGCAAGACCTACCGGCTGGGCGACAAGGTGCGCGTGCAGGTGATCAAGGTCGACATGGAGCGCCGTCAGGTCGATCTCGGCATCGTGGAGATCCTCGATCGCGTCCGGGAGTCGGAACGCAACCGCGGAGCGCGGCGCAGCAAAGCCGAACCGAAGTCCGACCAGCGGCGCAAACAGCGGCCGGGCCGGCGCGAACGCGTGTTCAAGAAGGCGGCAAGACGACGCTGACGGGCGGCGTGCGCTCGGGGCACGCGTCGGCCGAATGCCGGAGCACGCCGCTCGATTCCAATCGCCGGTGCCAATCCCAGTAAAGATCGCTGAACGCCGCGCGCTTCAGATCCAGCCGCGGTGAGAATTCGAAGATCGCGTCGGCGGGGACGCCGGTCTGCTGCCGGACGCGCACGAGCACGGAGCCGTCGGCCCCGACTTCGACGGCTTCATGGAGCGACAGCTGGTCGGCCGCGCGGTTTGCTTCGCTGCGGGGGAACACGACCGTCCGCCGCGGAAGCACCTGCGCGCAGTCGAGGCATCGATACGGAGACGAGTCGGGCTCCGGGATCGCGCCGGTCAGCGCGTGCGGATCCAGCGCGAACAGGACGGCGGCATCGCGGCGATTGCTGACGCCCGCCGCGAGCACGCTGCGTCCGTCCGCGGACGCCTCGACGCGCGTGATCCACCCGGCGTGCACGAATCGTCCAGCGACGTTGGCTGCTTCGTCGAGGACGACGAGCAGGGACGGCCACCAGACGTCGTGATGAGCGGCCCACAGAACTCGCGTCCGGCCGTCGAGCCGCACGACCCGCAGATCGCCCGTGATCCAAGGCGGCCCATACGTCCCGGACGCAAACCTCACACCGTCGTCGAGGCTGCGCGTCCAGCGCAGACGTCCGTCGTCGGTAAAGCAATACAAGGCGTCGCGCAAATGGCCTTGCGCGTCCGACGCGGTGATGCCTGCGACGATCTCGTCCCGGCCATCGCCGTCGAGGTCCGCGAAGATCGGCCCTCGCGGCGCCGAGAGGTGCAGGCGCGCTGCGCCGGCGATTCGATGGGACCAGCGCTGACGCCCATCCGCGTCGAGCGCGATCACCGAATCGCCCGAGACGGTGATTGAGGCGACGTCCCCCGGACGGGCGAGAATCAGCGCGATCCCCGCCGTCACGACGACGATCAGCATCGCAGCGCCGGCCCACAGGCGCACGCTTCCGCGCCGCGCGATCGGCGCAACGGCGACCGGCGCGGCATTCCCCGAGCCCTCCAGCCACGCATCGAGCTGGTCGGTGTACGCGAAAACGTTCCGTCCCTTGCCGCCCGGCACCCGGTGCACCGGGAGTCCGCGGGCCTTGTGCCATCGGAGGACCGTGCGGACGTCGCGTCCGAGGTGGCCGGCGATTTCTTTCCAGGAGGTGAGGCGAATCCGCGGCGGGCCGGGTGTGTCCATAGCCATGGGCGCGAGTTGGCGTGAATTGTCGCGACTTGTCGATTGCGAGTCTAGCGGGTTTCGCCTAGCGTTCGTCAACACATTGCGCTTTTGGAGGTCCCATGACCGGTCGACGTGTGCTCGCGAGCGTCCTCTCTCTCGTTCTCATCGCTACACAGTTGCCGGCGGCCGCCACCGGAGCACGCGACGAATCACAGCGCGGCGCCCGCCCCGCCGACATCGCGGCCACGGTGAAACGAGTCGGGAAATCTGTTGTGGTCGACCGCGGGGGCGAGCTCAAGGTCCTTCGCCGCGGCGACGCGATCCGCTGGGGCGAACCGGTCATCAGCGAGGGCCAGTCGGAGCTGGAGATTGCCGTGGGCAAGGTAACGTTCGGACCCTATACGGCCATAGAGTTCGATCGGAACACCGACGAAATCCGGATACACCTCTCGCAAGGGCGCGTGGACGCCGCTATCCGTCCCGCGTCGGTGACCGGATATCATTTCTCGATCCGAACGGCGAACAGCATCATTTCCGCGCTCGGCACGATCTATACGTGCATCTTCATTCCGCGGGGCCGTTACGTGCCCGGCCGGTGGCATCGGTTCGAAGGACGGGGGGCCCGGCCCGGCACAACGTACACGCGCACCACGGAGGGGGCGACGAGCGCGAGTTCCTTCAGTGACGCGACGGGCGCCTGGCGGCGCCCTTTGCCCCATAGCTACGAGGTGCCCGCGGGATCGGGGGCGGAGTTCCCCAGCGACACTGAGACGCCCGTTATCTCGCCGATCTCCGAACGCGAGCTCGAGAACCTGATCCGGCAAGGCTTGTCCATTCTGCGTGGGCCATGGGAGTCGGCCCAGGCGGTGGAAGGGGGCGGGACGTTCAAGGGGCCGGACGACAAGAAGAACCCGCCGAACCCAGGCCCCGACATGATGATGCCGCTCCTGATCATCGGCGGTGGCGCACTCGCCGGGCTCGTGCTCGGGAACTATTTGATGCAGCAGCAACAGCTTCAGAATCAGAAGAGCTGTCGCATATAGAGAAGCGCGCGCGTACTGCACATGCATGGGACTCCGCTCGGGCGAGAACAGCGGGCTGGGCTTCTATTGCCCGTGAGCCGGCGTGGAACGATCGCCTGTCTCGCCGTTCTGGCTTCGGCGGCGACGACGTACGCGCAGGACGCGAATCGGACGCTGACGGGCATGGTCGTCGATCCTCTTGGACGCGGCGTGGGCGGCGTCATGGTCGCGGTTGCCTGCGAGGGCGCGGTCGCGCGCACCGTGACCGCCGACAACGGGACGTTCACGGTGGACACGAAGGGGACTTCAGCGTGCGACGTGATCGCGCGCGGTGACGGATTCGAACCGCTTCGGCTGCGCGTCGATCCGGCGGCGCCGGTACTGTTGCATCTCGAGCTCGCACGGCTGGAATCGCGCGTGGATGTGATCGCGCCGCCGCCGGAACGCGGGCCGACGTTCCTGCAGCTCCGCGACGACGCCGTCACGGCGTTTGGGGGCGATCTCGATTCGTTGATGAATTACGCGGTACGGCGCGCCGGCGCGACCGCGAGCGGCTCGTCGGTCCTTGTTGACGGCCTGCCGGCGACGCTGCTGCCGCCCGCGAACTCAATCGAATCGCTCACAATCGACGAGGATCCGTTCTCGCCTCGCTATGGAGGTCCGCCGCTCGCTCGGGTCGAGATCGTTACTCGCCCACCGCAGCGCGGCTGGCGCCTCGCCCTGAACGCCGCTCCGCTGGCGGCCGGCGGCGCAAATCCAATGGGCGGCGGCGACCGTCGCACCCGCGGCTTTCAGGGCTACGCCTACGGTCCGTTGCCGCCGGCGCGGACGTCGTTCTCGGCGTCGATCGCCGTTTCACGCGATCGCTTCGCTCAGCCGTTTCGCGCCGTCGGCCGCGATGGCCCGATCAATGGCACCGTCGAGGACCGGGCGGACACCGTTCGATACTCGGCCGGCCTTCATTGGGGCGACGCCACGCAGCGCGCGTCGGTCGTCGTCAGCGCGCTGAACGCGAGCCGGGGATCGGCCATTCCTGACGCCCTCACGACGCCAGATGCTGCCGCGGCGCTCTCCATCCGTCAGCGCGACGTGCGCATGACCCACGAAGCGCGAACGCCGCGCGTTCTGCATCGGACGGCAGCGCGAGGCCAGATCACGGAAACATCGCGCGCCGGCGACGGCGGCGCGCCGGCGATTGACGTCGTTGGCGCTTTCCGCGGCGGAGCCTCTGTCGACGCCCGGGCGACGGAGAGGATCGCGGTCTGGAACGCGGCGCACGTGTCGCAGGCGACGAGCGGCCGCTGGCTTGCCGGCGTCAGCGCGGAAGGGGGGACGTTCGACGGGCGCACGGTCTCGAATCCATTCGGGCTCTTCCGATTTTCTAGCGTTGGCGACATGCTCGCCATGTCGCGCGCCGCGACGTGGCTGCGTTCTCCGCCCACACGCCGCGCCTCGGGCCGAACCTGGAGCTGCGCGGCATTCGTGCAGACTGACCTGTACCGCACGCCTGCAAGACATGTCGCTTCCGGCGTGCGCGTGGACTATCAGCCCGACGCGGGGTGGACGGCGTCGCCGCGCATCACCGCGCAGAACCGCTGGCGCACGTGGCGCGTGCATGGCGGCGCCGGCACGTTCACGAGCGCGTGGACGGCCGATCTGCTGGCTGCCGGCCGTCGATACGCCGGCGCGAACGCACAGACGATCGTTCTCGACCCGCCACTCACCATCGCGACGTACGAGGATGATCGCGTCCAGAAGTCGCTCGTGACGTCCGCGTTGGATGCGGCTCTGAGGCGGCGGCGCGACCTCATCATCGTCGCTGGCTTGGAGCGGCATATCGGCGAGATCAGCATCGCGGCCGCGCACACGTGGACTCGCGGACGCTCGCTGTATGGCTGGCGCCGGCTTCCCGCGCCGGACGGCTGGCTGGATCGGCTCGAATCCAATCGGCGACGCGATCGGCACGAGCTGCACATTCGCGCGGGATCGCGCTGGCGCGCGCAGTCATTCACCGCGCACTACTCCTACGTCTCGTCGTATGACGACACCGACGGTCCCTCCTCATTCGCGGCGCGATACGACGACCTCGTCGCCGAGCACGGGCGCAGCTCGGATGTCCCCGCGCATCACGTGACTGTCGTCGCGGATCTCGTCCCGACTCGATCCGTTCGTCTGTCGATTCTCGCCGAATGGCGCAGCCGCCCGCCGTTCGACGTGATCACCGGGCTGGATCCCGACCGTAACGGACTGTTTCTCGACCGCAATGGCGCACAGCGCAACCGCGGCGCGGGTCCGGGTTACCGGTCGGTGGATGCGTATGGCTATGTGCCGGTGCCGCTGGACCGCATCATCAAGCGGTCGTTGACGCTCGACGTCGCCCTCCGAGCGGAGAACCTGCTCGGCGCCCGCAATTTCACCACCCTCAACGGCGTTCTCGGATCGCCGCTGTTTGGACAACCGCTCGGCGCGCTGCCGGGGCGCAGCGTGCGCGTCTCCATTAGCGTTCGTCGCTGACGCCGGTTGACACTCCGGCGCTCTGCCTTCGACAATCGATGACGTGATCCGCTCCGTCGTCATCGGGACCGCCGGCCACATCGACCATGGCAAGAGCGCGCTCGTGCACGCGCTCACGGGCACGGACCCGGACCGCCTGAAAGAAGAGAAGGCGCGCGGGATCACCATCGATCTCGGCTTCGCGCACGCGCGGCTGGGCGGCTTCGACCTCGCGTTCGTGGATGTGCCGGGGCACGAGCGCTTCGTCAAGAACATGCTCGCCGGCGTTGGCGGCATCGACGGCGTCCTGCTCGTGATCGCGGCCGACGAGTCGGTGATGCCGCAGACGCGCGAGCACTTCGCGATCTGCCGGCTGCTGCAGGTGCCGGGCGGCGTGATCGCACTCACGAAGACGGACCTCGTCGACGCGGACACGTTGGAGCTGGCGACGCTCGACGCGCGCGAGCTGGTCGCGGGCTCTCTGCTGGCGGACGCGCCGATTGTGCCCGTGTCGTCGAAGACCGGCCTGGGGCTCGACGCGCTGCGCGATGCGCTGCAGCGGCTCGCGGCCGCCGTCCCCGCGCGACGTTCGGAAGGAGCGCCGCGGCTGCCGATCGATCGCGTCTTCTCGATGCGCGGGTTCGGCACCGTCGTGACGGGGACGCTCACGGCCGGCGAACTGCGCGAGAACCAGGAGCTCGTCGCGCTGCCGGGCGGACGTCCCGTCAAGGTCCGCGGCCTTCAGGTGCACGGCGCGTCGCAGCGCTCCGCGGGGGCCGGACGCCGCGTCGCCGTCAATGTCGGCGGCGCCGACGTCGCCGATCTGTCACGCGGCCAGACGCTGAGCGAACCGGGCGCGCTCGACGTCACGCGCCGGTTCGACGCGACGGTGGATCTCCTCGCGGACGCGAGGCCGTTGAAGCACGGCGCGCGCGTGCGGTTTCATCACGGGACGAGCGAAGTGCTGGGCCGGATCGCGCTGGCCGCGCGAACCCACGGCGCCGCGGCGGTCATGACCGAGTTGACGCCGGGCGCCTCGGCCGCCGCGCGAATCCGGCTCGAAGCGCCGGCGGTCCTCACGCGCGGCGACCGCTTCATCATTCGAGCGTACTCACCCGCGGTCACGATCGGCGGCGGCCGCGTGCTCGACCCCGCGCCGACGCGGACGGCGATTCGTACGCCGGCGGGCGCGCGGCGCTTCCGCCGTCTCGATGCCAGCGACGACGAAGCGGTGCTCGCGATGATCGAGGAGCGCGGCGTGCAGGGCTTCGCGATGGCCGCGTTGACGTCGCGCGCGGGCCTGACGCCGGCGGCCGCGACCACGTTCGTGGATCGGATGGTCGCAGCAGGCGCGATCGTCGCGGCCGGCGACCTGCTGTTTGCGGCGCCGGTCGTGTCGGGTCTCGGCGATCGGCTGACCGCCGCCCTTACGGCGCACCACCGCGCATCGCCGTTGTCTCAAGGTCTGCCCCGCGAGGAAGCGCGCGAGAAAGTGTTCGGACGTCTGGCCGCGCCCGCGCTGTTCGACCACGTCGTCGCGGCGCTCGAGGCGTCGCGAACGATCGGCGGGCGCGATCGGCTGGCGCTCGCCGGGCACACCGTGTCGCTGTCGCCCGACGAGGCGCGCGCCGAGGCCGCGCTCGAGCGCGTGTATCGCGACGCAGGGCTCGCGCCGCCGGATCTCCCGGCGGCGGCGTCCGCGGCCGAGGTGGCGGCGCCCGTCGCGGAGCGCGTCTCGAAGCTGCTCCTGCGCAATCGACGTCTGATCAAGGTGGATGCGCTGCTCTTCCACGCCGACGCGCTGGCGCGGCTCAAGGACGAGATCGCCGCCCTGAAGACGGCGGGCCCCGCGGCCCGGCTCGACGTCGCCGCGTTCAAGGATCGCTACGGGGTGTCCCGGAAGTACGCGATTCCGCTGCTCGAGTGGCTGGATCGCGAGCGCGTCACCCGGCGGGTGGGGGAGTCCCGGGTGATTCTCTGAGAATTACGCGTCCGGATTGTCGCGGCTGTCGCGCGTCGCTTCCTTGAAATTGCGGATGCCCTTCCCGATGCCCCGCCCGATGTCCGGCAGCCGGCTGGCGCCGAAGACCAGGATGATGATCAAGAGAATGATGATGAGTTCCGGCAGTCCGACGCGGCCCAGCATAAGGCCCTCCAGTTGTTACGGAAGACGGCCAGATCTTATCACGCTCCTCGGCTGCGCCGCCCTGGCGCTCGCGGCGGCCGCCGGCGCCGCGCAGTTCACCTCGGGCGTCAACGTCGTCGAGGTGTACGCGGCGGTGACGGATCGGACGGGCCAGCCCATCATGGGCCTCACGCGCGACGACTTTACCGTGCTCGAGGACGGGGCCGCTCAAACGGTATCGGTCTTCGCGGCCGGCGACTTTCCCCTGTCGGTCGCGATCGCGATCGACCGCAGCTTCAGCATGAGCGGCGACCGCCTCGCGCTCGCGAAGAGCGCGGCGCGGACGTTCCTGGGGGAGCTCCGGCCGTCCGACCAGGCCATGATCATCGCCGTCGGCTCGGACACGGAAACCGTCGCTCCGCTGTCCGCGGATCGTCAGGCGCAGTACGCGGCGTTGACGCGCCTCGATTCCTGGGGGACGACGGGGCTGTACGATGCCGTCATCCGCGCGATCGACGCGATTCAAACGGCGAAAGGCCGCCGCGCGCTGGTGCTGTTGTCGGACGGCAACGATCGGTACAGCGAGGCGAGCGCGGCGGATGCGCTCGCCAAGGCGCGCCGATCCGACGTCATGATCTATCCGATTGCGCTCGGCCGCGAGCGTCCCGTGGTGTTCGCCGAGCTCGCGACGCTGACGGGCGGCCGTTCCTTTCAGTCGTCGCGACCGCAGGAGCTGAACACGATCCTGCAGACGATCGCCAGCGAACTGCGTCACCAGTATCTGCTCGGCTATTCGCCGTCGCGCCCGATCGTCCAGGGTGAAGAGCAGTGGCGCTCGATCGCGGTCCGCGTCAACCGTCCGGACGTCACGGTGCGGGCGAGGGATGGATATCTGGCGAAATGAGGGTCGACGCGATCAGTTTCATCATGAGCCCCACTTCCAGCGTTCCGAGCAGCCGGCGCTCGAGGCCGCGGTAACTCTGACGGCCGGCGATCAGATCGATCATGACGTCGCGGATCGGCGCGCTGCGGTCGAGCGCGTGCATCAGGAGAGCGGTGAAGCGAGGGCGGAAGAACGCGTCCTTGATCCGCGCCGCGCGGCGCAGCTCGTCGTGGACGGTGTCGCGGATGGCGTCCTCGTACTCGCGCGCCGGATCGCGCGCGGCGAGCGCGGCCGACGCCGCGGCTCCGGAGCCGAGCGCGAAGTAAATGCCTTCGCGAGTGATCGGGTCGACGAGCCCCGCGGCGTCGCCGAGCAGCATCCAGCCTTCGCCGGCGGGCCGCTCCGCATCGAAGTCGCCGGCGGACAACGACGGAATCGGCCACGCGTAGGTCCGCCGTGGGCGGTTCGCCGCGGGCGCATAGGCGTCCAGCCAGCGCGCGGTGGCGGCGTGCAGCGCGCCGGCGGTGCACTCGTCGGCTTGTGCGCACGCGCCAACCGCCAGGTGATCCGGACGTGGGAAGGACCACAGGTAGCCGCGCGGACGATCGAGAAACGCGACCGCGATCTCGCTGGTGCGGACGCCGTCAACGAACGCGCCCGCGGCGATCGAGAGCTGCCTGCGGGCAAACGGCGCGTGCACCTGCTTGCGAACGATGCCCGACGGACCGTCGGCGCCGAGCAGCCAATCGGCGTGCAGGGCGCCATGTCGGGTTTCGATCGTCCACGTTCCGCCGGTGCGTTGGACGTGCGTCGCGCGTGCCGGCACCAGCGTCGCACCG
>QHWR01000052.1:0-14945 GCA_003223835.1 Acidobacteriota bacterium | reverse complement strand
GGCAGCCTCGAAAACGGCATCCGCGATCGCGACGCCGTCCCCTCCGCAGTCTTCGTCGATCAACTGCAGCGCGCGCCGCGTGACGCCGCCACCGCATGGCTTCTCGCGCGGATGGCTGCCATCGACCATGGCTACGCGAGCGCCGCGCCTCGCGAGCCCCAGCGCCGCCATCGCCCCCGCCGGCCCCGCCCCCACGACGACGACGTCGTAATGGATCGATGGCGAATGCTGAATGCCGATTGGCGAATGCCGAAGGCGAGGTGCGGCGTGATCGGGCATCGGCAAGTTGATAGAATACGCTGAAAGCTCAATGCTGAATTCTGATTGCTGAAGTAAAGCCTGACGCTCTGATTCCACAATCGGCATTTCAGTCAGCATTCCGCATTCAGCAATTCCTCAATCGGCAATCGGCAATCGGCAATCGGCAATCGACGCATGTCCCATCCGCTCGTCATCGCGCTCTTCGACAGTCCGGCGTCCGCCGCCGCGGCGGCGCGCGCGCTTCATGCGCTCGGGATCGCGCGGGAGCAGATCTCGGTCGTCGCGCAGAACCACGATGAAGAGGGGGCGCTCGCGGAGCAGTGGGACGCGACGCCGGGCGCCGAGGTGGAGGACTCGCGCGCGGCGGCGCGTCTGGGCGAGCTCGGCGCGCAGGTGCTCGCGGCGATTGCGGTGGTCATGCCGGGGATCGGACCGATCGTCGCGGCCGGGCCGCTCTCCGCCGGCCTTGGCGAAGCGGCCGGCCACGTCGCCGGCGGCGTCGCGTCGGTGCTCTCGAGCGCGGGCGTCCCGCACGATCGCGCCGAAGCGCTCCAGCGCGAGGTCGAACGCGGCGCGATTCTGCTCGGCGTCCATCTCCGCGACGGCCGGGTCCCTCAGGTGGAGGCCGCCCTGAACGAGGCGGGCGCGCGATCGATCGACATCGTCAATTGGCGCGGGGCGCCGTGAGCGCGCGGTGCTTCACGATCGGCGTGTTCCAGAACGCCGCCGACGCCGCGCGCGGGCTCGAGGCGTTGACCCGCCACGGGTTTCCCGCCGAAGCGGTCACGCTGATGGGGAAGGATTCGCCGGACCTGCGGCAGTTGATCGAGAAGCACCTTCAGGGTCCGGCGCGGCCGATCGAGGCCGCGGGGCTCGACGGCGTGGTTGGCGCCGGCGCGCTCCTCGAGACGCTTCAAGGCGATGACCGGCGTCTGACGACGGATGGTCTTGCGGCGACGATCGGCCGCGCCGGATTTCAGCGGCACGACGGCCAGATCTTCGAACGGCTCGTCGCGCGCGGCGGCGTCCTCGTCGCCATTCACAGCCTGCCGCGCGCCGCCGATGCGCTCGCGACGCTGCACGCCTACGGCGGCGGGAACGCCGCCATCGGGGCGTGGGCAGGGCGAGTGTGACGGCGAGGTGCTACTGGATCGTGAGGTGCTAAAGGTGCTGAGGGTGCTAACGGTGCTAGAGGTGCTGGTGCTAAGGGTGCCAGGGTGCCAAGGGTGCTAGTGCTGAAGGTGCCTGGTTGCTGTGCCGACCCGAAACGACGACGCGGCGTCCTAATGCGATGACGGGTTCAGAAGCGTCGGCAAATCAGCACCACCAGCACGGGAGCACCATAGCACGAGCACCCTTAGCACCATTAGCACCATTAGCACTTTTGGCACCAGCACCTTTAGCACCCTTAGCACCACTAGCACCCTTAGCACCATCTGCTGAGGCATCCGTCTTGCACTGTTGCCATTCCGCTGCGGGTCAGCCACAATGGCATTGACGGCATCGATCCCCGATCCCCTGAATTTCGGAATGCCTGAACGCCCGCCGGGCGAAAGCCCCAACGCACGCTTTCTCTCCGACAACCCTGCCTCCGCTCCGCTGAGGGGCCGATGGTGGGAAGGTGCCGGCGTGTCGGCCGCCGTGCACGTAATAGTCGTCGCGCTGCTGGTTTGGATTGGCACTCGTCCGAGTGTCCAGCAGCGCCTGATGGACAACGCGCCGACCATCGTCGCCGTCTGGCTGCAGCAACCTGGCCCCGGGGGCGGCGGCGGAGGCGGCGGCAACAACACGCCCCAGCCGGCGCGAAAGGTCGAGCTGGTCGGGAAAGAGAAAGTAACGGTTCCCGTAACCAAACCGGAAAAACTCGAAAACCCCGTGAAGCCGAAGGACGAGCCCAAGCCGGAGCAGAAGGTCGACATTCCGGTGCAGAGCGTGACGGCGGGCGTGGTTCAGCTTCCCGGCATCCTCGAGAATCTGCCGAGCGCATCGTCGCTCGGGCCCGGCACCAACAACGGCGCCGGCGGCGGGAACGGCTCCGGCATCGGCCCGGGGAATGGCTCGGGTCTCGGCCCGGGTTCAGGCGGCGGCACGGGCGGCGGCGTCTATCAGCCGGGCAACGGGGTTTCCAATCCGCAGCCGATCTTCAGTCCGCGGCCGAACTATACGGCCGACGCGATGCGCGCGAAGGTCTCCGGCACGATCAGCCTCGAGGCGGTCGTCCTGCCGGACGGCAACGTGGGCGAAGTCCGGATCACGCGATCGCTCGATCCGACGTTCGGCCTCGATCAGGAAGCGGTCCGCACCGTGAAGTCGTGGAAGTTCCGCCCCGGCATGCGACAGGGACAGCCCGTCGCCGTGTGGGTCATCGTCGAAGTGGAATTCACGCTTCGTTAGTCAGCTTCCAGCTCCCAGCTTTCCGGTTTCTTCTTTCCGCTTTCCGTCTTCCGTCGTCGTGTCTAGAACCGCCAGAACACACCGCCGGCAATCGACACATCGTGCCGGATACCCGTGACTTTGAAGGTCTGGAATCCCTGGATCGCCGATCCGCTCAGCGTGGAGGTGGCGCCGCTCGCGGTGCTGAACTGCAGGCTTGGCGTCGTCAGGGACGCGATGGTGAACACGGGCGTCCCCATCGCAACCGACGGCGCGGCGTCGAGCCGCGTACTCGTGCGGTTGCCGCTCAGCAGATCGCGCGCGTCCACGCGGATGCCCCAGCGCGGCGACGCGGCAAATTCGACCCCGCCTCCGATGACAGCCGCGGCTCTGTGTGCCGAGGTATCGGCACGAATGTGGATGGAGTCCGTCTCGTTGATCGGCACGGCGCCCAGAATCTGGAACTGGTAGTTGCCGATCAGATCCACGCGCGGTTGCGCCGAGCTGCGAGCCGAAATCATCCCGGCGCCGACGCTCGCGTACGGCGTCGTCCGGCGGCCCGTCATCAACGCCACGTTCAACACGCCGGTGGTGACGTACTGTCCGCCGCGGCCGCCGCTGGGCGTCGTCTTCGAGGTGACGAGCGGCGCGAAGAAAGGACCGGTCGCGAGAATCGCGTTCCACGCGGTGACGAAGCTCGCGCGGGTGGGTTCAACGGCCGACGTCGCGTCGTCTCGGAGGCGGAGCGGCGCCGCGTGATAGTCGACCGCCAGCTCGACGCTGAACCGGGCAGAGAGCGTTCGCGTCAGGCGTGCGCCGACCGAGGCGCCCGTGCGCCGGCGCGCAATCGGCGCACGCGCGAAGTCGTCCAGCGGCGTGATTCTGGCGCTCGTGAATAGCGACTGAGCGATCTGATTCAGCAGCGACGCGCCGTCGCCGAAATACCACGACGGCACGCGGCGGCTGTCGCGCCCGACGAGCGTCGAGAACGTGACGCCCGGCGGCGGCAGCGCGCTGGTTCCTCCGCTCGGGTTGGTGGGGGCGTTCGCGCCGCCGTGTACTTCGATCGACCATTTCAGCGTCCGTGGGCCGCCCGTGGCGCCGGACTGGGCCGCCACGGGCGCGGCCGCCATCCACACGATCATCGCCGGCACGACTCGTTTGATCATCCGCGCTCCTCCCGGTGAAGAATCTACAATGGGCGGCGCGAGTTTCGCGGCACAAAAAAGGCCGGCCGGGATGTTCTCCCAGCCGGCCCTTTCTGCCTTCTACCTTCTGCCTTCTACCTTCTGCCTTCGGCCTTAGTACATCCCGCCCATGCCGGCGCCGGCGCCCGCGCCCGAAGCTTCCTTCTTCTCTTCCGGAATCTCCGAGACGAGCGCTTCGGTCGTCAGCAGCAGCGACGCGATCGACGAGGCGTTCTGGAGCGCCGTGCGCACGACCTTGACCGGGTCGATGACGCCCGCGGCGACCAGGTTCTCGTACTTGTCCGTCGACGCGTTGTAGCCCTCGTCGCCTTTGGCTTCCTTCACGCGCTGGACGACGATCGAGCCTTCCTGGCCCGCGTTGGTCGCGATCCAGCGAAGCGGCTCTTCGATCGCCTTGCGGATGATGTCGACGCCGACCCTCTGGTCGTGCTCGAGCGTCAGGGTGTCGAGTGATTTGCCCGCGCGAATCAGCGCCACGCCGCCGCCGGGAACGATCCCCTCTTCGACGGCCGCCTTCGTCGCGTGCATCGCGTCCTCGACGCGTGCCTTCTTCTCCTTCATCTCGGTCTCGGTCGCGGCCCCGACCTTGATGACCGCGACGCCGCCCACGAGCTTCGCCAGCCGCTCCTGGAGCTTCTCGCGGTCGTAGTCCGACGTGGTCTCCTCGACCTGCGTCCGGATCTGCTTCACGCGGCCTTCGATCTGCCCCTGCGAGCCCGCGCCTTCCACGATCGTCGTGTTGTCCTTGTCGATCGTGACCTTCTTCGCCTTGCCGAGATCCTCGAGTTTGATGTTCTCGAGTTTGATCCCGAGATCTTCGGTAATCGCCTTGCCGCCGGTGAGGATCGCAATGTCCTCCAGCATGGCCTTGCGACGGTCACCGAAGCCCGGCGCCTTCACCGCCGCCGCCTGCAGCGTGCCGCGCAGCTTGTTGACGACCAGCGTCGCGAGCGCCTCGCCGTCGACGTCCTCGGCGATGATCAGCAGCGGACGGCCGGCGCGCGCCACCTGTTCGAGCAGCGGCAGCAGGTCCTTCATCGAGCTGATCTTCTTCTCGTGGATCAGGATCACCGGGTTCTCGAGGACGACTTCCATCCGCTCCGGATCCGTCACGAAGTACGGCGACAGGTACCCGCGGTCGAACTGCATGCCCTCGACGACCTCGAGCGAAGTGTCCATCGACTTGGCCTCTTCGACCGTGATCACGCCGTCCTTGCCGACCTTGTCCATCGCTTCCGCGATGATCTTTCCGATCGTCTCGTCGCTGTTCGCCGAGATGGTGCCGACCTGCGCGATCGCGTGGCCGCTCACCTGCTTCGACGCCTTCTTCAGCTCGTCGACGATGACTTCGACGGCCTTCTCGATGCCGCGCTTCAGCTCCATCGGGTTCGCGCCCGCCACGACGTTCTTCGCGCCTTCGCGGAAGATCGCCTGCGCGAGCACGGTCGCCGTGGTGGTCCCGTCGCCGGCGATGTCCGACGTCTTGCTCGCCACCTCGCGGACCATCTGCGCGCCCATGTTCTCGAGCGCGTCCTTCAGCTCGATCTCCTTCGCGACCGTGACGCCGTCCTTCGTGATCGTGGGGGAGCCGAACTTCTTGTCGAGGACGACGTTGCGTCCCTTCGGGCCGAGGGTCACCTTCACCGCATTCGCCAGCTGGTTGACGCCGCGCAGAATGGCCTGCCGCGACTCCTCGCCGTACACAATCTGTTTTGCCATGGTTCGTTTGATCTCCTTGCAAGATCCGGCTGCGCCGGACGCTACGGCGGTTATCCTTCGATGATCGCGAGGATCTCTTCCTCGCGCATGATCAGCCGGTCCTCGCCGTCAATCCTGATCTCCTGGCCGGAGTACTTGCCGAACAGCACGGTGTCGCCGACCTTGACGTCGAGCGGCGTGACCTTGCCGTCCTTCTCGGTTTTGCCCTTCCCTACGGCGATCACCTTCCCCTGCTGCGGCTTTTCCTTGGCCGTGTCGGGGATGATGATGCCGCCGATTTTCTGTTCGCCTTCCTCGAGGCGCTCCACGATCACGCGATCGTGGAGGGGGCGGATCTTGACTGCCGTCTGCGTAGCGGTTACTGCCATACCGTTCTCACTCCACCGAAAGAGGGTTAGGTTGTGACGGGCGGCCCTGCGGGTTAGCACTCAACAGGACCGACTGCTAAATGTATCGAACGCAGGGAGGGCTGTCAAGCACTCTCCCGGAGGGACTGCTAAGGCCTTAACTCAGCCGTTTGAGGCGATATTCCGCCACTTTCCGGGTGACGGTGTTGCGGTGGAGACCCAGGAGATCGGCGGCCTCCCCGACGTTCCCTTGCGAGCGCTGGAGCGCCCGGGCGATGAACATCTTCTCGAACTCCCGGCGGGCATCGTCATAGAGGACGCCCTTGTCGAGCATTTCCAGCACGAGGCGTTCGAGCTGATCGCGCACCGGCGTCCGCCTTACGCCAGCTCCCGGCCGGTCAGGCGGCGGAAGGCTTCGACGTACTTCTCACGCGTGCGCTGGACGACCGCGTCCGGCAGCGACGGGACGGGCGGCTGTTTGTTCCAACGAATCTGCTCGAGATAGTCGCGGACATACTGTTTGTCGAAGCTGGGCTGTCCCTGACCGGGCGTGTACTGCTCTCTTGGCCAGAAGCGGGACGAATCGGGGGTGAGGACTTCGTCTATCAGGACGATTTCCTCATCGCGAGCCAGCCCAAACTCGACCTTCGTGTCGGCGACGATGATGCCGGCCGTCTCGGCGTGCGCGGCGCCGCGCCGGTAGATTTCGAGCGTGAGCTGTTTGAGACGCGCGATCAGCTCGCGGCCGGCGATCTGGCCGGCTTCCTCTTCGCTGATGTTGATGTCGTGCCCGCTCTCCGCCTTGGTCGCGGGAGTGAAGATCGGTTCCGGGAGGCGATCCGATTCCTTCAGCCCCCGCGGCAGCTCGATGCCGCACACGCGGCCCATCTGCTGGTATTCCTTCCAGCCCGAGCCGGACAAGTAGCCGCGGGCGACGCATTCGATCGCGATGGGGCGCGTGCGCCGGACGAGCATCGCGCGGCCGCGCAGGACGTCGGCGTGCGGCTTCAGCGGCGCTGGAAACCTGTCGACGTCGGTCGTGATCACGTGATGCGGCACGAGACCGCCCACGCGTTCGAACCAGAACGCCGAGAGCTGGTTCAGGACTTTGCCCTTGTCGGGAATCCCCGAGCCGAGGACGTAGTCGAACGCGGAGATTCGATCCGTTGCGACGATGAGCAGATCGTCGCCGACGCGATAAATGTCGCGGACCTTGCCGCGGCCGTGAAGCGTGAGATCGGGAAAAGAAGTTTCGAGCAGGGGCGCGGCTGTTATCAAGAAGTCCCTCGCGGAGAGACGGAAAGCTTACACCACTTTTCCGGATTCCGTTTTCGGCTTTCCGTTTTCCTCCTTCCGCTTTTCGCGTTTCGCTACGGTCATTTGACAGAAGGGCCGCGCAGGTTGACGCTGGCGCGGGTCGCGCGCACCGTGATCGTCGGTCCGCCGCCGCGGACGGCGCCCTTGGCCCGCTGTTCGTTCTCGCCGCCGCTCGGCGTCAGGTTGCCGTCGTTGAGCGACACGCGTCCTTCCGTCGCGATCGCGTCGATCGTGTAGCCGCCCGGCGGCGCGGTGACGTTGATGTCCTCGCCGGTGCTGTAAATCGTGACCGGCGCTGCCTGCGCGAGCGCGATGTCGAGGTCGGTGTTGCGTCCATCGATGCGCGCCTCGGTCTTCAGATCGTCGATCCGCAGCCGGCCCGACGTTGCGTCGATCTTGAGCGGCGGCTGCAGCGCCGCGAGTTTCTCCAGGCGGTAGTCGGTGCCGCGCGACTGGATGTCGATCGGCCCGGTGACGTCCGAGATCGTCAGCTCGCCGGCAACCGATTCGATCGCCACCAGCCCTTCCACGTGCCGGATCGATCCGCGACTGTTGCGCGCGTTCAGTTTGAGCGCACCGATATGATCCAGGGTGAGCTGGCCCGCCCCGTGCGTGAGCGACACGCGCTCGGCGACGTTGGCGATCTTCACCTCGCCGCGCGATCCCATCGCGTCCACGGCGGCGACCCCGTCGATGTTCAGCCGGCCGCCGAACGGTTCCAGGCGGACGCGAAGCCGCCGTGGGACCTTGAGCGTCAGCATCACGCGCGCGGGTGAACGGTTCTCGAGGCGCCGTTCGCGTGTGGCCCCGGGCGGCCCGGGCGGCCCGGGCAGCCCGGCCGGCCCAGGCAAAGACGAGCGAGACCCGCCGAGTGACATCACGATCGCCTCCGGCACGTTGTCGAAGGCGACCTTGTACGTGTCCGCCGCCTGCCGCGCCTCGGCATCGTCAAAGCCGCGCGCCGTCACGGTGAGATCCGCCGAGATGTCGTTCCGGTCCTCGCCGGCGATGGTCACTTCGCTCTGACCGAGGGTCACCCGCAGCTCGCGCACGCCGGCGCCGACGGGCGTCGTCGCCGTGGAGTGCGCCTCGGCCGAGGCGCGGTTCCCCTGGATATGCCGCTTGAAGTTCTGGATGATTCCGCCGAAGCTTGCTCCGGGCGCTCGCGAGGGTCCGGTCGCCTCGTAGAGCACGACGCCGAGGATCACGAACACCACGATGAGCAATAACTCGCGTTTTCCCATAGACTTGGAGGCGCTTTCTGTAGTAGAGTCCGGGTGGATCACCACCCGGCCATCCGGATTCTAATCCCGACTGCAGCGCTGATGCGGTCCCGACTTCGTGCGGTCCTCATACTCTTGTTGACGGCAGGACTGCTGGCCTTTTTTCTGCGGAACGCAGACATGGCCGGTGTCTGGGCCGAAACGCGACGGGCGCGCCCCGTCCTGTTGATACTGGCCTTCTGCGTGACGGCGCTCACGTACGTGCTGCGGGCGTTTCGCTGGCAGTATCTTCTGGCGCCGATCGGCAAGACGCATTTCGGTCCGGCGTTCGAGGCGACCGTCATCGGCTTTGCCGCGAGTTTCCTGCTCCCGGCGCGCGCCGGGGAAGTGCTGCGGCCGTACCTGTTGGCGCGGCGCGAGAATCTGCCGGCGACGGCGGCGTTTGCCACGATCGTCCTGGAACGGCTGCTCGATCTGCTGACCGTGCTGCTGCTGTTCGGCGCGTTCGTGCTGACCGCGTCGCCGCAGACGATGAGCGGCGATCCGGAGCTGTTCGCGCGGGTGAAGACGGGAGGCGCGATCGTGGCGGGCGCGGCCGCGGCGGGACTGGTGGTCCTCTTCGCGCTCGCGGGGCACCCGGAGCGCCTCGGCCGCTGGGCGCAGAAGGTCGAGCGCGTCCTGCCGGCACGGCTGGCCGATGCCGTCGCGCGGTCCGTGCAGACGTTCGCGGAAGGGCTCGCGGTGCTGCGGCGTCCCGGACACCTGCTGGTGTCGCTGGTGCTGTCGGTGCCGTTGTGGGTGTCGATTACGGCCGGGATCTGGCTGACGTCGCACGCCTTCCATATGACGTTCGGCTTCGTCGCGACGTTCCTCGTGACGACGCTGCTGGTCGTCGGCGTGGCGATGCCGACGCCCGGGGCGATTGGCGGCTTTCACGCGATGTATCAGATCACCGTGACGAAATTCTTCGGCGTTCCGGTGGACCGCGCGGTCGGCGCCGCGATCGTGCTGCACGCCATCTCGTTCGTCCCCGTCACGCTTCTCGGGATCGCGTTCATGGCGCGCGAGGGTCTCAGCCTGGGACGGATGAAGAAGATGGCGGAGGAAGAGCGCCGCGAGCTGGAGGCCGCGCGATGAAGTGCCCGTTCTGCGGACATCTCGGCGACAAGGTCGTCGATTCGCGCGAGAGCAAGGAAGGGGAAGTCATCCGCCGCCGCCGCGAATGTCTCGGCTGCGGACGCCGGTTCACGAGCTACGAGCGGATCGACGAGATCCCTTACATGGTGATCAAGAAGGACGGCAGCCGCGAGCGGTTCGAGCGGCAGAAGCTCATCGGCGGGCTCCTCAAAGCGTGCGAGAAGCGGCCCGTGAGCGTGGCGTCGCTCGAGAAGATCGCCGACCGCGTCGAGTCCGCGCTCCAGGACAAGCCCGAGAAGGAAATCAGCACCGAGGAGATCGGCGCGTTCGTGATGAACGAGCTGCGCCGGCTCGACAAGGTCGCGTACGTGCGGTTCGCCTCCGTCTACCGGCACTTCCGCGACATCGGCGAGTTCATGAGCGAGCTGAAGGATCTCCTGAACGCCAAAGAATGAGATGAGCACCGTCCGCGATTTCCAGGCGCGTCCGAAACTGCCGCCGCGGCGCGGGCCGGCCGCGCCGGGTCGCGCGCAGGAGCGCCGTCCGTTCCGCGACAACCCGCGGCTGATCCTCGCGGGGATGATCCTGCTGCTCGTCAGCCTGGTCGCGATGATCATGCTGGCGGACCAGTCGTCGCAGTTCAACCCGGACTTCCTCAGCGAAGTCGTCCTGTACGCGCTGACGATCGCGGACGCGACGATGCTGCTCGCGCTCGCGTTCATGCTGGCGCGCAACCTCGTGAAGCTCGTCGTCGAGCGGCGGCGCGGGCTGCCGTTCTCGCGGTTCCGCCTGAAGCTGGTCGCGGCGCTGCTCGGGTTGACCATCGTGCCCTCGGTGCTCGTTCTGCTCGCGGGCAGCGAACTCATTCGCAAGACGACGGACCGCTGGTTCAGCGCGCCGGTTTCGGACGTGTTGACGTCGGCGAACGAGATCGCCGGCGCGTTCTACCGCGAGCGGGAGGATGCGACGGCCAACCAGGCGCAGCGGATCGCGGCGGCGCTGCCGGCGGCGGCGATCGTGCGGAGCGATCTGGAAACGCTGCGCGCGGCGGTGGCGGCCGACGTCAACCAGGGACGCGTGGGGATGGTCGAGATCTACCGGCTCGATCGCGCCGCGGCGCCGCGCGCCGAGGTGACGCCGCTCGTCGCGCTCGAATCGCCCGCGCTGCCCCGCGGTCACGTGCGCGCGTCGGCCGACCGTCTCGCGTCGCGCGTCGCGGCGAACAGCAGCGACACCCGCGCGCACGATTCGCTCGATAACGGCGGCGAGCTGGTTCGCGCGGGCGCGCTCGTCCGCGACGGCAGCGGCGCCCCCGTCGGGGTCGTCATCGCCAGCGATTACCTGCCGGTCGGCCTCGCCCGTCAGGCGCGGCGCATCGCCGAGGCGTACGAAGACTACACGCAGCTCGCCGTGCTGAAGCGTCCGCTCGAGGGTGTGTATCTCTCGCTCTTCCTGATGATGACCCTGCTGATTCTGGTCAGCGCGACGTGGCTCGGCCTGTATCTCGCGAAGCGGATCACGCGGCCGGTGCACATGCTCGCGGCCGGCGCGCGTGAGATCGGCGCGGGCCACCTCGATCACCGGATCGAGCCGGAAACGCGGGACGAGTTCGGGTCCCTCGTCGAAGCCTTCAACGCGATGGCGGGGGAGCTCGCGACCAGCCAGCGCCGTCTGGAGCGATCGCGTCACGATCTCGAGTGCAAGAACCTCGAGCTGGACGAGCGCCGCCGCTACATCGAGACGATTCTCGAACGCATCGCAACGGGCGTCGTGTCGATCAGCCCGGACGGCAGCGTCACGACGATCAACGGCGCGGCGCTCCGGCTGCTCGGCCTCGACACGTCGGTCGTGGGCACGCCCGCCGCACAGGTGTTTGGCCGGGACGATCTGCAGCCGGTCGGCACGCTGGTGCGCTCGGTGAAGGCCGGATCCGCCGAACCCGCGGGGCAGGAAATCGCGCTCGCGAGGGACGGGCGTGAAGTGCACCTCGCCGCCGCGGCCACCGCGCTCGTCGGCGAAGGGGGCGCGCTCGAAGGTACGGTGCTCGTGTGCGACGACGTGACGCCGTTGATTCGGACGCAGCGCGTCGCCGCGTGGCGCGACGTCGCCCGCCGGCTCGCTCACGAGATCAAGAATCCGCTGACGCCGATCCAGTTGTGCGCCGAACGGCTCCGGCGTCATTTCGGCGGCTCCCCGCCGCCGATCCGCGATCTCGTCGAGGAGTGCACGACGACGATCGTCGGCGAAGTGGAGTCGCTCAAGGCGCTCGTGGACGAGTTCGCGCAGTTCGCGCGGATGCCCGCGCCGCGCGCCGTCCCGTCCGATCTCAACGGCGTGCTCACCGAGACGCTCGCGCTGTACAACGGCCTGTTCAGCCAGATCACGATCGAGCGGCGGTTCGCGCCGGCGCTGCCGCCGGTGCGGCTCGACATCGAGCAGATCCGCCGGGTCATCATCAATCTGGTGGACAATGCCGTGGAGGCGCTCGGCGGGACGCACGCCGCGCCGCGTCCGGACGGCGCGCGGCCGTCCATCCAGCTCGAGACCCAGCACGACGTCGTCAACGGCGTCGCGCGCGTCATCGTGTCCGACAACGGTCCCGGCATCCCGCCCGGCGACCGCGACAAGCTGTTCATGCCGTACTACTCGACCAAGCGCCGGGGGAGCGGGCTGGGCCTCGCGATCGTCCGGCGCATCGTCGCTGAGCACGGGGGATCGATCGAGGTCGGGGACAATACGCCGGAGGGCAGCAGGTTCGTGATCGAACTGCCCTGCTGAACGATTGAAGATTGGCGAGTGAAGATTGGCGAGTCACGAATTGGGGATTGGGGGATTGGTGATTGACGGATTGACGATTGATGATTGGCGCGGCGACGTCACCCGGGAGCTCGGACGCCCGCGCCAGTCGTCGCTCGCTAAACCCGCCAATCGCCAATCCCCCGCTCGCCAATTCCCCAATCGCCAATCAGCAATCGACAATTCGTTGAATCGCCAATCAGCAATCGACAATTCGTTGAATCGCCAATCAGCAATCGACATTCGTTGAATCGCCAATCAGCAATCGACAATTCGTTGAATCGCCAATCGCCATTCGGCAATCGGCAATAGATATGAAACCCACGATCTTGATCGTTGACGACGAGGCCGGCGTGCGGACCGCGCTCAGCGGCGTGCTGCGCGACGAGGGCTATGCGGTCGACACGGTCGACAGCGGCGAGGTCTGCCTCGACCGCGTTGCGCGCGCGCCGTACGACGTGATCCTGCTCGACATCTGGCTGCCGGGCATGGACGGGCTCGCCACGCTCGAGCGGCTGCGCGATCGCCGGATCGACGCCCCCATCGTCATGATCTCCGGCCACGGCAACATCGAGTCGGCAGTGCGCGCGATCAAGATGGGCGCGTTCGACTTCGTCGAGAAGCCGCTGTCGCTCGACAAGACGGTCCTCGTCATCCGCAACGCGCTCAACCAGCGCCGGCTCGAGGCCGAGAACCGCGCGCTGCGCGCGACGGTCGACAAGCGGCTGACGATGGTCGGCGAGAGCTACGTGATGGCGCAGCTCCGCGAGCAGATCGCGATGGCGGCGCCGACCAACGGGCGCGTGCTGATCTACGGGGAGAACGGAACGGGTAAGGAACTGGTCGCGCGGACGATCCACACGCTCAGCCGCCGCCGCGGTGGTCCGTTCGTGGAAGTGAACTGCGCGGCGATTCCCGAGGAGCTGATCGAGAGCGAGCTGTTCGGGCACATGAAAGGGGCGTTCACCGGCGCCACGGCCGATCGGCGCGGCAAGTTCGAGGCGGCGGACGGCGGGACGCTGTTCCTCGACGAAATCGGCGACATGAGCCTCAAGACGCAGGCGAAGGTGCTGCGCGCGCTGCAGGAGCAGGTCGTCGAGCCGGTCGGCGGCACGGCGAGCGTGCGAGTGGACGTCCGGGTGCTCGCCGCGACGAACAAGGACCTGCCGTCCGAGATCCGCGCGGGACGGTTCCGCGAGGACCTCTACTTCCGCCTCAACGTCATCCCGATCTTCGTGCCGCCGCTGCGGGACCGCGACGCCGACGTCACGCTCCTGGCCGAGCATTTCATCGCGGAGTTCACGCGCGAGTACGGGCGCCGCTCCAAGAAGCTCGATTCGGGCGCCGCGACCGGCCTGCGCAGCTATCGCTGGCCCGGCAACGTGCGCGAGCTGCGGAACGTCATCGAACGGATGATGATCATGGTGCCGGGGGACACGATCGCGCTCAACGACCTCGCGTTCCTCGACGGCGGCACGCTGATGGGCGCCGAGGCGCCGGAAGCCGCCGCCCTGCCGCTGCACGAGGCGCGCGATCGGTTCGAGCGCGAGTACATCCTGCGCGCGCTCGCCGCACAGCAGGGGAACATCTCCCGGACCGCCGAAGTGCTCGGCGTCGAACGCAGCAACCTGTATAGAAAGATGCGCGCCTTCGGGATTGCGCCGGCACGGCGTGAAGAAGAACCTGTTTAGGTGCGGAGTTTGTTTTCCAACACCTGTTCCGGCGAAAACCCGGCAAGCCGCAAGTAGAACTCCGCTGCGCCGACGAGCGCGGCGGACGGCACCAGGCCGACGATCTCGCTCTCGAGCACGCTCACCCCGTAGCGCTCCGCTTCGCGTTTCACGGTCTCGAACACCCGGAAGATCGGCGTCTTCTCGTAGTTCGTCAGGTTCATCGAGACCTGGACGATGCCGCGATCCTCCAGCTTGAACCCCGCGGCCTTGACGTAGCGGAACCCGCCGCTGCTCTGACGGATCGCGGCGGCGATCTTCTTGGCGACGTCGAGTCGATCGGTGTCGAGGTTGATGTTGTACGCGATGAGCGGCATCCGCGCGCCGATGACCGCGGCTCCCGCGGACGGATGCGGCGCCGCCGGGCCGTAATCGGGGGCCCAGCCGTCCGACTTCATCTTCGCTTCCAGCCCCTCGAACTCGCCGCGGCGGATGTCTTCGAGGTTCCGGCGGGTGGGCGTCCGCGCGGCTTCTTCATAGAGATAGACGGGAATCCCGAAGCGCGCGGCGACCTCGGCCGCTACGTCATTTGCCAGCCGTACGCAATCCTCCATCGTCACGCCTTCGATCGGCACGAACGGCACGACGTCCACGGCGCCGAGCCGCGGGTGCTCGCCGCGATGCGCGCGGAGATCGATCGCGCGGACCGCTTCCGCGAAGAGCGCGAGGACGGCGGTCTTCAGCGGCGCGGCGTCACCCGCGAGCGTGAACACGGATCGGTTGTGCGACCGGTCGGACGAATAGTCGAGCAGCCGCGCGCCATCCACGTCCCGAACCGCCGCGGCGAGCCGCTCGACGACGTCGCCGCGCCGCCCTTCACTCACGTTCGGAACG
>QHWR01000378.1:429-2546 GCA_003223835.1 Acidobacteriota bacterium | reverse complement strand
TCGGCTCGAGAAGGAGATCATCCCGGCGCTGAAGGCGGGCTTCATCGTCCTCTCGGATCGCTACATCTTCACGGCGATGGCGCGTTCGGGCGTCCGCGGCGTGGACCGCCCGTGGATTCGGAACCTGTATGGCTTCGCCATCACCCCGCATCTCGTCTTCTACCTGAGGATCGACGAGAAGACGCTGATCCGCCGCGTCCTGCAGGCGCGCGGGATGGACTACTGGGAATCGGGGATGGACCTGAAGATCGGCGACGACATCTACGAGAGCTTCCGCGCGTATCAGCGCGCGCTGCTCAAGGAGTACGCGTCGATGGCCGACGAGTTCGGCTTCCGCGTGCTCGACGCACGGCGCAGGGTGGAAGTGATCCAGGACGAGCTGCGCCGCCAGATCGCCGCGTTCCTCGCGGAGGCCGAGACCCCTGCCCCGGCGCCCGTTCTGGTACGAACGGAATAGCCGCGCGCCGGGGCGCGCGGCCTCGCCGAAGCCCGCGTGGCACGCAAGCGGGCGGAGGCGGGCCGTTTACACGGAATTTACATCGCGGCAACGCTCGCGAAATCCGGGGCTTGTACTCTGAAGCTCCATGTCCGTTGACGTCCCGGCCGTGCCCCGCACGCCGGCGCTCCGCGTCCCCGCCGGACCGTCGCGCCAGGCGGAGCCGCCGACGAAGATCGCGGTCCGCGACCTGAATTTCTATTACGGCGCCAAGCGCGCGCTCGACGCGATCTCGGTCGATCTGGGCGCGAACATCGTCACCGCGTTCATCGGGCCGTCGGGCTGCGGCAAGAGCACGTTCCTCCGCACGCTGAACCGGATGAACGACATCATCGCGGGCACGCGCGTCGAGGGAGAAGTCCTGATCGACGGCCGCAATATCTACGCGCCGGCCACGGACGTCGTCGCGCTGAGACGGCGCGTCGGGATGGTGTTTCAGAAGTCCAATCCGTTCCCGAAATCGATCTTCGAGAATGTCGCGTACGGGCTGCGCCTCAACGGGATGGCGCGCGGCCGCGCCGAGCTGCACGGGCGCGTCGAGGAGAGCCTGCGCGCCGCGGCGATCTGGGACGAGGTCAAGGACCGCCTGCACGAGTCCGCGCTGGCGCTCTCGGGCGGCCAGCAGCAGCGGCTCTGCATCGCGCGCGCGCTCGCGATCAAACCGGAGATCCTCCTGATGGACGAGCCCGCGTCGGCGCTGGATCCGATTGCGACGCAGCGCATCGAAGAACTCGTGTACCACTTGAAGCGTGACTATACGATCGTCATCGTCACGCACAACATGCAGCAGGCCGCGCGCGTCTCGGATCGCACGGCGTTCTTCTGGCTCGGACGGCTCGTCGAGTACGGCGCGACCGATCGGTTGTTCACGAACCCGCGCGAGAAGCTGACCGAGGATTACGTCACGGGCCGGTTCGGCTAACGAGATCGCGAGCAGCCTGAAGGGCTGCGCTACGGCTGCGTAGCGCAGGTCTTTAGACCTGCTCGTCACGACGAGATCATGACGACACCCACCGTTCCCCATTTCCAGGAGGAGCTCTCCGAGCTCAAGACGCGGCTGCTCGAGATGGGCGGCCTCGCCGAGGATCGCGTCCGCGCGGCGGTGCGGGCGCTCGTCGAGCGCGACGCCGCGGGCGTGGACCGCGTCCTCTCGGGGGATCAGCCGATCAATCAGCTCCACATCGAGATCGACAACCGCTGCTTCAAGCTGCTCGCGCTGCACCAGCCGATGGCGGTCGACCTTCGCGCAATCGTGTCGGCGGTCAAGATCAACACCGATCTCGAGCGCGTCGGCGACCTCGCGATCAACATCGCCGAAGCCGCGCGGCGCTACCTGCGGCATCCGCCCGTCAAGGAGCTGATCGACATCCCCCGGATGGCCGACACCGCGCAGCGCATGCTCCGGGATTCGCTCGATTCGTACGTCCGCCGCGACGTCGCGCTCGCCCAGGCCGTTCTGAACCAGGACGATGCGCTGGACGGGTTGAAGACGCAGGTCTTCCGCGAGCTGCTGACGTACATGCTGCAGGATCCGGCCACGATCGAGCCGTCGCTCGACCTGGTGCTCATTTCCCGTCACCTGGAGCGGATCGGCGACCACGCCACGAACGTCGCCGAAGAC
>QHWR01000378.1:0-339 GCA_003223835.1 Acidobacteriota bacterium | reverse complement strand
AAAAAGGTTTGCGCGAGGCGCGATGGCGGATGCGGTGTGCCTCTACTGCCGGAAGCGTCCGATAGACGCGCGATGGGGGCCGTTTTGCAGCGAGCGGTGCAAGATGGCCGATCTCGGGCGCTGGCTGTCGGGGGACTACCGCGTCCCGGTGGACACGCCGCCGCCGGACGAGGGCGAAAACGAAAAAGAATAGTGCTAAAGGTGCTAACGGTGCTGGAAGTGCTAAAGGTGCTGGTGCTAAGGGTGCTAAGGGGTGTGCCAAAGGTGCTCGGGCCAAGAGCGTGCCAAGAGTACCTGGGGCGTCGCCCTAGCACCTAGCACACGCTTAGCGCCGGCACT
>QHWR01000051.1 GCA_003223835.1 Acidobacteriota bacterium | reverse complement strand
CCACCAACGGCATCGACAAGCCGGTGCTGAACGTGTTTCGCATGCTCGGCCGGATGAGCGGCCGGCGCGTGTGGACCAGCAGCGCCGGTGCGCTGCCGATCGAAGACGTGCGCGATCGGAGCGTGAGAGCGGCCGCCGACGTGGCCGCGTTCGCCACGGCGGATGCGCGTTCGGCCGCCGTCCTCGTGTGGAATTACCACGACGACGATCTGCCGGGAGCGGCGTCGGAGGTTGACTTGACGATTTCAGGTCTGCCGGCCGAACGAGCAAGCCTGACGCACTACCGCGTTGATGCGGATCACAGCAATGCCTACACGGTCTGGCAGCAGATCGGATCGCCGCAATCGCCGACGGCGGCCCAGCTGACTCGTCTCGAAGCCGCGGGCCGGCTGCAGACGCTCGGGCCGCCGTCCCGCGTCGCGCTCACCGCGCACCGTGTCGCGGTGAGTTTCAGCCTGCCGAGACAGGCCGTTTCTCTCGTCAAACTGGACTGGTAACGTGGGGCGCGAGTTTTGCCTGCTGGGGCGGCAGGCGCTGCAGTTCAGTCCGGAAAAACGGCCTCAGTCCGCGAAACTCGTCCGTGGTCGTGGTGCAAACCAGCACACGCGCGGCCATATTCGTAATCCGGACGACTCCAGCGCACCGCGGGTGAACCACTATGACGACGGTGATCGCGCAGGACGTGAGCGCGGACAGCAGGCTGATCCGCGAGTACTACGCATGCTTCAACGAACGCCGCTTTGGCGACGCCGCCGTCCTGTTCGCGGACGACGCCGTGCTCGAGCAGATGCCGTTTCAGCGCCGGCAGCAGGGTGGAGCAGCGTATCTGCACTTCGCCAGGATGTGGACCGTCGCATTTCCCGATGCGGTGATCACGATCGAGCGGCTCCAGAGCACGGCGGCGTCCGTCTACGAAGTCAATCTGCTCACCTCCGGCACGCATCTCGGAGATCTCGACCTCGGTGGTTCCGTGGTATTCAAGCGGACCGGGAGCGAGGCGTCCTTTCAGCTTCGCGAACTTCTGGAGATCCGCGACGCGCATATCACGTTTTCCTGTCTCTCGTTCGACTTTCAGGACATCATCCATCAGCTCGTCTCCGTCGACGAGCCGAAACTGCTGGAACATCTGGCCCGGATCCGTACGTACGAGCAGCAACTGCGCGAGACGCCCGCCAATCTCTCGCGGCGGCGGGAACTCCTCGATCGCCTTGGCGTCGAACTCGACACGGCGCGTCGGGTGGTGCGGCCGTACTTCAGCCGCTGAGGGGGAACACCATGTTCTACTTCTTCAACCGCGGGTCCGATTACGTGCGCTGCGAGATCCGTCCGTCGATGCTGACGAACGGATTCTATGAAATCGCCATCACGGAGCCCGGCGGGGCCGAGCGCGTCGAGTAGATAAGGGATCTTCTCTGCGCTCCCTGCGCCCCCGCGTGAGATTGGTCCTGCGCCCCCGCGTGAGGCCGCGTGCTAATCTAACGCGTTATGCCCGTTGCTCCGGTCGAGCAGTCCGACCGCGTGCTGACGCCGGCGGCGGCCGCGTTCGTCGAGGATCTCACGCGCGGCTTCCGACCCCGTATCGAGGACCTGCTGAACCGCCGCCGCGCCGCGCAGCAACGATTGGACAGCGGACAGCGGCTCGACTTCGCGCCCGAGACGGCGGCGATCCGTGGCGGCGACTGGCGGGTCGCGTCCATCCCCGGCGATCTGCAGGATCGGCGCGTCGAGATTACCGGGCCGGTCGATCGCAAGATGATCATCAACGCGCTCAACTCGGGCGCGTCGGTCTTCATGGCCGATTTCGAGGACGCCAATTCACCCACCTGGGAGAACGTCATCGGCGGGCAGGCCAACCTGATCGACGCGGTCCGCCGCACGATCTCGTTCACGAGCGAGGCGGGGAAGGCCTACGCGCTGAACGCGAAGACCGCGACGCTGATGGTTCGGCCGCGCGGATTCCATCTGGTCGAGCGCCACTTCGACGTGGACGGCAGGCCGGCGCCGGCGATGCTGTTCGACTTCGGCCTCTTCTTCTTTCACAACGCCGACGCGTTGCGGAAGGCCGGCACCGGGCCGTACTTCTACCTGCCGAAGATGCAGAGCCATCTCGAGGCGCGGCTCTGGAACGACATTTTCGTGCACGCGCAGGCGGCACTCGGCGTCCCCCGCGGCACGATCCGGGCGACGGTGCTCATCGAGACGCTGCCGGCGGCCTTCGAGATGGACGAAATCCTCTACGAGCTGCGCGAGCACAGCGCGGGCCTGAACTGCGGCCGCTGGGATTACATCTTCAGCACGATCAAAACGCTCCGCCGCGACACCAGCTTCATCGTCCCCGATCGCGGGCAGGTGACGATGGACGCCCCGTTCCTGCGGGCGTACACGCAGCTGCTGATCAAGACGTGCCACCGGCGCGGCATCCATGCGATGGGTGGCATGGCCGCTCAGATCCCAATCAAGGACGACCCCGAGGCGAACCGGCGCGCGCTCGAGAAGGTGCGCGCCGACAAGATGCGCGAGGTGCGCGAGGGGCACGACGGCACCTGGGTGGCGCATCCCGCGCTCGTACCGATCGCGAAGCAGGTGTTCGACGAGGGGATGCCGGCGGCACATCAGATCGACCGCGCGCGCGACGACGTGGTCGCCGAGGCGGGGAAGCTGCTCGAGCCGCCGCAGGGCACGCGCACCGACGCCGGCCTCCGTCACAACATCCGCGTCGGCATCCAGTATCTCGAGGCGTGGCTCGGCGGCCAGGGGGCCGTGCCTATCTACAACCTGATGGAAGATGCGGCGACCGCCGAGATCTCACGGACGCAAATCTGGCAGTGGCTCGCGCATCACGCGACGCTCGAGGACCGCCGGCCGGTCACGCGGCCCCTCGTCGAGCAGTTGATCGGCGAGGAGTTCGCGCGGGTGCGCGACGAGGTCGGCGCGGCGCGATTCGCGCGCGGGCGGTTCGACGACGCGCGCGCGCTGTTCACGCACGTGGCCACGTCCGGCGATCTCGTGGAATTCCTCACGCTGCCCGCGTACGACATCCTGGTAAGAGACTCATGACCCTCGCACAATTGCTCGAGAACGCTCCGGACGACAAGATTGCCATCATTCTGCCGGAACGGGACATCCGCCTCTCGTACGGCGCGTTGCGCGCGCAGGCGCAGGCCGTCGCCGGCCAGCTCGCCGCGGCCGGCGTGAGCCGCGGCGATCGCGTCGCCTCGGCCCTCCCGAACGGACTGCCCGCGATCGTGTCGTTTCTGGCCGCGTCGGTTGCCGGGACGGCCGCGCCGCTGAATCCGGCATACAAAGAAGATGAATTTCGCTTTTACCTCGAGGACACCGCGGCGAAGGTCCTCATCGTGCCGCCGGGAGAGGGTGAGGCCGCCCGCCGCGCCGCCGGCGTTCGCGTGCCCGTCCTCGAGATCGACGTCGATGACGCCGGCACCGTCGGGCTGACGGGGGTGGCCGGCCGCAACCCGGTCACGCCGCCGTCGACCGACGACGTCGCGCTCGTGCTGCACACGAGCGGCAGCACCGGACGCCCCAAACGCGTTCCCTTGACGCACGCGAACCTGTCGATCTCCGCGCAGAACGTCGCGCGCAGCTACGCGCTGACCGGCGACGACGTGTCGCTGTGCGTCATGCCGCTCTTCCACGTGCACGGCCTCGTGGCCTCGACGCTGGCCACGCTCCGGTCGGGAGGGACCGTCGTCGTCCCGGCGAAATTCAACCCGCTGTCGTTCTGGCGCGTGGCGGACCAATACCGGGTCACCTGGTACTCGGCGGTGCCGACGCTCCATCAACTGCTCCTCGCGCGTGTCGCCGGGGCGGGCAGCGCATCGTCGCGGCCGGCGGGCGCCGAGCGGCTGCGCTTCATCCGTTCGTGCAGCGCGGCGCTGCCGCCGCAGGTGATGCACGACCTGGAAGCCGCGTTCGGCGCGCCGGTGCTCGAAGCCTACGGCATGACGGAAGCGGCGCATCAGATGGCGTCGAATCCGCTGCCGCCGCGCGCGCACAAAGCGGGATCGGTCGGTCCCGGCACCGACGTCCGCATCAGCATCATGGACAAGGAAGGGCGGCATCTGCCGCGGGGGCAGGAAGGCGAGGTCGTCATCCAGGGGCCGAACGTGATCCGCGGCTACGAGAACAATCCGGAGGCAAACGCCTCCTCATTCGTCGACGGATGGTTCAGGACCGGCGACCAGGGCCGGCTCGACGCCGACGGCTACCTCCATCTGGTCGCGCGCATCAAGGAGCTGATCAACCGCGGCGGCGAAAAGATCTCGCCGCGCGAGATCGACGAGGTGCTGCTGGCGCATCCCGCGGTCGCCGAGGCGGTGTGCTTCGGCGTGCCGCATGCGACCTGGGGCGAAGAGGTCGCGGCCGCGGTCGTGCTCCGCGGCGCCGCGAGCGAAGCGGACCTGCTCGCGTACTGCCGCGAACGCCTGGCCGACTACAAGCGCCCCAAACACATCCACATCACGGACGCGATCCCTCGAACGGCCACGGGCAAGATCCAGCGCGGGGCCGTCGCCAAAGCCTATACGCAGCACGTCCCGTGAGGATTGCGATCGTCGGAGCCGGCGCCATCGGCGGATACATCGGCGCGTGCCTCACCAGGGCGGGCGCCGACGTCGTGCTGTTCGCGCGCGGACCGCACCTGCGGGCGATGCACGAACGCGGGCTCCGGATTGTGAGTCCCGACGGCGACTTCGAGGTCAAGCCGCAGGTAGCCGGCGATCTGAACGCGATCGGCCGGGCGGACGTCGTCATTCTCGGCGTAAAGGCGCACGGCGTCGCCGCGCTGGCGCCGCAGCTCCGGCCGCTGCTCGATGCCGGCACCACGGTCGTCAGCACGCAGAACGGCATCCCCTGGTGGTACTTCCAGAACTACCCGGGCGATCTGAACGGCCTGCACCTCGAGCACGTGGACCCGGGCGGCGCGATCGCGAAGGCGATCGAGCCGGAGCGTGTCGTCGGCTCGCTCGCGTATTTCTCGACCGACATCGCCGAGCCCGGCGTCATCCACCATACCGAAGGGGATCGCCTCACCCTGGGCGAACCGGATGGGACGCGGACGGAGCGCGTCCGGGCGCTCGCCGACGCGCTCGTCGCCGCCGGCCTGCGCGCGCGCGTGACGACGCGCGTTCGTCATGAAATCTGGGTGAAGCTGCTCGGCAACGTCGCCTTCAATCCGATCAGCGCGCTGACCGGTGGGACGCTCGAGGAGCTCGTCCGGCATCCGGATCTCGCGGCGGTCATCCGGGAAATCATGACCGAGACCGAGGCGGTCGCCGCCAGGCTGGGCGTCGAGATCCCGATCTCGATCGACCAGCGAATGGCCGGCGCGGAAAAGGTCGGAGCCCACAAGACCTCGATGCTGCAGGATTACGAAGCGGGGCGCCCGATGGAGCTCGATGCGATCGTCGGCGCGGTCGTCGAGCTGGGCGATCGACTCGGCGTCCCGATGCCGGCGACGCGGACGGTGTACGCGTGCGCGAAGATGCTGGATGAAAAGCGACGGAGCACCTCGTGAACATCCGCGATCGCTGGTTTCAGCTGGTGGCGTCGGTAATCGCGATGGTCATGATCGCCAACCTGCAGTACGCGTGGACGCTGTTCGTCAAACCGATGCAGCAGGCCACCGGCTGGAAGCTGTCGGACATCCAGTGGGCGTTCACGCTGTTCATCCTGTTTCAGACCTGGGTGCAGCCGGCGCAGGGTTTCCTGATCGATCGGCTGGGTCCGCGCCTCTTCATCACGGCGGCGGGCGTGATGTGCGGCGTCGGGTGGGCCGGCCTCGGACTCGCGACGACGCTGCCGATGGTGTACGCGCTGTATGTCATCGCGGGGATCGGCGCGGCGCTCGTGTACGGCGGCTGCATGGGATCGGCGCTCAAGTGGTTCACGAAGGACCGCGGCTTCGCGGCCGGGGTCATCGCGGCCGGCTTCGGCGGCGGCACGGCGCTCTTCATTCCGTTCATCGCCTCGATGATTCAGCATCGGGGCTACAGGACGGCGTTTCTGGTCACGGGCATCTTCCAGGGCATCGTGATCCTGGTGGTCGCGCAGTTCCTCTGTCATCCCGAGCGCGTCGCGGCGTCCGCACCGGCCGCCGCTCCGGCGCCGGGTTCGCTCCGACCCGGCCAGCGCGACTACGCGACCGGTGACATGCTGCGCACGCCGCAGTTCTACGTCCTGTACGCGATGTTCGTGATGATGGCCACAGGCGGTCTGCTGGTGACCGCGAACGCGGGTCCGATGGCGGCGGCCTGGGGCATTCCCGCGGCGGCGCTTGCCGCCGCCACGTCGTTCAACGCGCTCGCCAACGGCGGCAGCCGGATCTTCTGGGGCTGGGCGTCCGATCGCATCGGACGCGAGCTGGCGATGGGGATCGCGTTCGCGCTGCAGGCCGTCTGCCTCGTGCTGGTGCTGACGGTCGGGCGGCGGTCGGGCGCGCTGTTCACCGCCACGCTGATCCTCACGTACTTCACGTGGGGCGAGATCTTCTCGCTGTTCCCGTCGCTCGTCGCCGACTACTTCGGCACGCGGTCCGCCACGGCGAACTACGGCGCGATGTATTCGGCGAAGGGGGTCGCGTCGATCATCGGCAGCGGCGTCGCGGCGATGCTGTACGAGCACTTCGGTACCTGGTCGGCCTGTTTCTACGGGAGCGCCGTCCTGGCGCTGATGGCCGCGGTCACCGCCTTCGGCCTGCGCGCGACGCGCGGCGCCCGCGAAGTTCCACTTCCCGCGCCGGCCGGGTAGACTTCCGCATGCGTCTCGATCTTCTGCACCTGTCGCGAAGCCTCCGCCGGTCGCCGGCCAGTGCGGGCGCAGCGGTTCTGACGCTGTCGCTCACCGTCGGCGCCGGCGCCTCCATCTTTGCCGTGGTCGACGCGGTGCTGCTCACGCCGCCGCCGTTCACGAATCCCGATGCGCTCGTGACGCTCGGTGAGACGCCGATCGATCAGCCCGCCGCGGCTCCGCGCGCCGTGCGGTATGCCATCTTCGCGGCCTGGCGCGAGCGCGCCGCGCCGATGGCGGCGCTCGAAGCGGCCGATGGGACGAACCTGACGCTCACCGGACTCGGGCCGGCGGAGCGACTCAGCGCGATGGACGTGACGCCCGGATACCTCACGCTGCTCGGCGTCGCGCCCGCGCTCGGCCGGACGTTCGTGCCCGACGACGTCGGGCGCCCGCTCGCCATCATCAGCCACGGGTTCTGGCGTGGCAGGCTCGCCGGCGATCCGGCGGTCATCGGCCGTCAGCTCGTCCTGGGCGGACGCGCGCACACGATCGTCGGCGTGCTGCCGGAGCGGTTCGTCTTCGCGCTCAACACCTGTGACGTCTGGCGGCCGCTCCCGCTCAGCACGGCGCAGGCCGCGCGGACGGGCTACCGGGTAGGCGTGATGGCTCGTCTCGCCGGCGCGGTCTCGCCGTCGCGGCTGGCATCGGCGCTGGACGACGTGAGCCGTACGTCCTCGCCGCCGTCGCGCGTCATCGCGACGCCCGTCGCCGCCGCCATCGCAGGCGACACCACGAGAACGCTGGGTCTTCTCGCGGGCGCGGCCGCGCTCGCGGTGCTGATCGCCTTCACCAACCTGGCGGGTCTGTTGATCGTGCGATCCATCGATCGGCGGCGCGAACTGGCGGTGAGGAGGGCGCTCGGCGCGCGCGATTCCGAGATCGCGAGGCAGCTGCTGCTCGAGGCGGCGGCGCTCGTGGCCGCGGGAACCGCCGGCGGCGTGCTGCTCGCGTCGTGGATGACGCCCGCCGTGGCCCATCTCGTGCTGGCCCGGTTCGGCGGCGCCGCGAGCCGTGGCGTCGCGTTCAGTTGGCGAGTCGTGGCCGCCGCAGCGATCGTCGGATTCGCGGGCGCCGCGATTTGTGGATGCCTGCCGGCCGCTGGAGCGCGCCGCTGGAGTCTTGCCGATGTATTGCGGCGGGGCGCGACGCGGTCGCCGCGCGAGCTGACGCTGCGCCGCGTCTTCGTCATCGGCGAGGTCGCGCTGGCCTTCGTGCTGCTCGTGTCGCTGGCGCTCCTGGGCCGGACGCTGCTCACCGTGCTTCGGATCGATCCGGGCTTCGATCCCCGCGGGGTGCTGACGCTGCACGTGGCGCTGCCGGCGGCGAACTACCCGAGCGCCGACCGCGTGGCGGCGTTCTACTCCACGCTGCACCACGCGCTTCAGGACCGGTTGGGCGCTCGCGCCGTATCAATCGTCGACGAGCTTCCCTTGACAGGCGACCGGGGGCGCAGTCTCGTGAGCCTGCGTCCGACGGAAGTGGGGCGGGAGGCCGTGGTGCGCACGGCAAGCCCCGGCTATTTCGACGTGATGCGCATACCGGTTGCCGCCGGCCGAACGTTCGACGCGCGCGACGTCGCCTCCGTTCCGCCGCGCGTCGTCGTGAGCGAATCGCTGGCGAAGAGGCTGTTCGCGCTCGAGCAGCCGGCGGGCCGGCGCATCTGGCTGGCGGCGAGCGCGCAGATGGCCGAAGTCATCGGCGTCGTCGGAGACGTCAAGCACCGGTCGCTCGACGAAGCCTCTCTGCCGACCCTGTATCTCTCGGCCGCGCAGTCGCCGTCACCCGGCAGCATCGTTGTCGTCCGAAGCGAACGTCCGGACGCGGACGTGATCGCAGCGGTCCGCGAAGAAGTGGCCCGGCTCGACCGCAACCTGCCGGCGTACGGCGCGCGATCCATGCGCGAAACCGTCGCGGCGTCGCCCGGCGTGGCCGCGCGGCGGCTGCTCACCGCGAGCTTCATTGGATTCGCGACGCTGGCGGTCGTCCTGAGCGCGATTGGTCTGTTCGGTGTCGCGGCACACGACGTCGCATCCCGCCGCCCCGAGCTGGCCCTTCGCATTGCGCTGGGTGCGGATCCGGGGCGGATCCTGAGGACGACGCTCGGGCACGGCGCGGCGATGGTGGGATCCGGCCTGGCGATCGGCGGGCTGTTGTCGATCTGGGCGGCGCGCGGACTGAGCGGCGTGATCTTCACCACGGAACGGTCCGACGTCCTGGGCATCGGTCTGGCTGCCGCGATGCTCGTGGCGACCGGCGCCGCCGCAGTCCTTCCAGCGGCGCTGCGCGCCGCGCGCACCGATCCCCTGATGGCGCTTCGCAGTGAATAAGCGGCGATGGATTCATCCCTGACTTGACTCTGGAGCGCGCTCCACGGTTGATACTGGCCGGGATGGCTGATTGCTGTTGTCCGGAGCCGGCGGCCGTCGCCGAGCCTGTCGCATGCCCTGCGTGTCAGACTGCAAGCAAGCCCGTCGATTCGTTGACCGTCAAGGCGCTGCTCACTGAAGTCGCGTTGCGCCGGCTGGAGGCTGCCGACTATCGCTTTTGCGCCGGCCGAGGCTGTGACGTCGTGTACTTCGCCGGCGGTGGCTCCACGTTCGTAGCGGGCGACGTTCGCGTGCGGGTCGGGCAAAAGGAACCGGCCGGTCTGGGAACCGTTTGCTACTGCTTCGGCGAGAACGAGGTCGACATCGCTGAAGAAATCGAGCGGACCGGCGACTCGCTTGCCGTCGACCGCGTTCGGACCCACATCGCGGCCGGCCGCTGTGCGTGTGAAGTCCGGAATCCGAAAGGCGCCTGTTGCCTTGGCGATGTGATGTCAGCAGTCGAACGCCTGCGGCGGGCGGTGAAGGGCGTGGCACGCCCGTGACGTTACGCATGATGCGGATTGGAGAGCTTGCGGCGGCGAGTGGCCTCACGCGCGACGCGCTGCGGTACTACGAACGCCAGGGGTTGTTGCCGCGATCGCGGCGAACCAGCGGCGGTTTCCGTGAGTATGACAGCGGCGCCGTCGACCGAGTGCGGTTCGTCAAACAAGCTCAGGCGCATAGTCTGACGCTGCGAGAGATCCGCGACCTCGTCACTCATCAGTCAGATGCAGGGCGCACGCGATGTCGTCACGTTCGTGATCTGCTCGCGCGGAAGCTCGCGCAAATGGAGACGCGGCGCCGTGAGCTGGACGCGTTCTGCAAGACCCTTCAGGAGTACCTCGAGATGTGCGGCCGCGCCCTCGAGGCGCGAACCCCGATGGAGTGCCCGGTCGTCGAGAACATCGGTCGGGGCCCTAGCAGATGAGCGCCGCGACACGAACACGGTGGAGCGAGGTTGGCGCGCTGACGTCGGCCGGCACAGCGGCCGCGACGATTCTATGTTGCCTTCCGTTTGCAACCGGCGTCATCGGTGCGACTGTTGCGGGACTTGGCGCCCGATTCGTCCCTCTCCAACCGTATCTCGTCGGCATGAGCGTCGGGTTCCTGACGTATTCGTTTTACCAGGCATATCGGCCCGACCCGACGTGTGCCGTGGATGGCTGCGACCTGACCAGATCCGTTCGGCGGCGGCGAATCGTGTTGTGGGTCGTGACGTTAGCGGTTGTTGCTCTTCTGACCGCGTCCTGGTGGGCGAACTGGGTGATCTATTGGGAGTCTGTAACCGCGGAGCCCCAGTCGTGAATATCAAGACTCGCGCCCTCGTCGCCGCCATTGGTATCTGCCTGCTGTTTGGCGGAACGAGACCCAGGTGGACGCAGAGCATTCCGCCGATCGCCGACGCCGCATCCACCCTTGGCGACCTGAAGGGCATCGAGGAGCTGAAGACGCTCTTCAATGAGGATCGTGGCAAGCCTCGTCTTGTCCTGTTGCTGTCTCCGACTTGACCGGTCTGCGTGGCCGGCACCCGGTGGGTGCAAACAGAGCTGCTCGCCAGGTACCCGGAGGCCGGCCTGCGCGTCTACGCGGTCTGGTTCAACATGTATCCAGGCGATGCGCGATCGAGATGGCCGGCGTCATTGTTGACGGATGCCCGCGTCATTCAGCGATGGGACGAGGGGAAACTGGTGGGCCGCTGGTACGGCGAGCACATGACCGCGATGCGCCCACGAATCGCGCCAGGGTCGACGTGGAACGGCGAAATCCTCTGGGACTCGTACCTGCTGTACACCGGCGAGGCCACTTGGGACGAAGCGCCGACCGGCCTGGTTCATTGGGGGCGGACGATTGTCGCGGGGCGCGAGACGCTGCGTCAGGATTTCGAACGACTGTTCGGAGCGCCGCGGCGTTAATCAGATTCCTGGAAGGAATAGAAGATGAAACTGGTGAGCGGGTGATTCGCCGCTGGATTCTCAGGGTCGTAAAGGACGATGACCTGCGACCCCTTCTCGAGTCCCGCAGCGCCCCAACCCGTTTCTCCGTGATACATCTTCTGATCGAAGGCGACGAACTGATATTTGATGACCGGCACGCCCTTTCAGATGCGGCGCGCCCCTGCCACGCACGGTGTAGTCCGTGACGACGCCCGTGGCGGAGAGACGATACTGGGCGAGCGCGTGTTCCCTGCGGTACTGAACGATCAGCGCGCCCGCGCTCAGCACGAATAGCGCGCCGTAAAACCCACGGTAAGGCCACGATGTCCCGTACGTGAGGTACGCCAGAAACGCGACGCACGCAATGTAGAAGGCGGCCACGCGGAAACGGAACCTGGGTCGCAGCGTTTGCCGCCGCAGCGCGGCATCGGCGGAATCAGGCTGCTGAACCATGACAGCCGCGACCCTGGTTCTCGTAACCCTGCTTGTCCTATTGCTTGTCGTACACCGCCGTGGCGCTCGCCGGTTTGCCCTGCGCGTTCGTGCCCTTCGTGGTCACCGTGCGGCTCTTGCCATCCGCCGACACGACAATGCGCCCGCTCAAGATGATTTTTCCGGCTTTCTTCTGGTT
>QHWR01000050.1:17582-19914 GCA_003223835.1 Acidobacteriota bacterium | reverse complement strand
CTCGGCGAGCCGATGTATCTGCTGGAGAGCAATCCGACGGTGGAGCGGATCGCGAAGCTGATTTACGACAAGGCGCGCGAGCTGGGCGTCGACATCGTCGGGGTCAAGGTCTGGGAGACCCCGACGTCGTTTGCGTCGTACGCCGAGCGCTGATCGACCGCCCATCACGCCCGCGCGCGTCCCCGCTCCAGCACGAAGTAGAGCACCGGCAGGACGACGAGCGTGAGCAGCGTGGCGGAGACGAGTCCGCCGATGACCACGACCGCGAGCGGCCTCTGCACTTCGGAGCCGATGTCGTGTGACAGCGCCATCGGGAGCAGCCCCAGCATCGCGAGGAGCGCCGTCATCAACACGGTGCGCAGCCGCGTCAACGCTCCGCGCTCGACGGCCTCGCGTACGTCGAGGCCGGATGGGCGGAGCTGGCCGATGTAGCTGACGAGCACGACGCCGTTGAGCACCGCCTGTCCGAAGAGCGCGATGAAGCCGATGGCCGCCGAGACGCTCAACGGGATTCCGGTGACGAGCAGCGCCAGCACGCCGCCGATCGCCGCGAGCGGGATATTGCCGAGGATCACGAGGGCCATCCGGACCGACTGGAAGGCGTGGAACAGCAGGACGAAAATCAGCAGCAGGCTGATCGGGACGATGATCGCGAGACGCGCCATCGCGCGCTGCTGGTTCTCGAACTCGCCGCCCCACGTCACGAAGTAGCCGGGCGGAAACGTCACGCGCCCGGCGACCCGCGCCTTCATGTCCCGGACGACGCTGCCCATGTCGCGCCCCTTGATGAAGACGCCGACCGCGGCGAGGCGCATGCCCGACTCGCGCGCGATGTTCATGGCGCCTCCGCGTTCGCCGAGCCGCGCCACGTCTTCGAGCGGCACCCGCGCGCCGGACGCGGTGTCGATCGGGAGGTTCCCGATGCTCGCCGGGTTGCGCCGCTCCTCGTCGCGCAGCCTGACGGCCACGCCGAAGCGCTTGTCCCCTTCCCACATCTCGGTCGCGACCTTGCCGCCGATGGCGGTTTCGATCGCGTCCTCGATATCGGCGACGTTCAGCCCATAGCGGGCCGCGCGGTCCCGGTCGATGGTGATCTGCAGCTGCGGCACCTCGCCGGCGCGATCGATGAAGGCGCGGTCGATGCCCCGCACGTCAGCGATCGCGTGCAGCACGTCGGCCGCTCGCTGACGGAGGACGTCGGGATCTTCGCCGAACACCTTGATCACGATCTGTCCGTCGATCTGGGAGATGCTCTCGAGCACGTTGTCGCGGATCGGTTGCGAGATGGAGACGTCGATGCCGGGAATCGCGGCCAGGCGGCGCTCCACGTCGTCGATGAGCCCTTGGCGCGTCAGCCCGCGCCGCCACTCGGCGGCCGGCTTCACGTCCACGTAGTCCTCCGCCATGCTGATGGGTTTGGGGTCCGTGGCATCCTCGGGACGCCCGACCTTCGCGACAACGGATCGAACCTCGGGGATCGCGCGCAGCGCCGCGACGATCCGTGCGCTGATCGCCGCGGCCTGCGTGATCGACACGCTGGACGGCATCGTGATGTTCACCCAGAAGCTGCCCTCGTTCAGCTCCGGCAGGAACTCGGTCCCGAGCCGCGGCGCGAGCAGCAGCGTGATCGCGAGCGCGGCCACGGCGCCGGCGAGCACGGCCCCCGGACGATCGAGCGCACGCTTGAGCAGGGGACGGTAGAGCCGCCTGCACCTCTCGACGAGCGCGGTCTCGTCCGCCGGCACGCCGCGGCGGAGCAGCGCATAGCAGAGGACCGGCACGAGCGTCAGCGAGAAAACGAGCGATCCGACAAGGGCCGATACGACCGTGTAGGCCATCGGCGCGAAGATCCGTCCCTCCTGGCGCTGCAGCGCGAAGATCGGCACGTGCGCGACGATGATGATCAGCATCGAGAACAGCGTCGGACGCCCGACCTGTTCGGTTGCGTCGAGAATCGCCTGCCGCAGCGCCACCGGATCGGCGGGCCGGCGTTCGCCGAGCGTCCGGAACACGTGCTCGACCACGATGACCGCGCCGTCGACGATGATTCCGAAATCCATCGCGCCGAGCGACAGAAGGTTCGCCGGGATCCCGCGAAGCCGCAGCCCGACGAACGTCGCGAGCAACGCGAGCGGAATCACCGACGCGACGATCGCCGCCGCGCGGGCGTTGCGCAGGAACAGATAGAGCACCACCCCGACGAGGAGCGCGCCTTCGAGCAGGTTTCGAAACACCGTGTGGAGCGTCGTGTCGATGAGCCACGTGCGGTCGTAGTACGGAACGATCTTGACGCCCGCGGGCAGGACCGATCCGTTGAGCGCCGCAACCCTCT
>QHWR01000050.1:7636-17475 GCA_003223835.1 Acidobacteriota bacterium | reverse complement strand
GACGTCGCCAATCGACAGCGGCGTCCCCTGCCGCTCGGCGACGACGATGTGCGAAATGTCGGCAGGCGACCGGAGGAGGCCGAGGCCGCGGACGAGGTACTGCTGCTCGCCTTCTTCCAGGTAACTCCCGCCCGCGTTGGCATTGCCCCGCGAGAGCGCGACCAGCACCTGTTGCAGGCCGACGTCGTACGCGCGCAGACGCGTCGTGTCGAGCTTCACCTCGTACTGTTTGACGAAGCCGCCCATCGTGACGACGTCCGCCACGCCGGGGACGGTCAGCAGCGCGCGCGCGACGACCCAGTCCTGGAGCGTGCGCAAATCCGTGGGACTCTGGCCGCCCCCCCTCAACTCGTAGCGATACAACTCGCCGACCGGCGTCGACAGCGGCGCGATCGACGGGGTGACGCCCGACGGCAGGTCGACGTCCGGGAGCCGCTCCTGCACGCGCTGCCGCGCGAAGTAGTCGTCCACGCCATCGTCGAACGTCAGGGTGAGATACGAGAGGCCGAACTGCGTGTGCGAGAACAGCCGCACCGCGTGCGGCACGCCCGCGAGCGCGATCTCGAGCGGAATCGTGATCTGCTTCTCGACTTCTTCGGGGGCGTGCCCCGGAAACAGCGTGATCACCGTCACCTGCACGTCCGCCACGTCGGGAAACGCTTCCACCGGCAGCGCGTGGAAGGCGGCGACGCCGCCCGCGACGAACAGGACGAGCAGCAGCGCGACGAACAGGGGCTGCTCCAACGCGAACGCGGCGACGCGCCTGACCATCGTGTCCCTACCTCGCGTTCAGGTCTTCGTGGCCGCGCAGCAGCACCGCGCCGCTCGTGACGACGCGGTCGCCGGGCCTGACGCCTTTCACGATGCACCGCGCATCGCCGGATGTATCCGGCGCAAGTTCGACCCGCCGGCGCGCGAACGTCCGGTGATCGAGCGCCACGTAGACGAACGCGTTGGTCCCCTCGGTGAGGACGGCCGTCGGCGGAACGGTGATCGCCGTCTGGGTCTCGCTGACGAAGAGCGTGACGGTGGCGAACATCTCCGGCTTCAGATGGAGGTCCGGGTTCGCCGTCACGAAGCGCACCTTCAGCGTACGCGTGGCGGGATCGACGACGTCGCTGATGCGCGCGACACGGGCCCTGAATCGTCGATCCGGGTACGCCGCCGTCGCGACCTCCGCCGCATCGCCCACGTGGACGAGGTGCAGATCGCGCTCGAACAGGTCGGCCTCGACCCAGACGGTCGAGAGGTTCGCGACCGTCAGCAGCGGCGTCGGATCGGGCTGGACGTACTGGCCGTCGCTCGCGTGCCGCTCGAGGACGACGCCGTTCACCGGACTGCTGACGGGCACGCGCGGATCCAGCCCGCCGTCCGCGTCCGCACGCAGGCCGATCGCGCGCAGTGCACGCTCGGTGCGTTCCACGCGCGCCCGCGCCTTCAGCGCGTCGTTCCGCGCCTGATCCAGCGCGATCTTCGACGCCGCCTGATGCTCGAAGAGATCCTCCGTCATCTTCAGCGTTCTCTCGGCGAGCTCGAGGTCGCGACGGCTGTCGAGGTCGTCTTCGATCGCGCTCGCCGCGTCGCGGCTGTTGATGAAGAACAGCGGGGCGCCGCGCTCGACGCGGTCGCCGACGTTCACGCGAAGCCCGACGACCTGTCCGGCGACCGGCGCGACGAGCCGCGCCACGTGCGCATCGTCGAGGTGGACCCTGCCGGTGGCGCGCACCGTCCGCGGGGTCGTTCGAAGGGAGATCGTCTCGACGCGAACCGACGATTCCATCGCCGGCTCGATGCGGACCAGCGGTCCCGCGTCGGCGGGCGCGGTCGTCTCCGGCGGCGGGTCGGCGCGGTCGTTGGCGCAGGCCGACGCGCCGATCGACACCGCCGCGACAAGTGCTGCGAAGAATAGAGATCGCGTGTTCATCGGATCACCTCGAGGCCGGCGGCCGCGTTGAGACGGGAGACGGCGCGCCGGTAGTCCGCCTGGGCGTTGTAGTAGCTCTGCATCGTGTCGTTCCAGGCGCGTTCGGCGTCGAGCAGCTCTACGAGCGTCGACGCGCCCGCGCGGTAGGTGTACGCCGCGGTGTCGCGCGCGGTCCGCGCCGGTTCGAGCAGCTCGTGCTCGATGCTGGCGACGAGCGCGCGCGCCGTCGTGAACTCGTCGAACGCCTGCTCGACGTCAGCGCGGACGATGGCCTCGACGGCGGCGGTCTCGCGGCCCGCCTGCGTGCGTTCGATGCCGGCGCGAGCAATGTCCCCCTGGTTGCGGTTGAACAGCGGGATCGGAGCGCTGAAGAAAAGACCCGCCGAGTTCGATCGTGAGACGGGGCCCGCCTGACGGCGGTACTCGGCGCCCCACGTGAAATCGACCTTGCCCTGCGCGACTTGAAGGCGGAGCTCCGCGAGGCTGCGCGCCTCCGTCCGGCGCGCGGCGCGCAGGTCGGCCCGGTGCATGAGCGCCAGCCCTTCGATCGCGGTGAGGTCCGGCACCTCCGCCAGCGGCGCCGCGGCGACCCCGCCGGCAATCGTCATCGGCGCCGCCGACGGCGGCCGGCCCAGGAGCTGACGCAGGCGATTCTGCGCGGCGCGCAGATCGAGCTGCGCGTGGCTCACCGTGGAGCGGAACTGCAGCATCGCCACGCGTGCGCGGGTCGCCTCGTACGGCGCGATCGCGCCGGCCCGCACGCGGTTGTCGTTCAGCTTCGCGAGATCCTCGAACGTCCGCAACGTGTCCTCGGCGAGCGCCAGCGTTTCCGACGCCTGCACGACGTCGGCGCACGCGAGACGCACGTTTTGTTCGACCAGCCGGATCGCGTCCGCGACGCGCGCGTCCGCGATGTCTCGGTCGACGCGGGCTTCATCGATGCGCAGCGCTCGCTTCCCGCCGCGCTCGATCGGCACGTCGACGCGCCAGGAATACTCCGTGGGCCCGCCGCTGTTGACGTCGTCGAATCCTGTCCCAAGCCAATCGAGATGATCGGCGCCGAAGCTGAAGACGGGGTTCGGCCGCAGGCGCGCGGTGATCGCGCGGGTCTCCGCGGCCGGCAAATCGAGCCGGCGCGCAAGGAGCTCGAGGTTGTGCTCGAGCGCTTCCTGGACCGCTTGCTCGACGGTGATCGCCTGCGGCTCCGGCGGCATCTCGGGAGCGAGCCGGCTCGTCGTTTGCGCCGCGAGCGCGACACCCATGGCCGGAACCAGCACACCCAGGCCGCCCGGTACACACTTCATCGTGATCCTCCGGAGCGAACCGCGACACGCGTGCGTCAGGCCGTGCGCCCGCGCGTCAGCGAGGTCGAAGGGAAAGGAAGCTCAGCGGAGGACGGGAGGAGGACCGCGGGGGTCGGTAGATCCGTCAAGATCCGTCCGCAGACGGCTGTCCGGATCGTGACGGAGGGCACGAGACGGGGCGGGCGGTGGTGCGCGGCCCTCCGGCGGTGCCACCACAGGAGACGGTGTGGAGGCCGAGGCCGTCTGCGGCGCGCTACTGCCGGTGCCGGGCGGCGTGGCATCGCCGCTGTGCGCGATCACGGGAGGCGCCGATCGTGGCCGCTGCCGGGTGAGATGCCCCCTGCCGTCGTTGATCCAGACGACGATGGGTTGATCCTCGGTCGTCGCCACGACGTCCAGATCGCCGTCGCGATCGAGGTCCGTCGCGATGGCCCGGAGCACGGCCGGGAGCTGTTGCCACTCGAGGTCGATCTTGCCGTGCCATTCGACGTCGACCGACAGGTTTGGAGGAGGCGTCGTCGATGCCGCGCGCACGGCCGCCGGCGACGCCAGTACCCACACGGCGCTCAGAGCGATCGCGGAAACGATGCGCGGCAGGCGGCTCGGACGCATCCGTCCGGCATCATACAACAATCATTTCCGCCCCTGCAGTCCCTTCATCGGTCCTTCGAATGAGAAAGAGATGAACACCGCGCGCACCGTGTCGCCCGAGGACCAGGTGATCGGCGCCGCTGCCCCGACGACGATCTGCCGATTCTCTCCGAGGTTCCTGGCGGCGCGCACTCCGGGCGCGAGCGTGAACTGCGTGTCGCGCCCGGTCGTCCCGGGCGAGTCGGGCGATTCGACGAAGTCGACGGCGGATTCCAGCATGACGTTCACCATCGGGCGAAGCCGGAAGATCGCGCTGCCGGCCAGGTGCGGCGACAGCAGGTCCACCTTTCGGGCTTCGCCCACGGGCGCGCGGCGGCCGGTTGCGTCCCTCTCGATCGGACGCGGGCTGTCCGCACGCGGCAGCCACGTGAACCCCGCGTTCCAGTGCCAGTACCAATCGCCGCGCTGTTTACTGAAGGGCACGTTCACCTGCAAGCCCACCGAGCCGAATCCGAATCCCGGCTCGGTCTGCGGCCCGTCCAGATTCTCCAGCTCGCTGCGGCCCGTCGGCACCACGAGACTGAGCCGCGGCGCGCAGGCCGGACGGCCCGGTCCTTCGTCCCACACGCGGAAGCGATAGTTCAGCAGCGTGTCGCCGAAGCCGTGCTCTCCGCCCATCCCGCCGTAGGCGAGCGTGTACGAGAGCTGGTGCTGCTCGCCGGGCGCGGGCCACTCCTGCGTGAACGTGAACTGCCACCCGCCGCCGTTCTCGCGAGTGACGCCGAAGATGTGCTGCACGATCCCGGCTTCCTGGTTGAACGCCTCCTCGACCAGAAACGAGTTGTCCTTGATCTCGAACTCGCGGGATGGGGGCGGCGGCTGCTGCGCCAGAGACGGTCGGGGAACGATGAGCGCGAGGAGAAGAAGAACCGGCGTGATTCGCATCGGCCGGGATTGTACGCCGGGCCGGCGCGGCTAGAATCGGGTGATTTCATGGGCGGCCTGCGAGCCTCGTTGTCCACGCCTCAATCGAAGGGCCCGTACGTGCGCAGGCTCTTCGCGACGATCGCGGACCGCTACGACTTCATTACCGTTTTCCTGTCTTTCGGGCGAGACGCCGCGTGGAAGCGGCGTGCCGCCGATCTCGCTGGCGTGCGATCGGGCGGCAGCGCGCTCGATCTTGCGTGCGGCACCGGCGACATCGCCTTCGAGCTCGCGCGGCGCGGCGCCCGCGTCACCGGCCTCGACATCACGCCGCGCATGGTGCAGCTCGCGCGCGCCAAGGCGACGCAAGCGGGCACGGCATTCATGGTCGGCGACATGATGGCGCTGCCGTTCGCCGCCGAGCGCTTCGACGTCGTCACGACCGGCTACGGCCTTCGCAACGTGCCGGAGCTTGCGCCCGCGATCGACGAGATCCACCGCGTGCTGCGCCCGGGCGGCGTCCTCGTGTCGCTCGACTTCAACCGTCCGGCGAACGGCTTCGTCCGCGCCGTGTATCTGACGTACTTGACGATCGTCGGCTCCGCGCTCGGCTTCGTGCTCCATGGCGATCCCGACACGTACCGCTACATTCCCGAGTCGATCCGCCGCTATCCGGGCGCGCACGGCGTCGCCGCGCTTCTCGAGACGCACGGCTTCACCGACTCGCGTGTCGTTCCCATCCTCGGCGGCTTCATGGCGATCAACGTCGCAACGAAACGCTGACGCGGTTGGTTCGGGGTTCGGGGTTCGAGGTTTCGAACCGGGTCTTCACGATCCCTGTTACCATCTTCCTGTGGAGCTCGACGCCTCGGGCTGGTCGGGCGACGGCGCCTTCACGCAACTGCTCATCGATGCACTCAGGGGAATGACCGATGTGCAGTTCGTGCGTGTCGAAGACGCCCCCGCCAGCCGCGCAGACGCCGGGTTCAATTTCATCAGCAACGAAGTGTTCGTGCGGTTCGCGGCGCCGGGTGTGCTCGCGCGCGTCGTCCAGGGTGCGCGTCCGATGACGCTCGCGCGGCTCCACGCGGCACTGACGGCCGCGGACCGCATCGGTCCGGCCGACTACGCGGACGAAGGAATGCTGCAGTACCTCCGCGCCGAACGCGTCGTCGCGCCTTACCAGACGCGCGGCGTCAAGCTCGTGGAGATGGTCCGCGTGTACCAGGCGGGGACGACGCCCCGTCGCGACTAACGGAGATGCGGCGCGAAGCCGAAACGTTTCTGTGGATAGTCCGTTGACGCTGCTCGATTCATTGCTGGACGCCATCGTGCGTCTCGAAGGCGACGCGCTCGTCATGCACGTCGGCGAAAAGCCGTACGTCGTGACGACCTCGTCCTCGATGAACGCCTTCAGAGGCCCGCTCGCGTGGGGGCAGGTCGAGTTGTCGTCGCGCGTCCTCACGCCTGACGCCGTCCTCGGAATGCTGGGGCAGATCCTGCCGCTCGAGCAGCGGCAGTCGCTCGAGGAAGTGGGCGCCATCGAACACGAGATCCCGTCACCCGCGGGAAGCGAGGAGCGGTTCACGGTCGTGGCCGCGCGCGGCGGCGACGATGTGTGGCTCGAGGTCCGGCGTCATCCGAAGGTCGAGGCGCGGCCGGCGGTCGTCGAACCGGCGCCTGTGCCCGTCGAACCGGAAGCCGTGAGCGACGAGCCCGTCTTTACCGGCGTCACTGAGGACGACGACGAAGATTTCGAGCAGGTCGTCGAGCACGAGATCTCCTTTGGCGAGGGTGGCACAGCAACAGTCCAGCCGCTCGCGCGCACGTCCGCGACAGACGATGAAGTGCAATCGACGCCGGAGGCCGACGTCGAGGATGAACACGAGGAGCCGATCTACGAAATCGGCGTTGGCGCGTCCGCCCGCGACGATGTGCCGGCGGTTCCGGCAACGCCCGCGGGTCTGGAACTCGTCATCGAAGAGTCTCAAACGACGCTGACGGATGCGGACGTCGACGCACTGTTCGCGGCCAGCGCCGCCGCGCTGCTCAAACGGGCGAAGCCGGAACCCGAGACGCCGTTCGAAGAGCCGGCAACCGAAGCCGCACGCGAGCCGGAACCAATCACGGCGGAACCCCCCGTCGAGCCCATCACCGAGCCGGTACAGGAACCCGTCGTGGAACCGGAGCCGGAGTACGTGGCGGAGCCCGTCCTGGCCCACGTTGAAGCGGCGCCGGAGCCGATGCTCCCCGAAGCGCAAGCATCGCCAATCGAAGAAGAAAAGGAACGCGAATCCGAGCCCGCGTTCGTCCTGATCGGCGAACCGCCGTCCCCATCACCGGAGCTGGTTGCTGAGGAGGACGCATCCGTCCCTGACGCCATGCCGCACCCAACCTTCGCGTTCGAGCAAGCCCGCGTCGAGCCGCCGTCCCTCACGATCGCGGCGCGCGCGCCCGTCGAAGCGCCCGTCCCCGCCCCGAGGCCGTCGCAGGAGGCGAAGCCCGTTGTCGTCCCGCTCGCGCGCCGGCCGATGCGTCCCGACACGATGCCGGCGCCGTCGCGCCTCCCCACGCTCACCGCGGCGGAGGAGATCCTTCGCATTGCCGCGGCGCGCGGCGCGTCCACGGTGTACGTCGTCGCCGGCGCGGGACCGATGGTGCGCGCGGACGGCGAGATCAGCAGCATCGACGTCGAACCGCTCACGGCGAGCGACGTCGAACGGATGGCCATCGAGCTTGCGGCGCCGACGTCACGCGACGCGGGCGGCGAGTGGATGGCGGACGTCGCCGAGGTGGGGCGCGTGCGCTGCCTCACCTTCCACGACCATCGCGGCCCCGGGCTGATCCTGCAGATGATCTCGCCCCAGGCGCTCTCCGCCGATCAGCTCGGCCTCACGCCGGAAGTGCAGGCGCTCTGCGGCCAGTCCGACGGACTCGTCGTCGTGACCGGGCCGCGCGGCAGCGGCAAGTCGACGCTGATGAGCGCGTTCGTGGATCTCGTCAACCGCACGCGGAGCGATCACGTCATCACGATCGAGTCGCAGATCGAGTTCGCGCACCAGAGCCGCCGGTCGTTCATCAGCCAGCGCGAGATCCGGGGCGACGCGAGCGCGGTCGTCGCCGCCATCCGCGCGGCGCTCCGCGAAGATCCCGACGTTCTGTTGATCGAGGACCTTCGATCGGCGGAAGTGGCGACCGCGGCGCTCGAAGCCGCGGAATCGGGCCGGCTCGTGCTCGGATCCCTGACGGCCGCCACGACGTTCGCGGCGATCGACAAATTGATCGAGCTGTATCCCGCCGAACGCCGCGCGCAGACGCAGACGTCGCTGGCGACGGCGCTGCGCGGCGTCGTCTCGCAGGTGCTCGTGCGGCGTCAGCGCGGCGGGCGGATGGCGGCGCGCGAAGTGCTGCTGAACACGCCCGCGGTCGCGGCGCTCATCCAGGACGGGAAGACGGCTCAGTTGCCGCTCGCGATCGAGAGCGGCCGCCGTCACGGCATGATGCCGCTCAACGATTCGCTGGCCGCCCTGGTCCGCGATGGCACCGTCCATGTCAGCGAGGCCTACCGGAAAGCGCTCGAGAAGGAGTCGCTCCTCGCGGCGCTCAAGCGCGAAGGGATCGATACGTCGTTCGCGGAGAGGCTCGCCTGATGGAAGTGTCGGAGGTGCGGCGGCGCGTGCGCGCCGCCGTCGAGCAGGCCCGCCGGCAGGCCGCCGAGCGGCGCACCCGTACGGACGACGCGGCCCGCGCGTACGAACAGTTCCTCACCCGCATCGCCGTCCCCGCGTTTCACCTCGTCGCGACGGCGCTTGCCGGCGAAGGCCATCGCTTCAAGGTGTTCACGCCGGCGGGTACGGTCCGGCTGTCGTCGGAGCGATCCGCCGACGACTACGTCGAGCTGGCGCTCGATGCCGATCGCGATCGGTCCACCGTCATCGTGCGCGTGAACCGCGGGCGCGGCCGGCGGCTGATCAGCTCGGAGCGCGAGGTCAAGCCGGGAAAGGGGATCGCCGAGCTGAGCGAAGAAGACGTGATCGACACGGTCCTCGAGGAGCTCGCGCCGTTTGTCGAGCGGTAGCCGCGCTATACGACCCCGCGAGACTTCAATTCATCTATCTCGCGTTCGCTCAGCCCGCAATCGTTCTGGAGAATCCGGTCGGTGTGTTGACCCAGCGCCGGAGGCGCCGAGCGCAGCGACGCCGGCGTGTCGGACAGCTTCAGCGGCGTCCCGAGGACCTGGACGCTGCCGGCGACGGCGTGCGGCAGCGTCGCGATCATCTCGCGCGCCGTCAGTTGCGGATCGGCGAGCGTTTCGGCGACGTCGCGCACGGCCCCGCACGGCACGCCCGCCTGCGTCAACGTCGCGATGATCTCCGCGCGTGGACGCGCGGTGAATGCCGCGTCGAGTGCCGACTTCAGCGCATCGCGATGACGCACACGCGCGGAGCGTCGCGATCCCGAGCGCGTCGCACATCCGCCGGAACTGATCGTCGTTCCCGACCGCCAGCACGAAGGGGCCGTCGCCAGCCTCGAACGTCTCGTACGGGGCGATCGCGGGATGACGATTCCCCATGCGGCGCGGCGTTTCGCCCGTCGCGAAGAAGCTGCCCGCCTGGTAGGTCAACAAGGCGGCGACCGTATCGAGCATCGCGATGTCCACCCGCTGGCCGCGTCCCGTACGCTCGCGAGCCAGCAGCGCCGCCAGCGCCGCCTGGGCCGCGAACATCCCCGTGGCGATATCGGCGATTGCGACGCCGAGCCTGAACGGCTCCCCGTCCGCCGGGCCGGTGATGCTCATCAGTCCGCCCTCGCCCTGCATGACGGCGTCGTACCCCGCTTCCGCGCGCCGCGGGCCCGTCTGTCCGAAGCCGGAGATCGAACAGTAAACGACGCGCGGGTGACGCGCGGCGACCGCGTCGTACCCGAGACCGAGACGCTCCATCGTCCCCGGACGGAAGTTCTCGACGACGACGTCGGCGCGTGCGAGGAGCGCATCGACGACGCGCCGTGCGGCAGGGTGTTTGAGATCGAGCGTCAGGCTCTCTTTGTTGCGATTGATGCTGAGGAAGTACGCGCTTTCCCCTTCGACGAACGGC
>QHWR01000050.1:0-7582 GCA_003223835.1 Acidobacteriota bacterium | reverse complement strand
AGAACGAAGACGTCGTTGAGGGGAGTCATGTGCTAACCACAGAGATCACAGAGATAACAGAGACGACCTGTTCACACCACACAGGAAACAGAGCCGACAGAGATGTACATGTATGATCTCTGTTTTCTCTGCTATCTCTGTGGTGCAATTGAATCGATGAGAATTGTGGTCTACTCCGGCGCCCGTTGACGCTCCTGCGAGCAGGTGAAAGAGTTTCTTTCACGCGCCGGGCACGCATTCGCGGTCAGGGACGTCGACGAGGACGATCGCGCGCACGACGAGCTGATCGCGCTCGGGTACCGCACGGTGCCGGTCACGACGATCGACGGACGCGCCGTCAAGGGATTCGATCCGGCGCAGCTTGGCGCCGCGCTGGAGGCTGCCGGCGGCGGACGGTGACGAGATCGCTCAGCAGCGCGTACGCGGTCTGCGTGAGGCCTCCGCCCAACTGACAGATCGCAATTTCGCCGAGCAGATCCGTTTTCAGCACGAGTGCGTTCGCCGTGCCGCGAAGTCCGGCCAGCAGATCCGATTCGGCCAGCTCGGTCGGGCGTACCGACGTCGCGACCCCCGTCGCCGTACGCTCGGCGGAGGCGACGAGCCGCACGCGTGCGCCGCGCGACCTCGCCGCCATGGCGGCGCGCGCGATTGCGGGGCCGATGCCTTCCCGGTCCACCGCCTGCGGCGTCAGCCGCGCGCGCATCAGCACGTTCGCGAGCGCCGCCGTCTTGGCCGCCGCGTCCCAGCCGTCCACGTCGAGCGACGGGTCCGCTTCAGCGATGCCTTCCGCCTGCATCCGCGCGAGCGCGTCGTCGAAGCTCTGACCGTCCTCGAGCGCGGTGAGGATCTCGTTGGTCGTGCTGTTGACGACGCCGCGGAACCCGAGGACGTCCACCGCGGGAAGCGTTTCACGTACGAGGTTGAACACGGGGATGCCGTCCATCACCGCCCCCTCGAAGAGGAACGACACGCCGCGATCGGCGGCGAGCGCGCTCAGCTCCTCGTACGCGAAGGCAGCCGGTCCCTTGTTCGCGGTGATCGCGTGGCACCCCGCGCGCATGGCGGCGCGCACGTGATCGATCGCCGGCTGTCCCGCGTCGATGTCGAGCGTCGTCGTTTCGACGAGGACGCGCAGTTCCGCGTCGCCGGCCGCGAGACGCCGGATCACCTCGAAGGTGTCCGGAGCCTCATCGCCATTCTCGTGCAGCGACGCCAGCGATCCCTTCGACGTCACCGCCTTCAGCGCGTCCGCGGGATCGACGCCGTTGGCCCGGAAGGCGGCGCCGTGGCGCCGCGTGGCGATCCCGACGATGCGGCATTGGAGGTCGTAGTCGAGCGCGAGCCAGTCGCGTCGTTCGTCGAGGAGCTGCGCGAACCGGCGCCCGACGTTCCCGAAGCCGACGAGCGCGAGATCAGCGCGCATGCAGCCGGGCTCTCGCGCTACTTCCGCGCACCCAGGGCACTTTCGAGGAAGTCGCCGGCGCGCGCGAGGGCGTTGGTGAGATGCGCCGGATCGGAGCCGAAGCCGACACGCAGGTAGCCGTCCATCTCGAAGTGATCGCCGGGGACGATCAGGACGCCCCGCTCTTCGCGCAGCCGGGTCACGAGCGCGGTGGAGTTCACGTCGCCGGGGTACCGAAGGTACGCGATGGCGCCCGCCTCCGGCGGCACGTGGGTCAAGCCGTGCCGTTCGGCCCACGCGGCCACGAGGGGATAGTTGGTGCGGATGATCGCGCGCGTGCGCGCAAGCAACCGCTCGCGACGCCCTGGCGTCAGCGCCATCGCGGCGACCCGATCGTTGATCGCGCCCGGCGCGATCGTCGTGTAATCGTGGATGCTCCAGAGCGCGTCGATGGTGGCGGGCGGCGCCACCACCCAGCCGATGCGCAGCCCCGGCAGCCCGTATGCCTTCGAGAGCCCGCTGGTGACGATGACGCGTTCCGAGCGTCCCCACATCGTCGGCGTCTCGTCCGCCTCGCGCTCCGCGCCGCGATAGATCTCGTCGCTGACGATCCATGCGTCCGTGCGCGCGGCCACTCGGGCGATCTCGTCGAGCGTCGCGGCGTCGATGCGCGCGCCCGTCGGGTTGTTCGGATTGCAGATCACAATCGCGCGCGTCTTCGCGGTCACGAGCGCGCGGAGCGCTTCGACGTCCGGCCGCCACCGCGCCGCGGCGCCGTCGCCGACCGTTCGGAGCGGCCATGCCTTGACGGCGCCGCCGAGCGCGCGCGCGAGCCCCCACGCCTGCATGTAGACGGGCGTCATCACGACGATTTCGTCGCCCGGCTCCACCAGGTGCATCAGCACGACGCAGTTCGCTTCGGATCCGCCGTTCGTGACCTGCACGTGATCGGGCGTCGCGCCGTCGTAGAGCGCGGCGATCGCGGTCCTGAGCGCGGCCGTGCCGTTCGTCTGCGGGTAGCCGAGTTCCTGCGCCAGCACGGCGTCGCGCAGCGCCTCGGTGTCGGCGAGCTCCATCAGCCGCAGCGGCTGGACGCCGCTCTCCGACAGATTCCACGCGACGCGGTTCTCCCACGTGGACTGGAGACGCTCCAGCGCAAACGTCTCGAGCTTCATGGCGCCAGTGTAGTCGAAAAGCGCAGGTGCGCTATTCTCTTGGCGTCGAATGTCAGCGGATCTGTTGCCCGAGCTGGCGCTGATTCCAGCCGGCGAGTTCGTCATGGGCTCCGATGATGCGGACGAGGACGAACGTCCCGCGCATCGCGTGCACGTCGACGACTTCTTCATCGGCGTGCAGCCGGTGATGAATCGTGAGTACGCGCGGTTCGTGCGGGACGCCGGCCACCGCGCGCCGGCGATTTACGAATTGCCGCTCGTCGTCACCGCCGGCGGCGCCGATCGCGAGCGGTTGTTTCGTCAGACGGGCACGCCGTACGTCTGGAGCGACTTCGACCCGCCGGACGATCGTTCGGATCATCCGGTCACGCTCGTCCGGTTCGACGACGCGCTCGCGTATTGCGCTTGGCTGTCGGCGATGACCGGCAAGCCGTTCCGTCTGCCGACCGAGGCGGAGTGGGAGAAGGCGGCGCGCGGCGGCGTCGACGGGCGGCGGTACCCGTGGGGCGACCGCCTCGACACGAACATGGCCAACTTCCTCGTCGACCCCGCGCTCAAGCCGACGCACGGCACGACGCCGTGCCGCTCGTATCCGCCGAACGGGTTCGGCCTCTACGATATGGCGGGCAACGTCTGGGAATGGGTGCAGGATTGGTACGACGGCGGCTACTACGTCAACTCGCCTCCGCGGAATCCGTCGGGCCCGCCGCAGGGTACGCTCCGCATCGTCCGCGGCGGCGGGTGGCTCGTCGCCGACGTGCGTATGCTCGCGTGCAGCCACCGGCACAAGATCCCGGCCGACACGTACTCCTACGCGATCGGGTTCTGCGTCGTGTGTTCGCTGGTGTGACGTCCGTGGCCGGCAGACCGGCGTCTTAACCGATGCTTGGTTGGATTCGCGGCCCTTCCGCCTGAAGGCGGAAGCCACGATATTTTATGTGGGTTGAATTCGGATTGCTCCGCCTTCAGGCATTTCTGATTCTGTGGCTTCCGCCTTCAGGCGGAAGAAGAAAGGCACCCCGTGTTGAACCGATCATTCGTTCCGTTCCTGTTCGTGGCGCTGGCTGGCGGCCCGGCGGCGGCCCAGACCGCTCCCCCGGCCGGCGCTGACGGCCCCGTCGTCGTCACGAGCGGTGAAGGCCTGGTGCGACGCGCGCCGGATCGCGCGTGGGTCACCATCGCGGCCGAATCCCGCGCGGCCACGGCCGAAGAAGCGCAGCGCCTGAACATCGAGGCGATGAATGCCGTGAACCAGAGGATCAAGGCGGCGGGCGTCCCCGCCGACGCGATCCAGACGACCGGCTACAACCTCCAGCCGGAATTCGACTGGGCGAACGGCCGTCAGCGCCTGCGCGACTACGCCGCGCGCAATCAGATCCAGGTGAAGGTTGACGACCTGCCGAAGCTCGGCGCGATCCTCGCCGCGGCGGTGTCGAGCGGCGCCACCAATGTCAGCAACGTCCGGTTCGACTTGCAGGATCGCAACGGGGCCGAACGCGAGGCGCTGCGACGCGCCGTCGCCGACGCGCGGGGGCGTGCCGACGCCGCGGCCAGCGGCGCCGGGATGCGCATCGATCACGTGGTGAGGATTGAAGAGCAGCGCGCGTTCATCATGCCCCCGCCGGTGATGCCGATGATGGCGCGGCCCGCCGGGATTCAGACCGAAGCGATGCCGGTGCCGATCGAAAGCGGAGAGATCGAGATTCGCACGACCGTGACCCTGACGGCCGCGCTGCGCTAGTCAGGAGACTAGGCCGGTTCCCCCTCGGTGACGTGCGTGACGAGCTCGGCGTCGATGAGCGACTCCTGCGTCGGCACACGCAGCTCCGTCGCGCGCGGCTCCCGCACCTCGAGGTGCACCGGCGCGAGCAGTTCGGGCAGCTCTTTCGTCGGGCTGACGCCGAGATCGCGGAAGCGGCGCGCGGAGGCGAGCACGCGCGCGTCGAGCGATCCGACGAACTGGTCGTAGGCCGCTCCCGCCCGGCGGAGATGAGCCCCGACGTCCGCGACGTACTCCGCCATCGTCGTCAGCCGATCGTACAGCTCCTTGCCGATTGACCGAATCTCTTCCGCGTTTGCCGCGAGCCGCTGTTGTTGCCATGCCGCGGCGACCGTCCGCAGCAGCGCGACGAGCGTCAGCGGCGACGCGGGCACGACCCGCTGATCGACCGCATCGTCGAACAGCGTGGGATCCGTCTGCAGGGCCGCGCTGAAGAGCGGCTCCGCCGGTACGAACATGACGACGAACTCCGGGCAGGGTTCGAAGCGCGCCCAGTAGCTTTTCGACGCGAGGCTCCTCACGTGCTCGCGGACCTGCCGGGCGTGATCCCGCAGCAGCGTGTCGCGTTGTGTGACGTCTGCGTCGCTCCATTTGAGGTACGCGTCGATCGGCACTTTCGAGTCGATGACGATGCAGGCGTGATTGGGAAGGAGAACGCGAACGTCGGGAACGACCCGGCGGCCGTCATCGTCGGTCGCGCCATCCTTCTCGACGAAGTCGCAGTGCGGCAGCATGCCGGCGCGCTCGAGCACGTTGCGCAGCTGGACCTCACCCCAGCGGCCGCGCTGGTTCGGCGACTTCAGGGCATTCACGAGCGACTGGGTCTGCTGGCGAAGCAGCTCCTGCGTGTCGGCGACGGAGCGGAGCTGTCCGCGCAGCGTCGAATGATCCCTGCCTGTCTCGTGCAACCGGCCTTCGAGCTTGTCGAGCGTCTGCCTGACGGGCTCGACCATCGCCGCGATCTCCTTCTGCCGGGCATCGAGGTCGCTCTTCGCTCCGTTCTGCGCTTTTTCGAGGGCGGTTTGCGCGAGGGTCAGGAACGACTCGTTGTTCTGCTTGAGCGCATCCGCGGAGAGCGCCGCGAACGCCTCGCGCAGCGAGGCTTCCGCGCGCTGCACGACGGCGAGCTTCTCGGCCGCGCCGGAGCGCTCGGCGGAGAGCGTCGCTTCGGCGCGCGCCAGCTCCTCGCGCAGCGCCCCGGTCGTCGTCGCCGCGCGCGCGGCGCCCCGCGCATGCGCCAGGAGCCAGCCCACCGCGAACGCGGCCGCGGCTGCGATTCCGAAACCGACGGAGAGCACGATGGACGAAGTTTAGGCGAAAGGCGGCGCGAATGCCAGACGAATCGCGGGAGTTCGCCGGGGGTGGTCGACGGCTCTTGAAATCCGACCGCCGTGGTCTTGATTCGCCACGGCGGGGGCGGTAAAATAGGACTCTTCTGGTCCTAGTTAAGGCGAGGTCCATGCTCCAGATCAGCGAGAACGCGGGAAAGCTCATCCGAAAGATGACGGACAAAAACGGCATCCCCGGTGGCGGGCTGCGGATCGGCATCAAGGCTGGCGGCTGCTCCGGGTTGAGCTATACGTTCGCGTGGGAGCCGGCGCCGCGCGACGGCGATGAAGTGTTCTCCGGTCCGGATGGATCGCAGGTCTTCGTGGACCCGAAAAGCTACGAGTTCATCAAGGGCACGACGCTCGACTACGACACGAGCCTCGTGAGCAAGGGGTTCATCTTCAACAACCCGAACGCGAAATCGACGTGCGGCTGCGGAACCTCGTTTTCCGTGTGATCCGCTCGCGCCCGTTGGGCGCTCGCTGGCTTGCCGCGCCGGATCGTTACTTGCGGCAATTGCCTCACCGGCTGTGAAACATGTCCACATCGACTGAAACAATCGAACAGCTCGCCACCCGCGAGTACAAGTACGGCTTCTACACCGACGTCGAGACCGACACGGTCCCGAAAGGGCTCAGCGAGGACGTCATCCGCCTGATCTCGCAGAAGAAGCAGGAACCGGAGTGGCTGCTCGAGTGGCGGCTCAAGGCGTATCGTCTCTGGCTCGGGATGAAGGAGCCGACCTGGCAGAACGTCAAGTACGACCCGATCAACTACCAGGACATCGTCTATTACTCGGCGCCGAAGAAAAAGAAGGCGCTGAACTCGCTCGACGAGGTCGACCCCGAGGTCAAGCGGACGTTCGACAAACTCGGCATTCCCCTCGAGGAGCAGAAGCTGCTCGCCGGCGTCGCCGTCGACGCGGTGTTCGACAGCGTGTCGGTCGCGACGACGTTCCGCGACAAGCTCGCGAAGCTCGGGATCATCTTCATGTCCTTCTCCGACGCGGTGAAGGAGCATCCGGAGCTCGTGAAGAAGTATCTCGGGTCGGTCGTCCCGTACACCGACAACTTCTTCGCCTCGCTCAATTCCGCGGTTTTCACCGACGGCTCGTTCGTCTACGTGCCCAAGGGCGTCCGCTGCCCGATGGAGCTGTCCACGTACTTCCGTATCAACGCGAAGGACACGGGGCAGTTCGAGCGAACGCTGATCATCGCGGACGAAGGCGCGTACGTCAGCTACCTGGAGGGCTGCACCGCGCCGATGCGCGACGAAAACCAGCTCCACGCCGCCGTGGTCGAGCTCGTCGCGCACGATGACGCGACGATCAAGTACTCGACGATCCAGAACTGGTACCCCGGCGACAAGGACGCGCGGCATGTGCGCCGGCCGCCACTCGAAGATCACGTGGACGCAGGTCGAAACGGGCTCCGCGATCACGTGGAAGTATCCCGGCTGCATCCTGCAGGGCGACGGCTCGATCGGCGAGTTCTACTCGGTCGCGACGACGAACAACTGGCAGCAGGCGGATACCGGCACCAAGATGATCCATCTCGGGAAGAACACCCGCAGCACGATCGTCTCGAAGGGCATCTCCGCCGGCCACGGGCAGAATACGTACCGCGGCCTCGTGCGCATCGGCAAGAACGCGAAGCACGCCCGGAACTACTCGCAGTGCGACTCTCTACTGATCGGCGACAAGTGCGGCGCGCACACGTTCCCGTATCTCGAAATCCGGAACTCCTCGGCGCGCGTCGAGCACGAGGCTTCGACGTCGAAGATCGGCGAGGATCAGATCTTCTACTGACGTCAGCGCGGGCTGACGACGGAGGACGCCGTCAACATGATTGTCAGCGGCTTCTGCAAGGAAGTGTTCCGCGAGCTGCCGATGGAATT
>QHWR01000049.1 GCA_003223835.1 Acidobacteriota bacterium | reverse complement strand
AGACGGTGTCGATGCTCGTCGATCCCGTGACGCGCAGCGACCTCACCCTGAGGCGCGCATCGATCTTCGGCGTGACGGTCGCGCTGAAGTCGCGCTTCGGATCGACGGGCTCGTTGAAGACGTTGGTGTCGATCCCGACGTTGGTGAACGTCATGGACGGCGTCAGCCCGAGCGGACCGAGGTTGAAGCGCGACACCGGTTCAGGCGGCGCGGTTTGATCCTGCGCCGCAGCCGCGCGCGGCGCGAGCGCGAATGCCAGGACCAGGACCACGGCCGAGCGCGCGCGCATCGTCATGACTGCTGCGGGCGGCGCGACACGTCGAGGCCGAGCTGGCGCGCCTTGCGATACAGGTTCGTTCGCTGGATCCCGAGCGCGACGGCGGCGTCCGGCACGCGGCCGCCGTGGTGCCGCAGGACGGCGGCGATGTATTCGCGCTCGAAGCGACGCCGCGCTTCGCGCAGCGGGCCCGGCGCGCGAATGGCCGGCGTCCCCTCGAACGGCAGGCTCGCCAGAATGTCCTCGAGCCGGACGATCGCGCCCGCACTCTCGGGGACGACGCGCGCGAGCAGCGTTCGCAGCTCGTCCAGGTTTTCGCGCCAGGGCAGCGCGGCGAGCAGCGTGAGCGCCGCCGGCGTGAGCTGCTTCTGCGTGCCTCCCGCGGCGACCGAGACTTCCGCGGCGATCTCCGCCGCCAGCAGCCTCACGTCGTCCGGACGCTCGCGCAGCGGGGGAACGACGATGGTCAGCGCCGCAAGCCGGCGATGGAGATCCTGACGGAGACGGCCCGCGCGGATCTCGCTTTCAATCGACGGTTCGGCAGCCGCGACGATGCGCGCGTCGAAGCGCATGGGCCCGCCGGAACCGAGCCGCACTTCGCCGTCGCGCAGCAGGCGCGCGAGCCGGACCTGCGCGGCCGCCGAGAGATCGACGATGCTGCGCAACAGGATCGTGCCGCCTCGCGCCGAGGCGAGTGCGCTGTCGTCGCCCACGCGCTCGAGCGACGCGGACGCGCGTTTCGCAACGTCGCCGAACAGCGCGCGCTCGACGGCCTGCCCCTGCATGGACTCGCAAGCGAACCGAACGAACGGGCCGCCCGGCGAGAGCCGGTGGATTTCGCCCGCGACGGCGTCCACGTCGAATCCGCGCTCCGCGAGGATCAGAACCGGCCCGGGCACCGACCCGGCGCGCTGCACGAGCGCGCGCACGCGCCGGATTGCGGTCGAATCGCCGCGCAGCTCGCGCGGCTCGACGGCCGGGGTGCGGGGCCCCGCCGATTCCTGTTGGCGCGCGGTGCGGCCGGCGTGGGTGAAGGCCATTCGGGAAGTCCGAGACAGCTCCGCCCTCTGAGTCCCATGCGCGTTCGACCGAGCGCACGCGGACTCGTCGGGGGGCGCGGCGAGGTTCTACGGAACCTCGGCTGCGGGCAGCGACGAGGGATCTATCGGCCGGAGATTGATGCTGGAGAAAGCACATCAGTATCGCACGCGAGACGACAATGTGTCAATCTTGATACTGACGAGCCTGTCTGCCGATAAGCGCTCTAGAATTAGCTATTTACTTGGATTTCAGCCGTTCCAGGTCCTCGAGCGTTTTCGGCCAGTCCGCGCCGAAGAGCCGCGAAAGCGCGCGGTCGGCGAGCAGTCGTCCGCCAGTCTGGCAGGCGGGACAGTAATTCGCCTCATTGCGCGCGTAGACGATGCGCTGGACGGGACCGCCGCATCGCGGACAGGCCTTGCCGTAGCGGCCGTGGACCGCCATGGCCGGACGAAACGCCGTCACCTTCTCGGGAAAGTCGGCGCCGTGCTCCCGCTGGAGCGACGCGGTCCACTCGCGCAGCACGGCGCGCGTCGCATCGAACAGCGCTTCGATCGCCTCATCGGAGAGCGTCGAGGTGAGCGCGAGCGGCGACAGCCGCGCCGCGTGGAGGATCTCGTCCGAATACGCGTTGCCGATGCCGCTGAAGATGTGCGGGTCGGTGAGCGCGCGCTTCAGCGTGTGATTCTCGCGACGGAGGAGCGCCGCGAATTCCTGACAGGTCAGATCGAAGACTTCCGCGCCGCCCGCGTCGAACGCCCGTACGGCGGCATCCCCCTCGACGACGTGCAGCGAAGCCTGTTTCCGCGAGCCCGCTTCGGTCAGCAGCAACGTGCCGGCATCGAAGTCGAACGCGGCGAGACCGACTTTTCCTGGAATCGGTGCGCCCGCGGCGCGCCAGCGGAACCGCCCCGCGATCATCAGATGGACGATCGCGAACAGGTCGGCCTCGAAGGCGAAGACGATCCGTTTGCCGAGGCGCCGCACATCGACGATCCGTCGTCCCTCGAGCGCGGCGAGCGGCGGGGTCACGGTCCGCAGAAAAAACGGGCTCGCGAGCCGCACGCGCCGAACGGCCTGCCCCACGACGCGAGGGCGCAGCGCCGAGAGATACAGCTCGACGTCAGGAAGTTCGGGCATCCGGGCAAACGAATTCACCACAGAGATCGCAGAGAACACAGAGCACAGAAAACGTTTCCTCTGTGCCCTCTGTGAGCTCGGTGGTGGAAATCATGCCGCCGGCTAGTACTCGAAGAGACGCCGCGCCGCGTGTTCGATCTCGGCTTCGCCGGGGAGAAAGGACGCCTCGAGGGGCGGCGAGTACGGCACGGGCGTGTCGAGCGCGCCGATGACGCGGACGGGCGCGTCGAGCGATTCGAACGCTTCCTCCGCGATGACGGCCGCGACGCTCTCGCCGATGCCGCCCGTGCGCGAGTCCTCGTGCACGATCATGACGCGCGCGCAGTGCCGCGCGACGGCGAGCACCGCGGGCTTGTCGAGCGGGGCCAGCGACCGCAGGTCCAGGACGGACGCCTGCACGCCATCGGCCGCAAGCCGCTCCGCGACCGCGAGCGCCGTGTGAACGTACGCGCCGTACGAGATGATTGCGAGATCGCCGCCGGCGCGGCGCAGCGCGGCGCGACCGGGAGGAATCGGATCGGGCGGCGCATCCCCGAGCCGCTGCTTGAGGCGCGGGTCGCGGTAGAGCGCGATGTGCTCGTAATACAGCACGGGATCCGGATCGGCGACGGCGCCGGCCATCAGCGCGCGCGCGTCCGCCGGCGTGGAGGGCACGACGATCTTGAGTCCCGGCGTGCGGTAGAACCAGGGCTCCGTATTCTGGCTGTGATACGGGCCCGCGTGCCGCAGGCCGCCCCACGGCATCCGCAGCACCATCGGGACCGACCCGCCCCACCGGTACCGGATCTTCGCCGCGTTGTTCACGAGCTGGTTGAAGCCGGTCGCGACGAAGTCGTTGAACTGCATCTCGCCGATCGGGCGCTGCCCCGCGAGCGCGGCCCCCACGCAGACGCCGATGACGGCGCCTTCCGCGAGCGGCGAGTTCAGGATGCGATCGCCGAATTCGCCGAGCAGCGGACGCAGCAGCAGAAACGCGTTGCCGTACTGGCCCCCGACGTCCTCGCCGTAGAGGAACACGCGCGGATCGGCGCGCAACGCATCGCCGACGCCGTCCATCACGGCCTCGAGAAACGTCGCCCCTTTGCGATCGAGGCGATCGATCGGTTCGAGCGGCGGCAGCGGCGGGTCGTAGTCGACGGTGGCGCGGACCGCGGGATCGAGCACCTCGACGCGGCAGCGCGGCGGTTCATCGGCGAGGACGCCGCGGCCCGCGAGCTCGCCGTCCGGCCACGGCGACTCGATCACGCGGCGCGCCTGCTCCTCGACGAGCGCGTCCGCCTCCTGCTTCAGCCGATCGAGATCGCCGCGGGCGATCACGCCGTCCGATTCGAGCCGCGCGGCGTACGCCGGAATGGGATCGCGCGCGCGCCAGAAGTCGTACAGCTCGCGGTTCGCGTAGCCCTGCTCGCCGACGGCGGGGTAATCCCAGGACGGCTGCGGATCCTTCCCGAGATACAGCATGTCGTCGTGGTGGGCGTGCCCGCACATGCGCATGCACACCAAGTCGATCAGCGCGGGCCCGCGGCCGTCGCGCGCGCGCTCGATCGCCCACGCGAACGCGGCCGCGATCGCGTCGGGATCGGTCCCGTCGACCGTGACGCCCGGGATGCCGTAGCCCGCCGCCTTGTCCGCGAACACGCGTACCGCCGATTGTTCGGCGACCGGCGTGGAGAGCGCCGTCTGGTTGTTCTGCACGCAGAAGATCGCGGGCAGCCGCCGCGCCGCGCACAGGTTGATCGCCTCGTGCCACTCACCCAGCGACGATCCTCCCTCGCCGATGAACGACACGGCGACGCGGCCGGATCGCTCGCGCGCGAACGCCATCGCGAGACCGGCGATCGTCAGCGTCCCGATCGCGAGCGGCGCCGCCGCGGGCAGGATCCCGTACTCGAAATCGCCGATGTGCAGGTCCTTGCCGTCCATCGGCGGCCCCGCCTTCGCCATCTGGGCCGACAGGACCATGCGGACCGTCTCCGCATCCGGCCGCATCGCGAGCGCGACGCCGAGGTCGCGGATCACGGGCGCGACGACGTCGCCCCGCCAGAGACCGGCGGACCGGTGCGCGTCGCCGCGGCGCAGACGAATCGCGGCGGCGTAGATCGCCTCCTGGCCGAGCGAACGGAAGCCTTTGCCTTGAAACGGCGCGTCGCCGTAGCGGACCTCGCCGGAGGTGAAGAACGCCTTGAGACGATTGTCGACCGCGCGGGTGAGCACCATGCCGCGGAGGATCTCGCGGCGTTCGTCGGCGGTGAGCGACGCTTCGATCGCCGCGCGCCGCAGAAACGCGTCGCACGCCTCGATGAACTCCTCGACGGCCTGCGACCAGCGGGTCAGCGCGGTGACGCCGGGACTCGTCTCGGGCAGCTGGACGGGCGCGCCGGCCAGCCGCTGCTGCAGCCCGGCGACGAGCGGCCGGCGCGCCGCGTCGATCGCGGCCGCCCCGCGCGTGTCGCGCGGGACGGACGCGTCGAACACCTGCACCGCGGCGTCATGCGCGAAGGGATACCGCTCGAGCACGAACGCGCCGAACCGCTCGCGCAGCGACGGGCGCGCGGAAACGCGGACTGACACGGGAGGATCGTATCAGTGTCGTGCTAAAGGTGCTAAGGGTGCTGGGGGTGCTGGGGGTGCTAACGGTGCTGGTGCTACGGGTGCTGGGGTGCTAACGGTGCTGGTGCTACGGGTGCTGGGGTGCTAACGATGCTGGTGCTACGGGTGCTGCGGTGCTAACGGTGCTGGGGTGCTAACCGCCGCACCTTTAGCACGATTAGCACTCGTAGCACCAGCACTCTTAGCACCCCAGCACCTCTAGCACCGTTAGCACCTCACCGTCACTAGCACCTCACCGTCACAGCCGCCCGCTCCTCCTGATAGAGCCGGCACCCGATCTGTCCGCCGGCCAGCTCGGCGACGAGGCCGCCAAGGGCGGACTGGACGCACAGGCTCAACGGATATAGCGACATGAACACGAACGAGGCGTACGCGATGTGGAGCGCCGCGAAGATGATCAGCGACGCGATCACCGCCGTCTTCGGACCCGGCCCGAATCGCGGACGGATGCCCGCATAAATGAAGACGAGCAGGATGCCCGCGAGAAAGTCGCTGGTGATCCAGCCGATGGCGGATCCCGCCTGGATGCTCGCCACGTCGATGCCGAGCGCCTTCGTCGATTGATTCCACGCCGGCGCCAGCCACACCGCGTTGACGACGAAGTCGATCGCGTTCATCACGAGTCCGGCCACGAGCCCGCCGATCACGACGCGCGCCATGTGAATCGTGTTCATGGTTACTCCTTGCGCTCGCTCCGAGCGCGCAGAGTGTAGCGCAGTTCGTCAGCGCGCGGACTGGACAAACGCCTCGATGTCGGCCGCGGGACGCGCCCCGGCCGTCCTCGCCGCTTCTCGTCCCCCCTTGAACACGGCCATTGTCGGAATGGACCGGATGCCGAAGCGATCGCCCAGCTCGGGGACCTCGTCGGTGTTCACCTTCACGACGAGGTACCGGCCGGCGTTCCGGGACGCGACGCGCGCGATTTCGGGCGCGACCATCCGGCACGGACCGCACCACGGCGCCCAGAAATCGACGACAACCGGGAGCGGGGACGAGGAGACGAGCGAGTCGAACGTGGCGGCGTCGCTCACCTCGATCGGCTCGGCGGGGGCGGCGAGGGTCGCGTGACACTTGCCGCAGCGATTCTCGCTGCCGAGACGATCGTAGCGGAGCCGGTTCTTCTGGCCGCACGCCGCGCAGGCAATGACGACGCCGGCCTGATCAAGGATCGCGGTGCTCATGCCACTATCATGGCACTACTCGCGTGCCGGGGGCTGGGTGCTGAGAGGGGGTGCTGGGGACAGTCGGTGCCGGGCGCTGGGTGCGGCACTTCCCTACCCAGCACGCCCTCTCAGCACCCAGCCCCCAGCACGCTGTTTTTGTTCAGTCGGACACGGCCAGCTCCCCGGGGACGATCGGGCGGGTTCGCGGGAGTAGTCCCCGGCGCGCGAGGTTGCCCGCCCACGCGAGGATCGCGACGAACACCGCCAGCTTGAACGTATCCGTCACACGCGTTTCAGGAAGCACCCGCCACAGGAACCAGAGGATCGGCTGCGCGATGCAGACCGCCCACACGGAACCGTAGAAGTAGCGCCGCTCGTGTCCTTCTCCCTGCGTCGACCGCTTCACGCGCGGAAGTTGACCGACGATCCCGAGCAGCCAGATCGTGCCCGCGATCGGGAAATACGCGGCGTCGTACATCTGGCGGAGACGCCAGTGCCCCGTCACGATCGCGTAGAGCAGCCCCGCGACGTTCAACACCGCGAACGAGATGACCTCGCTCCACGCAAGCGTGTAACACACGCGGCGGTAGAGGGGATTCGGCCGATCTTCGGTGAAGCGGATGATGTACGGCCGCGGCTCGACGCCGGGCAGCCGCCCCCGCAGACCCGCGACGCCGGTTCCGATCAGCACCGCCGTGAACCAGAGCGCCATGCGCCGATCGAAGCCGTGGGCGAACAGATCGAAGGTCAGCGGACCGGGCGCGATGAAAAAGACCCAGATCCAGATCGGCCAGTGCGCGAGGCGATAGCGGATCTTGTTCCGCTCGCGGATGTGGCGGTCCGAGGCCAGCTCGATGCGCCGCGCGTGCCCATGCGGCTGCTCATACGACGGAGGAAGGATCGACCAACGCACGAAATTCTGACTGTATCACGCGTCCTTCGGGATCGCGCACGCCTCGAGGCGGCGGCGCAGGAACCGCCGCTCCGGCTCGCACCGGGCGTGCTCGAGCGCCGCCCGGAAACCGTCGGCCGCATCCTCGTGACGACCCAGATCCCTGAGCAGCCCGCCGCGCACCGCGAGCAGCCAGTGGTAGTGGCGCAGATGCGGATCGCGCTCGAGCGGCTCGACCGGCGCCAGGGCCTCGGCGGGGCCGCGCACCTTCCATACGGCCACGGCGCGGTTCAGCGCGACGACGGGGGACGCGTTCAACGCGATGAGTTGATCGTAGAAAGACAGGATCAGCGGCCAGTCGAGCGACCGCGGGTCCGCCGCGCGGGCGTGCGTCGCCGCGATCGCCGCCTGCACGTGATACTCGGAGACGTCGTCGCCCGACATCGATCGCTCGAAGTGATCGAAGCCGAGCGCGATGAGGCGGCGGTCCCAGCACGCGCGATCCTGATCCTCGAGGAGCACGAGGTCCCCGGCTTCGTCCACGCGAGCGGGCGGCCGCGCGGCGTGCAGCGCCATCAGCGCTCGCTTCGCGCGAGATCTCGGGATGGCAGCACATGAAAATCATCCGCAGCTCGTCGTCGCGCAATTGCTCGTCGAGCGCGGGGTCGTCGCGCGGACGTTCCGCGGATTGCGAGAGCGCCGCGACGATCTGGTCGGTCTTGTCGCCGAGGACGCGGTCGCGGCGGACGGCGTCGATCGCCGCGTTGTGCGCCACGCGGAACAACCAGCCGGTCGCGTTGTCGGGCGTGCCCTGATACGGCCGCGCCCAGCATGTAGTGTGGCATGTCGAGTCTCCTACCGGACGCGCGTGTATGTCGCCGTCTCGTTGAACTTGCGTGGTCCATTCTCGTAGACCGTGGCCACCAATAGAAGATGCGTTCGCATGGGATCCTCCTCTGGATCTCGGTCATATCGATCCAGAGACGAAGGACATCGGCGAAAATCGACAGGCTCCACGCAGGAACCTGCAGAGGTCCGGAAGCGTAGAACGGTAAAACCGATGGAAAATCTGTGGCAGGACGTCCGGCATGGGTTCCGCAGCCTGGTCAAGGTGCCGGTCTTCACGACGACGGTCGTGTTGACGCTGGCGCTGGGGATTGGGGCCAACGCGGCGGTGTTCACGATTGTCAACCGGCTGCTGCTCAAGCCGATGCCGGTGCGCGATCCGGGGAACCTGTACGTCCTCGCCGTCACGCACGAGGGGAACGAAAGTCCGCACAACGTCTCGTGGCTCGATCTGCAGGACTACCGCACGCGGAGCGGCGCCTTCGCCGACCTGGCGGCGTACGACTTCGCGTTCGTCGGCCTGAGCGCGGACGGCCGCGCGGAACGCATCACGATCAGCTACGTCAGCAACAACCTGTTCTCGATGCTCGGTGTCGGCCCGGCGCTCGGCCGCGTGATCCAGCCCTCGGATGACGATCGCCCCGGCGCGAATGCGGTCGTCGTGCTCGGATATTCATATTGGCTCCGCCGCTTCAACGGCGACCGGGCCATCGTCGGCAAGAGCGTCCTCGTGAACGGCCGCCCGTTCACGGTTGCGGGGGTCGTTCCGAAAACGTTCGAAGGTCCGTACGCGCTCGTCGAGTTCGACGGGTACATTCCGCTCTCGATGGAAACCGCGGATGTGTATCAGGAGATGATGACGAAGCGCGACAATCACCATTTCCACGCGCTCGGCCGGCTGAAGCCCGGTGTGACGCCGGCGCAGGCGCAGGCCGCGGTCGCCGTCACCGCGACGCAGCTCGAACGGCAGTATCCCGAGACGAACAAAACCGTGCGGGCGCGGGTCATTCCGGAGCGCCTCGCGCGGCCGGAGGCCAACAGCGCCGACCAGATTCCGCTCGTCGCCGCCGTGTTCGTGACGCTCGTCGGCCTCGTCTTGATGGTCGCGTGCGTCAACGTGATCAATTTGATCATGGTCCGCTCGACGGCGCGCCACCGCGAGCTGGCAGTCCGTGCGGCGCTCGGCGCAGGACGGCGCCGGCTCGTACGGCAACTCTTGACCGAGAGCGTCCTGCTCGCGGCCGGCGGCGGCCTTGCCGGCGCGGCGCTCGGCCGCTGGCTGAGCGCCCTGCTCGCGTCGATCCGCCTGCCGGGCGACCTGCCGTTCAGGTTCGATCTGTCCTTCGACTGGCGCGTGTTCGCGTTCATCGCCGCGATTGCGCTGACGGTCGGCATCCTCGTCGGCCTCCTGCCGGCGCTTCGCGCGTCGCGCACCGATCTCAATCACGCCCTGCGCGAAGGAGGCCGCGGCGCGTCCGACGGCGGATCGCGCCAGCGCCTGCGCAGCGCGCTCGTCGTCGCGCAGGTCGCCGTGTCGCTCGTGCTCCTGATCGCCGCGGGACTCTTCGTCCGCAGCGTCGTCCACGCGCAATCCATCGACCTCGGGTTCGATCCGTCCCACGTGCTGAACGCATCCATCGACGTGGCGCAAAAAGGCTACGACGAGCCGCGCGGCCGCGCGTTCTACGACGAGCTGCTGCGCCGCCTGCACGCGTCGCCCGGCGTCGAATCGGCCAGCCTCTCGTACTCGGTGCCTCTGAGCTATTACAACAACGCCGCGTACTTCGAGGTCGAAGGACACCCGACGCCTCAACAGAACCGGAAGCCGATCGCCGGGCTGAACTCCGTCACGCCCGATTATTTGCGGACGATGAAGCCCCACCTGCTGCGCGGCCGCTTCTTCACGGACGCCGACGACGAGCGGACGCCGCGGGTCGCGGTGATCAATCAGACGATGGCGAAGAAGTTCTGGCCCGGTGAAGAGGCGATCGGCCGGCGATTCCGATCGACCGACGTCGAGCGGAACGCGTGGCTCACCGTGGTCGGCATCATCGCCGACGGCCGGTTCACGTTCATCTTCGACGACCCGTCGGCGTACTTCTTCGTGCCGCTCGCGCAGCACTATCAGTCGATGCGCGTCCTGCAGCTTCGCACGGCCGGCGACCCCGGCGCGCTCGCGCCGATGATCCGTCGTGAGATCCACGACCTCGACCCGGATCTGCCGATCTACGACGTCGTGCCCATGAGCTACGTCGTCCAGGGCCCGAACGGCTTCTTCCTGCTGCGCCTCGGCGCGCTGTTCGGCGGAGGGCTGGGCCTGCTCGGTCTGGCGCTGGCGCTCGTCGGCGTCTACGGGGTCGTGTCGTACGCCGCGAGCCAGCGGACGCAGGAGATCGGCGTCCGGATGGCGCTCGGTGCGCAGCGCGGCGACGTGATCAGGCTGGTGCTCGGCCGCGGCCTGCTGCTCGTCGGGATCGGGATCGCCGCCGGCGTCACGACGGCGGCCGCCGTCACGCGCGTGATGTCGGGTCTACTGTTCGGCATCTCCGCGCTCGACCCCGTCACGTTCGGCATCGTTCCGCTCCTGCTCGGCGCGATGGCGATCGCGGCCTCGTACCTGCCCGCGCTGCGGGCCACGCGCGTGGACCCGTGCATTGCGCTGCGCGGCGAGTAGTGCCACAGATGCACACGGTTCTTGATCAGCCACAGATGCACACAGATGGACACAGATAAACTACATTCCGTGTGTTAAAGGCGTAGAACCGGGAGCCTGTTCGAGGGATCATCTCCGACGACGCAACGGCCTCCGAGAATCCGTGCCGCGCCCGGCAGGGTCCCGGATCTTTCCTATCACTTATCGGTGTTCATCTGTGTGCATCTGTGGCTGATCGTTCTTTGTCCGGTGCATCCGTGGCTGATCAACATCTGTGGCGTCGGTCCGCATCAGCGGCCATAATTCGACGCGATGTCAGTGACCCGGGTGCGTGTCAGGACGCAAGTCCTGCTGGCGGTGGCAACGCTCGTGGCTCTCGGATGGCTCTTCGGCGGCCGCGTCGTCCGCAAGATGCCGGACTTCGAGGTGTACTGGACGGCGGCGTCGCGCGCGGCGCGGGCCGAGCCGCTCTATCGCGTCGAGGACGGCCATTATCAGTTCAAGTACCTGCCGGCGTTCGCCGTCATCGCGAGGCCGATGGCGCGGCTGTCGCTGCCCGCGGCGAAGACGCTGTGGTTCGGCACGTCGGTGCTGCTCCTCGGCGCGCTGCTCTGGCTGGGCGTGCTGATGCTGCCGGAGCTGCGGCTCTCCGCGGCCACGCTCGTCATCGTCGCGTTCATCGCGATGGCGAAGTTCTACGCGCACGAGCTGGTCCTCGGACAAGCGAACCTGTTGTTCGCGGCGATCGTCGCGGCCGCGGTGCTGCTGCGCGAGCGCGAACGCGAAGGAGTGGCGGGCGCGTTGCTCGCGCTGGCGGTGGTCGTCAAGCCGTACGCGGCACTGTTCGCGCCCTGGCTCGCGGTGGAGCGGCGGCGCATCGCGCTGACGGCAATGCTCGTGACGCTCGCCGCCGCGCTGCTGCTGCCCGCGCTCGTCTATGGCTGGAACGGCAACATCGCGCTCCTGGAAGCGTGGTGGAACACGGTGACCACGACGACGGCGCCGAATCTTGGGAATCAGGACAACGTGTCGATCGCGGCGATGACGGCGCGGTGGTTTGGCTCCGGGCTCGCGGCGCGGGTCGCCACGGTCGCCATCGTGGTCGTTCTCGCGATCGGAACGATCGAAGCAATGATCCGCCGCACGGCCGTCCGGTCGCCGCATGCGCTCGAGGCGGGCGTGCTGCTCCTGCTGATTCCGCTGCTGACGCCGCAGGGGTGGGACTACGTGCTGCTGATCGCGACGCCGGCGGTCATGCTGCTCGTCAACTACCTCGGCGAACTGCCCGGCGTGCTTCGAGTGACGACCGCCGTGGCGATCGCCGTAACCGCGTTCAGCCTCTACGATCTCCTTGGCCGCGCCGGCTACACGGCGTTCATGTCATGGTCGCCGATCACGTTGTGCGCGCTGGCCGAAGTCGCGGCGCTGATCGCGTTACGCGCCCGCCGCATCGCATGAGCCGCGCTGGACGATTAGGCGTGCACCAGGGAGCCGCGCGAATGAGACGTAATGAACCGTGTGTACGGCGCCGACACCGACGCGACGTCGAGGACGTAGCGCGACTCGCCGGCCGGCGTGAACCGGAGCCGCGGGTAGAGATCGGAGACGAGACTGTTCCTGGCGGTCGGCCGGTACTCTCCGTAGACGCGGACGATGCCGTGCTCCCGTGCCGCCTGCACCATCGCGTCCGCCATGAACTCTTCGAACCGGCGGCCGAGCACGCGGCAGCTCATGAGCCACGTGTCGATCTCCCACGACCGGGGCTCCGGGCCGGCGATACAGAACATCACCCCGATAATCCCGTGATCGCCGTAGCAGTCCGTCAGCGAGAACACGCCCTGCCATGACCCCCGCGTCGCGACGAGCGCCTCGGCCTGCGGCGTCGTGTACCGGCGCGTCGTCACGTTGAACTGATTGGCCTTGTTCACGAGCTGCACGACGCGGTCGATGTTGCCGCCCGTGACGGGCGAACACGTGCCGCGCATGTTCAGTCCCGACAGGAATGTGTCGAGCGAGCCGGCCTCGCGCTGCGCCGTCGCGATCGCGGCGCCGTGCCGATACCTCTCGGTGCGCACGCGATCCTCGGCGGACCACGTGAGCGACGTGAAATAGCGCCCGCGGTCCAGATCTCTGACGTAATCCGACGGACTGTTTCCCAGCTCGACGACGGCGACCTGCGGCAGCTCGCGCCGAATCCAGGCGCGTTCGAGCGGGTTGTCGTCGAGGAGAACGAAGCTGTCCAGCCCGAGACGCAGCGTCTCGGAGAGACGCCTGATGTTCGTCGCCTTGTCCTCCCAGTTCGCGACGAACGCGACGAAGTCGTCGAGACGAAGCGCCATACGCTGATGCTGCTCGAACGGCAGGCGCGCGTCCTCCGGATTGTTCTTGGAGCACACGGCGAGCAGGACGCCGCGGTCTTTCAGCTCGCGCAAATACTGCTGCAGGTCGAGAAAGCCTTCGCCGTCGCCGGAGCCGCCGACGCGGATCCCGTCGAGGCCGTCCTCGCCGATGACGCCTCCCCACAACGTGTTGTCGAGATCGCAGACGACGACCTTGCGCGTCAGCCCCGTGACGGCGCGGATGTGTGAAAGCTGTTCTTCGGCGAGCGCCGGCAGCGCGTCGGTTGACGGATGCTGCCGCGCGAGGTGCCACACCGCGGGCTGCGCCCATGTGTGCGCGCCGACCTCCGATGCGACGCGGATCGTGTCGAGCACCGACACGTGGGCGGGAGCCTCGGCCTCGAGCCGCAGGTTCAGCAGCTTGATCACGCGCGGCCGGCTGCCGCGAAGCCTGCCGGCGAGCGCGCCGTAACTGTCGCGCGCCGGCAGATCGAAGCCGTGCTGAATGACGTGGCACCCGAAACGTTCCGACGCCGTCTGCCACAAGTGGGCGTATTCGCGCACGACCCCGGCGACCGTCCCCTCCTCGTCGTCGACGACGGCGGGGAGATGCAGATCGCGCCAGTGCGTCGCGATGATGAGCACGTCGGGCCGGAATTGCGCGAGGCCCGACGCCGGATCGAGGATCTCCTGCCGGAAGGCGCCGTAGAGTCCCTCGTAGCATTCCGCGGTGATGCCGTCGCGGAAGCACAACGCGCGCAGCACCGGCAGGAGCAGGCTCGTCGTCGTGCTGCCGACGATCGCGAGGCGGAGCTGACGGACGCTGCCGCCGGCTTCGCGCGCAACCTCCTCGATCAATTTCTGCGCGCGGGCGAAGAACGAATACGGAGGCTGATGCTGAAGCGCGGTGCGCAGGTAAGCAGCCGCCGCGTCCCATCGCCGCAGACGCGCCTCGACGCGGGCGGCCTGCAGAAAGACGAAGGGATCCCGCGTGGGCGCCAGCGCGAAAAACTCGGCCCATCGCTCCGCCGCGGTCCCCAACTCGCCGCTGTCGACGGCAAACTGCGCCTGAAGATAGCGCACGACCGCCGACGGCGGCAGGTCGGCCGCCCAGGCGGAGCGCAGCCGGCGTTCGCGTTCCGTTGCGGGACGAAGCGCGCCCACGAGCGCATCGGCGGACGGCGCCGCGAACGCGCCGTCGATCCGCGCCGCCAGCTCGCGCGCGGCCTCGAGTTTCTGCTCGAACGGCAGCGGACCGAGGCGGCTGCCGACGTCAGCGGGCGTGACACGGGATGCCGCTCGGCCCACGCCAGCATCGCGTCGCGCGGCCAGATCGCCAGCCCCGTGGTGGGCTTGAACGCGCCCGCTTCGTAGAGCTTTCGCCGTTCCGGGCTCCGCGTGAGCACGCCGCAATTCGGATCCGCGGGGCCCATCACCGCGACGAGGCCGCCGTTCTCGAGGAACGTGCGGTTCATCCAGGCCAGATGAGGGCTCGCCGCGAGCGTGTCGGGCGAATGCAGCCACGACGCGGTCACGAGTCCTTTGACGCCTGGTTGCAGCGCCATCGACTGCGCCATCCGGTAGTACGAGCGGTTCGCTTCGCGTTCGGTCAGCAGCCAGCGGTTCTTGCGGTTTGCATTGAGATGACTGAAGAACGCCGGACGAAAACCCCTGAACTTCGCGGCGATCCAATAGAGCAGCGTCAGCCGCCGCCGCGGTTCGACCTTCAGCAGCCACGAGCGCGAAATCCCCGACACGTCCCAGTGATACTGCCCCGCGGGGAACCGGCGAAAGGTGGCGAGCTGGCAGAGCGCGACGAAGCTGCCCTTCGCCGCGTCGAGACCGGTCGGACGCGACGGACGCGCCACGTACTGAAACTCCTCGCAGAACAGCCGCTTCACGTCGTCGCTCACGGGAAGCGACGCGAGGCCGCGCAGGCCCTCGAGAGCGCGGCGCAGAATCAGCACACGCTCGAGCGCCCCGGCCGGCATCCCCGGATCCTGTTGCTGCAGTTCCGCCCGTATCGCGCACACGCGCTTCTGCAATCCATTCAGCGTGGTGATTCGCCAGGCGAGCACGTCGCACTCCGTCGTGAGGCCGAGCCGCCCGAGGCTGCGCGACACGGCCGCGAGCGCCGGTTCGCGGAGGCTTGCGGCGACCAGCGCGGCGGTCTCCTCAATACGCTGTGTCAGCATGAAACCGGTTTCTTGAAATCAGGCTCGCGGCGCCGCTGATCCAGCCTTCGAACTCCACCGGCGGGACCCCCGTCACGTCAACGAATCGCGGCAGCAGCAGCGGATTGGTGCGGCCGGAGGCCATGCCCGGATTGCAGGTCGTCGCGGACACGACCTGCTGCTCGCTGAGCCAGGACAGAAACTCGGGGTGATACACGCCGCTCGGATAGCAGAAGTGCGTCGCGCGATGCCGCGTGATCCCTTCGATGACTTCACGATTCCGGACGATCTCGCGCGCGAAGCACGCCGGATCGCGCGGC
>QHWR01000048.1 GCA_003223835.1 Acidobacteriota bacterium | reverse complement strand
CTCTGCACCCCGACTAGCTCGCTGCGCTACGCTCGCTCTTCGCGGCTCGCTCCGCTTCGCTCGCGCTCGGCGAATCGTCGGGGACCTCTGCACCCCGACTAGCTCGCTGCGCTACGCTCGCTCTTCGCGGCTCGCTCCGCTTCGCTCGCGCTCGGCGATCCGAATCAACGCCGACCCTCACTGGCGGCTTCGCTCGCTCGTTGTCCGTCCTCAGCGGGAACAGGACCTGTAATTATAGCATCCGCTCTGAATCTGATCCGTGTCCCTCCGTGTGATCCGTGGCCTGCCTGATCCAGGTGCTCTGTGTGATCCGTGGCCTGCCCGATCCGTGTGCTCCGTGGCCGCTCACCGCCGGTCGCGAAAGAACGCCTGCACCATCGCGCGGCATTCATCCTCCAGCACGCCCGGGACGACCTCAAAGCGGTGATTGAGTCCGGGCAGCTCCGCCGCGCGCGCGGTGGAGACGACGGCGCCCGACTTCGGCTCCGCCGCGCCGTACACGAGCGTCGCGATGCGCGCGTGCACGAGCGCGCCGACGCACATCAGGCACGGCTCGATCGTGACGTAGAGCGACGCGCCGGTCAGCCGATAGTTGCCGGCGCGGAGGGCGGCGTCGCGCAGCGCGACGATCTCGGCGTGCGCCGTCGGATCGCTCGCGCGGATCGGCTGGTTGAAGCCGCGCCCGACGATCGCGCCGTCGAGCGAGACGACGGCGCCGATCGGAACCTCCCCGGCGTCGCGCGCGAGGGCGGCCGTGATCCATCCAGCTCGATCATAGCGCGGCAGGCGACGCGATCTTCGGCGCGGCCGCGATGAGGACGCGCGCGGCAGCCGGATCGAGCGACTTGATGGCGATCGCTGCGCGCGGTTCGTGAACGCCTCGAGCGGCCGGCGCGCGAGCCGATCGATTGACGCCTGTCGTGACCGGGGCGTAGACTCCGGCGACCTCTCCCCAGGTCTGAACCGACCAGCGAATACGCTGGTTCGACAGTCGCGCTGCACGCGCTGGAGGTTGTGTATGTCACGTGCGTTCTGGCGTGGAGTCGTCGGCCTTCTCTTCCTCCTGTCCGGGTTCTCAGGTGTCTACGCCCAATCGACCGCGTCGGTGTCCGGCGTGGTCCGGGACTCCGCCGGCGGCGTCGTCCCTGGCGTGACAGTGGTCGTGAAAGACGCGGCCTCGGGCCGCACGCAAGAGGCGACCACCGACGCGGACGGCAGATATCAGGTCGCGGCGCTTCAGGCGGGATCCTATGACGTGACCGCGTCACTGTCGGGGTTCAAGACCGCCGAGGTGAAAGGAATTCGCGTGGCCCCCGGCCAGCCGGTCAACATCCCGCTCACGCTCGAGGTTGGCGCGCTCGAGGAGACGGTCGTGGTCTCGAGCAGCTCCGAACTGATCAACACCCAGACCGCGACCGTGGCGGCGACGCTCAACTCCGACCAGCTCACCCGGATGCCGACCCCGACGCGCAACGCGCTGAACGCCGTCACGTTTCTGCCGGGCGTCAATACCGCCGGCGTGAACCGGGACTCGACCATCAACGGCCTGCCGGAGGGATTCCTGAGCATCACGCTCGACGGCGTGAGCGACAACGACAACTTCCTGCGCAACACCGACTCGTTCTTCGCCTCGGTCACGCCGCGCCAGGATGCGGTCGAGGCCGTGTCGGTCACGCTGGCGGCGGCCGGCGCCAATGTCGGCGGCGGGGCGGGCGCGGTGACGATGGCGTTCCAGACGCGGTCGGGCACGAACCGATTCTCGGGCAGCGTCTACGAGTACTACCGCAACCCCGGCATGAACTCGAACTACTACTTCAACCGGGTGAACCACCAGGGGAAGAACCAGGTCAAGCTGAATCAGTTCGGCGCGCGCGCCGGCGGGCCGATCGTGATCCCGGGCCTCTACGACGGCCACGGCAAGGCGTTCTACTTCCTCCACTACGAACAGATTCGCTTCCCGAACAGCTTCACGCGCACGCGCACGGTCTTCAATCCGCGCGTGGCCGACGGCTGGTTCCGCTATCAGTTTGGCTCGGAGGTGCGGGAGGTCAACCTTCTGCAACTCGCGGCGGCGAATGGTCAGATCGCGACGAAGGATCCGATCATGACGAAGATCATGAACATGATCAGCGCGTCGACGACGACGGGCGGTACGCGCACCGCGTCGAACGATCCGTTGTACGACTCGTACGTGTGGCAGAGTCCCGCGACGTTGTTCGAGCATCAGCCGACGCTGCGCCTCGACTACAACCTGACGAACCAGCACCGGCTCAGCGGGTCGTACTCCTTCATCACCGCGAAGCGCACGCCGGATTATCTCAACAGCGCGGACCCGCGGTTCCCCGGCGCGCCGAACCAGCGCGACTTCAAGTCGACGCGGCCGCTCGTCTCGATGTCGATGCGATCCGTGCTGTCGAAGGACATCACGAACGAGCTGCGCGGCGGGCTCACGGCGTTCTACAAAGGCTCGAACTTCGGCTACCCCTCGAGCCTCGACTCGCGCAACAGTCCGAAATCCTTCGAGGACCAGGGCGGATTCGCGATCACGACCCCGACGAACACCACCGACTGGTTCACCTCCAACAGCCCGAGCTGGCGCATCGCGCCGACGTACAGCGTGGACGAAACGCTCACGTGGCTGAAGCGCGCGCACACGCTGACGTTCGGCGGCAACGTCCTGATCTCGAACGCCGAATCGAACGGCCAGCAGATGGTCCCCGGGATCACGCTGGGGTTCAACACGGACTTCGATCCGGCCATCGGGCTGTTCAACACGACGAACTTCCCGGGCGCCTCGAGTTCGGTGCTCGACGCCGCGCGCGCGACCTACGCCGTCCTGACCGGCCGCGTCGCCAGCGTGAACAGCCAGGCGGTCCTCGACGGCAAGACGAACAAGTACGTGGAGCTGGGTCCGCAGATCCTCCCGGGCGGCATCAGGGTCTACGGGATGTTCGGGCAGGATTCCTGGAAGGTGAAGCGAAACCTCACCCTGACGGGCGGCCTGCGCTGGGACGTCCAGACGCCCTTTACGCCGTTCAACAGCACGATGTCGTCCGTCACGATGGCGAGCGTTTGCGGGGGCTCGGGTCTCGGGGACGGCGGACTCTACAGCAAGTGCAACTTCCTCAAGCCGGGTGCGTCGGGCGGCGCGGCGCCGGAGTTCATCCAGCTCGCGAAGGGGACGGAAGGGTACAAGACCGACTGGAACAACATCGCCCCCTCTGCGAGTGTCGCGTGGCGTCCCGACGTGAAAGAGGGCTTCCTCCGGACTCTGCTCGGCGACCCGGACCAGGCGACGATTCGAGCCGGCTATTCGGTGGCGTTCGAGCGCCAGGGGCTCACCGTGTTCACCGGCCTGTACGGGGGCAACCGGGGAAACAGCATCTCGCTGAGCCGCAACGCGAACCTGGGACTGGTGCCGGCGGGCGAGTCGTGGCCCGTCCTGCTTTCCCAGACGAATCGTCTCTACGCCGCGTCGTTCAATCCTGACCCGAGCTACCCGATCGCCATCCGCGCGGCGCGGGCCGACAGCCTCAACGCGTTCGCGCCCGACATCAACATCGCGCGGGTCAGGAACTGGATGGTCGGCTTCGCGCGGTCGCTCTCGAAGGACACCGCGGTCGAGATCCGCTACGTCGGCAACCGCGGCGACAATCAGTGGTCGTCGCTCAATTACAATTGTCTCGCCAGCAACAACAGCGGCTGCACCTCCATCCGCAGCGAGAACCTCCTGGCGAACGGGTTCATGAGCGAGTTCAAGCTGGCGATGGCGAACCTCGCGGTCAACAACGCCTCGGGGATCTCGAGCCGGGCCGGCTCGTTCGCCTACTTCGGCCCCGGCACGGGCACGTTCCCGCTGCCCATTTACCTGGCGTACCTGAATGGCAGCAACGACTACGGGAACCCGGCCGCGTACATCAATGCGTCGACCACGTGGGCAAATTCCACGATCGCGGGCCGGCTGGTCGCGCCGAACCCGAACCCCAATGCCGCGGCGGTCGACCTCGATGGGAACCTGACGCGCCGGACGAACGCCGTGAGGTTGGGCTATCCTGCCAACTTCTTCATCCTCAACCCCGACGTCGCGAACGTGAACGTCACCGACAGCGGAGCGTTCAGCGACTACCACGCGCTGCAAGTCGAGCTGCGGCGGCGGCTGTCGCGTGGCTTGTCCGCCAACGTGAACTATCAGTTCGCGTTCAGGGAGGGCGGGTCGAACTTTGACGGCTTCAGCTTCGGCCGCGTGATGTCGCCCGTGGATGACGTCCGGCACGCGATCAAAATGCAGTGGGATTGGACGCTCCCGGTCGGCAAAGGGGAGCGGTTCGGCACCGACATGAACCCGGTGCTCAACAGCATTCTGGGCGGCTGGAGCGTCAACGGCGTCGGGCGCATCCAGACCGTGCTGCAGGACTTCGGCAACGTCCGGCTCGTCGGCATGTCGAAATCCGAGTTCCAGAACATGTACACGTACCGCTTCGTCGACAATCCGGCGACGGGCATCACGGAAGTCTGGATGTTGCCGGAGGACGTGATCCTGAACACGCGGCGCGCGTTCAGCACGAACAACACGACGCTCAACGGGTACTCGACGAGCCTTGGAGCGCCGACGGGACGGTATCTCGCGCCGGCCAACTCCGCGGACTGCATCCAGCTCCACGCAGGAGACTGCGCGCCGCGCAACCTGCTGATCCTCGCGCCGTGGTTCAAGCGGTTCGACATCGGCGCGACGAAGCGCATCGAGATGCCCGGCTCCGGGTATTTCGAGGTGCGGTTCGACGTGCTGAACGTCTTCGACACCCCCAACTTCATCCCGGTCACGCAGCCAAGCGCGGCGTCGGGCGGCTACACCTCGGCGAGCTTCTCCAGGGTGACGAGCGCCTACACCGATGCGAGCAACACGTACGATCCCGGAGGCCGCATCGGGCAGCTGATGTTCCGTTTCAGTTGGTGAATTGGTGAGTTGGTGAATAATCCCCGCGGCCAACCCAAATTCACCAATTCACGAATCCACCAATTCACCAATTGCCTCGTCCTCGTGTCGGCGCTCGCCGCCGGCGCCGATGGCGCGGCGGCGCGTCAATCTCAACCGACGAAGGAGCGCCCATCCGGCCCCGAGGTTGACTTCGCTGCGGTGCAGGCCGACGGCACGCCCGTTGTCGATCTGCAGCCGACCGAGGTCGAGGTTCGGCTCAACGACCGCGTCAGAATCGTGCGAGCGCTCCGGCGTGTGGCGACCGCACCGGCGCCGATCGCGACAGGCGCGCCGGCCCGCACGACGCCGCCGTACGGCACCAACGAGAGCGTGGCCGCCGGCCGCAGCTTCGTCCTTGCCGTCGATCAGGAGTCCTTCACGGCCGGCCGCGAACCGCTGCTCAGAAGCGCGGTCGAGGGACTGCTGACCGCATTCACGCCGGCCGACCAGGCCATGGTCGTCGCGCTGCCGTTTGGCGGCGTGATGCTGCCCTTCACATCGGAGACCGCGCGCATCCGCCGCGCCGTGGAGGGACTTTCGGGACAAGGGTCTCGCAACGAGACCGGATCGGAGCTGGCCTGCCGGACGCGCCGGTTCCTCGAGTCGCTCGAGGGATTCCTCCAGGAGCATGCCGGCCGCCGGTCGCCGCTCACCGTGGTGCTGTTCACCGCCGGCCTCGCCGGTCCACGCCGCGATGCGCCGATGGCGCTCGCGCCGGGCATGTGCGAGCTGCCCGTCGATCAGTTCCGGCAGATCGCCGTGACCGCCAGCGCCGCGCGCGCGAACTTCTACGTGTTGCAGCCAGCCGACATCGGGATGAGCGCCGCGAGCTGGCGCGCATCGATCGGCGGCGTCGGCGACCTCGGATCGGACAACCCGCTCGAGGGGATCGAGCACCTGGCGGGCGCGACCGGCGGCGCGCGCCTGCCGCTCGACGCGACGGGCACCGGATCGCTGCTCCGCGTGGCCCGGGAAAGCTCGGCGTTCTACGTGGCGGAGCTCGAGCCCGAGCGCGGCGACGTGTTCGGCCGCAGCCGGTCGCTCGCCGTGCGCGTCGCTCGCCGCGGCGTCACGGTGCGCGCTCGCCCGGCGATCACGTTCGCCGAACGGCCCCGCCGAACGGGAACGACGCGGCTTGCCGTTGCCGACGTGCTGCTTTCCCGCGACGCCTTCACGGACGTGCGGCTGCGAGTTGCCGGCGTCACCATGCGCGAACCGGACGGCCGGGTGCGCGTCGGCGTCGTCATCGAGCCGGCCGATCCGGTGGCGCCGCTCGCCTCGGTGGGAGCCGTGCTCGTCGAGGGGGGCGGCCGGATCGTGGGTCGATGGTTCGGCAAGGACCCGGCCGAGCGTCCGCTGCTGGGCGCGATCGCGGCCGCGCCCGGAACCTACCGGCTCCGCGTGGCGGCGATCGACGCCGACGGCCGGGCCGGCGCGGCGGAAGACGACGTCGACGCGACCCTGACCCCCGCCGGTCCGCTCTCGCTCGGTTCCCTCGTGCTCGGGGTCTCGCGCAACGGCGCGACCGAGCCGCGGCTGGAGTTCGGATCCGAGCCGACGGCGATCGCGTCATTCGACATCTACGGCGGCCCGGCGGGCCTGCGATTGTCGGCGACGCTCGAGGTGGCCCGCGACCCGGACGGGCCGGCGCTCGTTACCGTGCCGCTCGCGTTGACGCGGGCGGATGCGTCGCGCGTGGTGGCGACCGGAGTCGCGCCCATCGGCGCGCTCCCGCCCGGGGATTACGTCGTCCGCGGCGTGATCCAACTCGAGGACGGCACGAGGGGACGCGTCATCCGCACGCTCAGGAAGGTCGCGCGTTAGACTCCGAGGGGCTACTGCGACGAGTGCGTCAGCGACAGCACGGCGTACGCGGTGGCCGCGTCGCTCATGAACTTGCCCGGGCCGGACTCCGGGTCGCGGTTCTTGTTCAGCGAGGTTGCGATCCAGCGGCCGGTCGCGCGGTCCTGATTGCGGCGGAGCCAGTCGAGTCCTTTCGCGACGCGCGGATCGGACGCCGGCACCCCCGCGTCCTGCAGCGCCAGTGTCGCGAGCGCGGTCGCGTATCCGTCGGCGTTCGTATCGTTTGGCGTGTTGTCGACGCGCTTGTAGCCGCCGAGCGACGAGGTGCTCCACCCCCCATCGGCCTGCTGCAGCGCGAACGCCGCGTCGATCGCGGCCTGCCGCTGCTCCGGCGTCAACAGATCGCGGAGCTTCCCGGACGCCCACAGCGCCATCAGCCGGTTGTGCGCGGATTCTTTGTCGTACTGCTTCTGGAAGTACGCCCGCAGCTCGCTCACGTTGTCGTGGATCTCCGGCGACGACGCGTAGTTGCCCGGCGCGGATCCGACTGCGACCGCCGCCAGGGCCGCACCGAAGTACGGAGAGTTGGGCGATTCCCACGGATCGTAGCCGAAATTCAGCCACGTCCATGCGCCGGTCTGCGGGCCGGTCTTCATCTGCAGCGCCCACATGTTGGCGAGCGCGGTCCGAGCGTCCGCGCTCAGCTGGCCGGTCCCGGCGTCGCGCCACGCGAGCACGAGCGCGTTCATCACCGCCTCGATCGCGCGCGATTCGCTCGTCTTCGGGATGCCGCGCGTCTGATCGGGGTAGAACGGCTCGACGTCGCGCCAGTTGCGCGCGCGCGTCAGCAGATTCTCGATGATGTTCGTCTCGGCTGGCGACGCGCCCTTCTCGCCGAGCGGCCCGCGAAGCGCCGGCCGCGCCAGCGCGTACGGCAGCGTCGTATGACACGAGATGCAGAACGTCCCGCGATCGCGCTTCGCATTCGGCCACGTCGCCCACCACTCGGCCCGCGCGTCGAGATAGGAAGCCGCCGCCCTGGCGTTCCATGTCGGCGCGTCGGCGGGAACGCCGGCGCGGAGCACAGCGCCAAGGCCGAGTCCTGCGGTGGCGATCAGCAGCGAACAAACAGACTTCATAGAACCGCGTCGGCCGGCCGGTCGAAGGCGTTCTGCCGCACGACCTGCGCGACATCGATCTTATAGTACTCGTGCGTTCACGGACGATTTCATCCGATCACGCTGGTGTTCCGGGCGCGCGTGCGACTATCATGCCGCGCTCGTGATCCTGGCCGCCAACCGGCGGCCGCAACTTCCAGGGTGCGCAACTCGTGAGCGTCTTCGTCGCATACCACGGCCTGACACCTGCCATGCATCAGGCAAAAGTCGATGAGTTGGCGCCCCATGGTTTTCGACCGACGTCGCTGAGCGTTTCGGGCGCGCCTCAGGACGCTCGATACGCGGCGGTGTGGCAGCAGCGTCCCGGTCCGCCGTGGTTTGCTGTTCACGGACTGTCTGCGACGGACTACCAGACGCGGTTCGACCAGTTGAAGGCGCAGGCCTTCGCACCGATGCTGGTCACCGCCACCGGCGAGAGCGACGCGATATTCGCGGCCGTGTTCGAAGCGGGCGTCGCTGTGGAGTGGTTCGCGCGCCACGGACTGCGATGGGATCCGGGCGGTGCGGCCGGCTCGATCAATTTCGAAAACCAGCGGGCGTTCGATCAGGGATTCATTCCACGATGCCTTGCCGTTTACGGCAGCGCCGCGAACCCACTGTTTGCCGGCGTCTGGATCAAGAACCACGGGCCGGTGCCGTGGGCGTGGTGGTGGACCGATCCCGACACATATCAGCGGATCTTCGACGCCGAGCTCGATGCCGGGACTCGCCCTGCGTACCTGTCGGTCGCAGCGACGCACTGGATCTTGTCGGTATTCAGGGACGAACCCATCGGAGAGTGGTGGGCCAGGCACAATCTCGCGGCCGCGGCGTATCAGGCCGAGTTCGATCTGCGAAAGGGTCAGGGGTTGGAGCCGCTCGTCGTGCAGGCCGGAGGCGCAGGGAACGACGCGCGATACGCATCGCTCTTCGTTCGCAACGAAGTACCGATCGCCCGGCGCTGGACGATGACGGGCCGATCGTTCCCCGGATCGGGTGAGCTCGACGCGATCGTTGGCGGCTTCATGGTCGCTCACGCGATACGAGCGATGAGCGTCGCGGTCGCGCGTGCGGGCGTCGTCGTGGCGAACCGTGGCTACACCTGGGCAGAACCCGATTACCCGACGACGCAGCCGGATACGCTCTTTCGGGTCGCCAGCGTCACCAAGATATTTACGTGCGCCGCCGTCGATCGTCTCGTGAAGACCGGCGCACTCTCGTTGAATGCCGCAGCGTTCGGGTTCCTCGGAATCATCTCGAAGCTGCTCCCGAGCCAGACGCCGGATCCCGATATCGACAAGATCACCGTGTTCCAGCTCGCGCGCCGTCGAAGCGGCCTTCAACGCGACTTCGGTGCGGACTTGCGTACGATTGCCAGCCGCATCGGGATCCCGGTCATGCCGTCACGATCCGACCTGGTGCGTTACCTTTACGGCGAGCCTCTCATCGCGCGTCCGGGCACGGGCGACAATTACTCGAACAGCGCATTCGCCGTCCTCACCTCGATTATCGAGCACGCCTCGCACCAGTCGTACGTCGATTACCTGAGGCACGACGTCCTGGCGTCCGAGAACATCGCCGACGTGTGGCTTGGCGCGACCCGGTCGCGCGCGCGTCGTCTGCACGAGGTCGCGACCTACGATCATCCCGGTGTCAGCGACTCGCAGGTCGACATGACGCCTGGCGTGAAGGCGGCCAACGCTTATGGCGGCCAGGTCGTGACGGAGAATACCGAAGGCGTGGGCGGCCTCATCACCTCGACGGGTACTGTGGCGCGGATGCTCGCGAGGCATGCGGTCTGGAACATCGGCGCGCGCGAGTTCGGCACACGTTACGGCGAGATGGATGGTACCGGGGCTGCCGCCGTCAGCCGCCATGATGGACTCGACTTCGCGTATGCGTTCAATCGCCGCATCACGACACCCGAGCACGACGGCATCAAGGGCCAGATCGATCGGTTTCTCGACGCCTACGGATCGAGGCTGTAGGTTCCAGGGGCGGGTCAGCGCTTTCCTTGGGTCGATCGGATGATGTAGGTATTTCCTCCGA
>QHWR01000377.1 GCA_003223835.1 Acidobacteriota bacterium | reverse complement strand
ACGCGGTCGTCAGCGGGCGGCCGCCGAGCACGTCGGCGACGCGGTCGATGTCGATCGTCGCCTCGTAGCGGCCCGTGTCGGGCTCGTAGCGCAACTCCGACCGCGAGCCCGGCGGACGCACGATGGATCGAAGGCGGGAGGTTAGGTCCACTGCTCGACCGCGATTCTCGGACCGCGACAACGGAGCGGTCCGGCAATACCAGCGAGAAGATCCACAGTTAGACCGCCTTCGCCGCGAGGAGGTGCGCGAGGATTTGCGACGCGACGCGCTTCGCGTTCGGCCCCGTGTTTCCTTCGGGCCCGACGCACGAGGGACATCCCGAGTCGCACGGGCAGCCGTCGATCAGATCGCGCGTGCGCTCGAGCAGCAGCGCGTGCATGTCGAACAGCGGCCGGCTGAACCCGATTCCTCCCGGGTAGTTGTCGTAGATGAATACCTTGGGCTCGACCGCGAGGCTGTCCGGAACGCCGCCCATCCCGCCGGTGCGCGCCGAACGCTCCAGCGATCCGCCATCCACCGACAGCCCGATGTCGTGCCGGTCGCACATGAGCAGGAGCTGCGCGATGTGGCGCATCGCGAACGCCAGGCCGACGACCCCGTCGCGCCGATCGTCGCCGCCAAACGGCAGCGCCGCCACGACCGCGGCCGGAATCGTCAGCCAGTACGACGAGGTATGCATCTGCTGTTCGGGTAAATCCAGCTCCCCCGAGCCGACGTTCTCGTTCGTGTAGAACTTGATCTTCTTGAAGCCGACGACGCGCGACACGACGTGGACTTCGCCGTGCGACCGCTTCGCGGCCATCCCCCATCCGCCATCCGACGCGAACGTATCCAGGATCGTGACCTTCGTGTACGTGATCGCGTCCGTGTAGTAATCGCAGTCGACCATGCGCACGTAAGCCTTGCGGCCGTCGAAGTCGAACCGCTCGACGTGGAACAACTGCCCTTCGACGAGATAGATCGCCTTCTCGTGCAGCGTGGCGGGACCGCTGGTGAAATCCGTTTCGCCGATGACGCGCTCGCCGTGCGTGGTGTCGACCACGACGAAGTTGTCCGACGACACGGACCGCAGGCTGACGGCGTCGGCCGGATACGACTCGTGCGTCCAGTTCCATTGGCCGTCCGCATGATGGACGAACCCTTCTTCGCCGAGCACCGACAGCACCGCCTGGACGTCGATCGTGCCGAACCGATCGTCATGCTTGAAGGGCAGCTCGAATGCGGCGCACTTCACATGATCGAGCAGGATGTGCAGGTTGTCGGGGTTGATGAGCGCGTGTTCGGCCGAGGCGTCGAAGAAGTACGACGGGTTGCGGACGATGAATTGATCGATCGGCGCGCTGCTCGCGACCAGGACCGCCGCCGAACGCGTCGAGCGCCGGCCGGCGCGTCCCGCACGCTGCCACGTCGCCGCGATCGTGCCGGGGTAGCCCGCGAGGACGGCGACGTCGAGCGCGCCGATGTCGATTCCGAGCTCGAGCGCGTTCGTCGAGACGACGCCACGCACCGAGCCGTCGCGCAGACCGCGCTCGATCGCGCGACGCTCGCTCGGGAGGTACCCGCCGCGGTAGCCGCGCACGAGGTCGGCCGGCCACTGCGGCTCGGGGAAGCGTCCACGGAGATACGTGAGGAGGAGCTCGGTCTGCACGCGCGAGCGCGTGAAGGCGATCGTCTGCACGCCCGAGGCGAGCAGGGTCGCCGCGATGTCGCGGCCTACGAGGAGCGAGCTCTTGCGGATGCCGAGCGAGCGGTTCACTACCGGCGGGTTCACGAAGACGAGCACCTTCTCGCCGCGCGGCGCGCCGGAGCGGTCGATCACGACGACGTCGTCCTCGACGTGGCGGCGCGCGAGCTCTTCCGGGTTGGCGATCGTCGCCGAGGTGCAGATGAACACCGGATGCGAGCCGTAGAACGCGCAGATACGGCGCAGACGGCGGAGGACGTTCGCGACGTTCGAGCCGAAGACGCCGCGATACGTATGCAGCTCGTCGAGGACGACGTACCGCAGGTTCTCGAAGAGCTTCACCCATTTGGTGTGGTGGGGGAGGATCCCCGTGTGGAGCATGTCGGGATTCGAGATGACGACGTGCCCCGCGCTCCGGATCGCCGCGCGTGCCTGAGGCGGCGTGTCGCCGTCGTAGGTGAATGTCTTGAGCTCGAGGTCGATGTCCCGCGAGAGGCGCTCGAGCCGCGCCGAGGGATCCTTGGCGATCGCGTCGAGGACCGGGAGGTCGTAGCAGAGCGTCTTGCCGCTCGCCGTTGGGGTGACGACGACGGTGTGCTTTCCGGCGTGCGCCGTCTCGAGCGCCTCGGCCTGGTGCGAGTAGAGGGAGAGGATCCCGCGCCGCCGCAGGCTCGCCGCGATGCGGCCATCGAGCCACTCAGGGAAGGGCGCGTACACCGCCTGCCGCGGCGGGATGCGCTCCCAGCGCGTGACGAGCTGCTGGAACTCGTCGTCGCGGGCGAAGCCGTCGAGGATCTGCTCGAGGGTGACCCGTGCGGGAAATCGAACGGCCGTTCGCATCGTGCTGCACGATATGGAACGTCTGTTCTGACGTCAAGATGACGCACCGGCGCCGCGCGGGCGTGCGTTCATTGCGGGGATGAGAAGGGCCCGCGCGGTGGTCGCCGCCGCATTGCTGCTCGCGGCCCAGAGCCGCCCGGTCGCGGCATCGGCGATGCCTGGCGCACCGAACTGCCCGATCCTCCCGAACGACGACGTCTGGCACTCGAACATCCAGCAGATGCCCCTGCACCCGATGAGCGACACGTGGATCGCGAACATGGGCGGCCCTGCGCGCCTCCTGCATCCGGACTTCGGCGCCTACCCCTACGGCTATCAGCTCCAGCTCGTCGACAACACCACACCGTCGACGCGGGTCACGTTCGGCTACGCGGACGAGAGCGACGACG
>QHWR01000150.1 GCA_003223835.1 Acidobacteriota bacterium | reverse complement strand
GCTGCTTCGGATCGTCCGCGGCGGTGTAGTGCGTCGGCAACGGCGACGCACTCCCGCCGGCGTACCCGAGACTGCGCAGCCGCTCACGGTTCTCGGCGCTCTCGGTCGACCGCGCGATCGCGGGTGCCGTGCTCTGGAACGACGCGAGCGCCGCGCGCGCCCCGTCGCGGCGTGCCGGCTGCGTCCCGACGACGTTCTCGCGTTCGTCCGGATCGGACGACAGGTCGTACAGTTCCGGGACTGGCAGGTCGATGTATTTCGTGTCGCCACGCAACACACCGGTCAGCGGCGCCCAGCCGCGATTGAGCGCCCCCGACAACGCCTCAAAGTACGTAACGGTGTCTGATCCGTGTATGTCCGTGTGATCCGTGGCCGACTGATCCGTGTGATCCGTGGCCGACTGATCCGTGTGATCCGTGGCCGAGTGATCCGTGCGATCCGTGGCCAATGACCCCGCGCGATCCGTGGTGGGGAGGAGACTGCGGCCGCGCAGCCCCCGCGGCAGTGGCGCGCCCACCGCCTCGAGGATCGTCGGCAGAATATCGACGTGGCGCGCCGGCGCGGACTCGACGCGCGGCGACACCAGCGACGGCGCCCACACGATCAGCGGCACGCGCAGCGTGGCCTCGTAGGCGAAGATGCCGTGCGTCGCCTCGCCGTGCTCGCCGAGAGACTCGCCGTGATCGCCGGTCAGCACGACGATCGTGCGGCTCGCGGCGCCCCGATCGATCAGCGGCTGCAGCAACGGCTGGAGCGCGGCGTCGGCCGCGGCCACTTCGCCGGCGTAGGGCGCATTCGCGAATCGCGACGCGAACGGTTCGGGAGGCGCGTACGGAAAGTGCGGCTCGTAAATGTGCACCCAGCAGAACGTGGGCGTCGATCGCTGCGCCTGCAGCCAGGTTGTCGCGATCGCCACCGTGTCGCCGCCGCGCCGCTCCTGCTCGAGGAACGCGGGCCGCGGCGTGGCGTCCACGAACCGATCGTCGTACACGTCGAAGCCGCGTGCGAGGCCGAACCGCGACGCGAGCGGAAACGCGCTGACGAACGCGCCGGTGCGATAGCCGCGCGCGTGCAGGATCGTCGCGAGCGTGTCGATCGCCGCCGGGAAACGGAAGCCGGCGTTGTCGCGGACGCCGTGATCGATGGGATAGCGCCCCGAGAGGATGTTCGCGTGCGACGGCAGCGTGACGACGTTGTGCGCGTGCGCGCGATCGAAGCGGACGCCCCCCGCGGCGAGGCGATCGATCCAGGGCGTCTGCGCGATGTGGTTCCCCGACGCGCCGATCGCGTCGGCGCGCAGCGTGTCGATAGTAACAAGGAGGACGTTGACCGGCCTCGCGCGAGGCCCTCGAGAGGACTGATCCGATCCAGCACACTGGATCGCGATGACCGCCGCGAACGCCAACACCGCGCGCCGCAGCAGGTTAAGCCTATCCGACCGCGCGGAACGGAAATTTGGAGCAAAACCCCGATAAAAAAGACGGATCAAACTTTTTGAAAGTCCTTGACAAAGCCGAACCGCCGACAATAATACCCTTTCTTAAGTCCCTTAACTAACCTGATCGGAGGATCCCGTCCGATGCGGAAGTCTCTGCTCCTGTTGTTTGTTCTCTCGTCTCTGCTCGCGAGCGTCGCGCCAGCGTTCGCGCAGCGCACCACCGCCAGCGTCCGCGGCACCGTGACCGATCCAAGCAAGGCCGTCGTGCCCGGCGCGACGGTGACGGTCACGAACCGCGACACCGGCCTGACCCGCACGACGACGACCAATGCGGAGGGCGTGTACTCGGTCAGCGAGTTGCCCGTCGGCCGCTACACGGTGTCCGTCGAACTGCAAGGGTTCAAAACGGCGACCCGCACCGACATCGTCCTCAACGTCGCCGACGACCTCAAGATCGATTTCGAGCTGTCGGCCGGCGCGTTGTCGGAGACCGTCAGCGTCAGCGCGGAATCGACGCCGGTGAAGACCGTGGGCGGCGACGTGTCCGGCGTGATCACGGGCCAGCAGGTGCGGGAGCTGCCGCTCAACGGCCGCAACTTCCTGCAGCTCGCCACGCTGATGCCCGGCGTCAGCGCGCCCGACTTCCTCAACGTCAAGGACAAAGGGCTGCTCGGCGGATCCGACCTGTCGGTCAGCGGCGGCGGCGTCACCGCGAACATGTGGACCGTCGACGGCGCGAACAACAACGACGTCGGGTCGAACCGCACGATCCTCGTGTATCCGTCGGTCGACGCGATCGAGGAGTTCAAGATTCTCCGCAACAGCTACGGCGCGGAGTTCGGCCAGGCCGGCGGCGCGCAGATCAACATCGTCACGCGCGGCGGGACGAACGACTTCCACGGCAGCGGGTTCTACTTCGGCCGCAACGACAAGCTCGATGCGAAGAATTACTTCCTCGAGAAGGCCAAGCAGCCGAAGGACGAGCTGCGCCGCAACGATTTCGGGTGGACGCTCGGCGGCCCGATCATGAAGAACAAGATCCAGTTCTTCGCGTCGCAGGAGTGGAACAAGGAGAAGCGCGGCACGCCGCGCGCCTTCTTCGTTCCCACCGCCGCGGAGCGCGCGGGCAACTTCAATGGTCCCGCCATTCCGGGCTGCACGCTGCGGACGCCGATCGATCCGCTCACCGGCGCGGCGTTCCCGGGCAATCAGATTCCGTCGAACCGGTTGAGTCCGGGCGGCCAGACGTTCCTGAGCCTGTATCCGCTGCCCAACGTGACGCCGTCGGCCGGAAGCTGCAACAACTGGGTCACGTCGGTCACCACGCCGATCGACTACCGGCAGGAGAACGGGCGGCTCGATTACACCATCAGCAACTCGTCGCGCCTGATGGTCCGCTATACGCAGGACAGCTGGCAGAACAACGCGCCGAGCAATCAGAGCAACCTGTGGGGAGACGATCCCTTCCCGGCGGTGGACTCGAACTGGGATCAGCCGGGACGTTCGTTCGTCGCCTCGCTGAATCAGAACATCGGCAACCGCGCCGTCAACACGCTGCAGTTCTCGTACTCGGCGAACAAGATCACCGTGACGCGCGGCGGCGACACCGCGCTGAACACCCGGATCAATCAGTTGATCCCGTCGATCTTCCCGAGCAGCGGGCATGAATACCCGGGCGACGAAGGGCATCCGGTGTTCTGGGGTGGCGGCGGCTATCAGCCGCTCTGGAACGAAGCGCCGTTCCACAACAACCAGGACCTGTACGTCTTCAGGGACGACTACACACTGGTGTTCGGCAAGCACATGGTGAAGGCCGGCGGCCTGTTCAGCACCAACAAGAAGAACGAGGACGTCGGGGGCTTCGGGTCCTTCGAGCAGTCGGCGTTCTGGGGTTCGGGCGGGCTGCCGGGCTGGGGATCGACGACCGGGAACATCCTGTCGGACTTCCTGCTGAAGGACATGACGTTCGGGTTCTCCGAGAACTCCGGACAGCGTCAGGTGCCGCAGCGGTGGCGCGACCTCGAGTTCTACGTGTCGGATTCGTGGAAGGCGAGCCCGCGGCTCACCATCGATTACGGCGCGCGGTACTCAATCTTCTACAACCCGTACGCGGCCGACAACAAGATCATGAGCTTCGATCCGGCGACGTTCAGCGCGTCGCTCGGCTCGGATCCGTGCAACGGATTGCTCCAGCCGCCCGGCACATCGTGGTGCAAGGACGCCGGCGCGAAAGGCGGGTCCACCGGGCCGAACCGGTCGCTCTTCCCGGAGGACTACAACAACATCGCTCCGCGCATCGGCGCCGCGTGGGACGTCAACGGCGACGGCAAGTCCGCCGTCCGCGCCGGTCTCGGGCAGTTCTTCCTGCGCGAACGCCTGAGTCCCGGCCTGAACGTCGGCAACAACCCGCCGTTCATCAAGAACGTCAACGGGCTCCGAACGCTCGACTCGAACGCGGATCCCTGCGGGTGCTTCGGCACCACGCTCGGCGCGCCGAACTCCGGGCGCGAGCAATCGGCGAAGACGCCGAACAACTGGCAGTGGAACGTGTCGTATCAACGCGAGATCCTGAAGCACACGACGTTCGAGGTCGGCTACGTCGGCAACAAGGGGCTCGATCTGCTGAGGACGGCAGACATCAACCAGGTTCTGCCGGGCGACAGCAACCACAACGGCGTCGACGATCGCCTCGAGTACGCGAGGGCGCCGGGTGGATCTCCGCCGGATCTCCGACCGTACGGATTCGGCGATCACCGCATCACGATGTGGGAGCATTCCGGCCACTCGATGTATCACTCGCTGCAGACGCAGGTGATCAGCCGCTGGGGCGCCTCGCAGTTCCAGGCGTCGTACACGCTGTCGCGCAACCGCGCCAACGTCGCGCTCGACAACAGCTCGGGCGGCCTCTCTGCTGACGAGTCACGACTCGATCGGACCAATCCGGGCGCAGACGAAGGTCTGGCAAACACGGATCGACGCCACGTCTTCAACGCGGCACTCGTGCTCGCCGGGCCGGCGCTCGAGGATCAGCACGGGGTCCGGGCGGCGCTGCTCGGCGGGTGGGAGGTCGGCACGATCATCCAGGCGGCCTCCGGACAAGCCGTCACGGTGTACACCGGCGGGCTCCCGGGCCTGAACGGCGGTCCCTCTGGCACGGGCTATACGGATAATCAACGCCCGAACGTGGTCTCGGGCGTCTCGTGCCTGGCCGACAGCAGCACGAACCCGGAGCAGATCCTGAATCCGGCGGCGTTCACGCTGACGGGATTCCAGCTCGGGACGATAGGCAACGAGGAACGCGGCGGCTGCCGCGGTCCCGGCCTGTTCCAGACCGACCTGGCGTTCTACAAGACGATGCGCGCCTCGTCGAAATTACAGGTGCAGCTCCGGTTCGAGATCTTCAACGTGTTCAACCGGACGAACTTCCTGAGCCAGGGCCTGAACAACAACATGAGCCTGGCCTCGGTGACGCTCGATGCGGCGCAGACGAAGATCGTGTCCTTCACGCCGGGCGGGACGTTCGGCCAGGCGACGAAGACGCGGGACGCGCGCCAGGCGCAGTTCGGGTTGAAGATCCTGTTCTGAAAGACGGAAGACCGGAAAAGCGGAAAGCAGAAAGCGGAGAGCGGAGACCGGAAAAAGAATGAGAACTCTTTTCCGGTTTCCTCTTTCCGTTGTCCGTTTTCTCATCGCCGCCCTGTCGGCGGCCGCTCTGTCCGCACAAGCGCCCTCGACTGTCGACAGCCAGACGTTCCTCCAGCAGCAGCTCGGCCCGCCTCCCGCGCTGAAATCAGCGGACGCGCAGCGCGTCCGCGACCTCGTCGCGCAGATGACGCTGAAGGAGAAGGTCGGGCAGATGACGCAGCTCGAGATCGGGATGGTCGCCGACGGGCGGGACGGAGACCTGCGGATCAATCCGGCGAAGCTGCGCAAGGCGATCGTCGATTACGGTGTGGGCGCCGTCCTCAACGTCAAGGATCTGGCGTTGTCGCCCGCGAAGTGGCACGAGCTGGTCGGCGCCATTCAGGACGCCGCGAGCCAGACGCGCCTGAAGATCCCCGTCATCTACGGGCTCGACACCATCCACGGCGCCAATTACGTCATGGGCGCGACGCTGTTTCCGCAGCCGCTCGGCATGGCGGCGACGTGGAATCCGCAGCTGATGCTCGAGACGAGCCGGATCGCCGCGGCGGAAACGCGCGCCGCCGACGTCGCCTGGAACTTCTCGCCGGTGCTCGACATCGGACGCCAGCCGCTGTGGCCGCGCTTGTATGAAACCTTCGGCGAGGATCCCTATCTCGCGACGGTGATGGGAGCCGCGACCGTACGCGGCTATCAGGGCACGGATCCGTCGAAGCCGACCGCCGTCGCCGCGACCTTGAAACATTACGTCGGCTACAGCTTCCCGACGAGCGGACACGATCGGACGCCCGCGCTCATCCCCGAGATCACGATGCGCGAGTACTTTCTGCCGACGTTCGCCGCCGGCGTGAAAGCGGGCGCGCTGTCGGTGATGGTGAACTCCGGCGAGGTGAACGGCATTCCGGGGCACGTCAACAAGTACCTGCTCACGGACGTTCTTCGCGGCGAGCTGGGCTTCGACGGCGTCATCGACTCGGACTGGGAGGACATCAGGAAGCTCGTGAACATTCATCATGCGGCCGCGACCGAGAAGGAGGCGACGCGGCTTGCCGTCCTCGCCGGCATCGACATGAGCATGGTCCCGAGCGACTACAGCTTCAGCGATCTGCTCGTCCAGCTCGTGAACGAGCGGGCGGTGCCGACCTCACGGATCGACGACGCGGTCACGCGCATTCTGACGATGAAGGCGCGTCTCGGACTGTTCGACGACGCGCGCGGCGGATCCAGGGCGGGCACCCAGATCGGATCGGCGGCGTCTCGCGCGAAGGCGCTCGAGGCGGCGCGCGAGTCCATCGTGCTGCTGAAGAACGCCGACGGCGTGCTGCCGCTCGCCAGGACGGCGCGTCTGCTCGTGACCGGTCCGACCGCCGATTCGCAGCCGTCGCTCAACAACGGCTGGACGCTCACCTGGCAGGGCGACCGCGACGCGGCGTATCCGAAGGATCGCCCGACCGTGCGCGGCGCGATCGCCGCGCGCGCGGCGAACGTCACCTACGTGCCGGGCGCGGCCTACGACAAGGAGCTCGACGTCGCCGCCGCGGCCGCCGCCGCGCGTCAGGCGGACGTCGTCGTGCTGTGCCTCGGCGAGAAGTCGTACGCGGAAACCCCGGGCAACATCGACGACCTCGCGCTGCCGGACGCGCAGCTCCGGCTCGCGCGCGCGATCCTGGCCGCCGGCAAACCGGTCGTGCTCGTGCTCGTCGAGGGGCGGCCGCGCATCATTCAGCCGATCGCCGACGCGGCGAAGGCGATCGTCCTCGGGCTCAATCCGGGGCTGGAAGGGGGCACGGCGATCGCGGACGTGCTGTTCGGCGACGTGAATCCGGGCGGCAAGCTGCCGATGACGTACCCGCGCGCGTCGAACGCGCTGCTCACCTACGATCACAAGGCGTTCGAGGAGCAGGACACGAGCTTCGGGCTGACGGCGTTCCGGCCGCAGTTCGAGTTCGGCTTCGGGCTGAGCTACACAACCTTCGCGTACTCGGGTCTCGAGGTGACGCCGCCGTCGCCACAGTTCGGCCAGCCCGTCGGCGTGTCGGTGACGGTGAAGAACACGGGAGGGCGCGCGGGCACGGAAGTCGTGCAGCTCTTCGTCGCCGACCGCGTCGCGAGCGTCACGCCGGCGGTGAAGCGCTTGAAGCGGTTCCAGAAGGTGATGCTCGCGCCCGGCGAAAGCCGGACGCTGGAGTTCCGCCTGACGCGCAGCGATCTTTCGTTCATCGGGCCGTCGCGCGCGCCGTCGGCCGGCGGCTACAACGGCGGACCGTTGAAGCCGATCGCCGAGCCGGGCGCGTTCGGCATCCTCGTCGGCGGGCTCCAGAAAGACGTGACAATCCGGTAGGTGCTGGGCCGCCCGGCGCGTGCCCATCCTCGTCACAACACCCCATGATCGCCCCGGTAATCTGAAGACATTATTGACTTCCACGGCGGCAGCGATTGATATCTCAGTGCATCAGTGCGCAGCTTGAGAGGAGGACGTATGCGCGTCGCCGTTGGCGTCGCCGTCGCGGCGGTGCTGCTCGAATTCACCGCGCCCAACGCGTGGGCGCAGGGGTGAGTGCTCATCCGGCAGACCGCGCCCGTGCTTGGCGCGGCAGGCTCTCCGTACGACGAACCGGGCCAGTGGCAGGTCAGCCTCGCCATGCGCGGGCTGCGCTCGGACGATCATTACCGGCTCGATGAGGAGCAGGTTCAGCGGCACACGCTGGGCACGTTCGTGATCAACCATCAGTACGCCGCGGACCTGTCGATTACCCGCGCGTTCTCCGAACGGCTGAGCATGAGCGTCGGCATTCCCTGGGTCGTCGCGTCATGGTCGATCCCCTCGCCGACGTCGCCGGTGCCCGGCCCGCGCGCGCAGCAGGATGCGCGCGGCCTCGGCGACATGTCGGTGTCGTCGCGATACTGGCTGTTCGATACGAAGAAGTACCAGAACGGAAACCTCGCGATCGGCGTGGGCGTGAAGGCGCCGACCGGCAACTACCGCGCGCGCGACCTCTTTCCAGACAGCGCCGGCAGGAACAACACGCTGCGATACGTAGATCAGTCGGTCCAGCCGGGAGACGGCGGGTGGGGTCTCGAGCTGGAAGCGCAGACCTTCCGGCGGTTCGCGCGCGCGCAGACCTTTGCGTCGGCGAGTTATCTGGCGAACCCGCGCGATACGAACGGCACACCGTCGCTGCTCGTGTCGCGGCTGCCGCCCGGCGTCGCGCCGTCGGCGTCCGCCGGCACCCGCGTCGTCAATTCCGTGCCGGATCAGTATCTGGTGCGCATCGGCGGGGCGATGCCAATCAAGAAGATCCTCGTCGCAAGCCTCGCGTATCGGATCGAAGGGCAGCGGCGGTACGACCTGTTCGGCGCGAGCCACGGGTTCCGCCGTCCCGGCTTCGAGATGTTCGCGGAGCCCGGCGTCAGCATCGCGCGCGGCCGGCAGGTGATGTCGTTCACGGTGCCGGTCGGCTTCTACCGGAACCGCAAGCCGGATCCGTACACCGGACTGCAGGGAG
>QHWR01000149.1 GCA_003223835.1 Acidobacteriota bacterium | reverse complement strand
TCAGCGGCATCGAGGGGTCGGCGACCGGCTGAGCTTTCGGCTTCCGCGTCCACCAGGTCATGAATGCGCTTGATATGAGACGGAGGTGGCAGCCCGGAGGTTTGCGACGTCGCGCCCCGGCGACGCCGGATCCGGCGTAGCGCAGGGCCTGCTCGTGGAGTCCGCGCTACGGGCGCGGACGAACGGCCGCGCGCTTGCGCGCGCCCATCACGAGGAGCACGATGCCGAAGACCAGCAGGACAAGGCCCCAGTCGAGATTCAGGTTGATGCGCCGAGCAGCCCGTAGCCCGCCAGCAGCGCGCCGAGCACCGTGAACATCGATCCGATTGGAATGCGGATGTCGAGCCCCATTAACACCTCGACCACCATTAGCACGATCTAATAAAAGATGATGTTCAACAGCACCGTCACGCAGAGCACCAGGACGCCCACGAGCGCCGGCCGCAGATACCACGCGGTTCCCTCGTCTCGCGGACGCGGCGTCAGGGAATACACCAGTCCATTCAGCTCCCCGTCCGGACGCGACCGCGTCGCCAGGCTGACCGCGATCGTGACGAGGAAGCACACCGTCCACGCGAAGATCGCGGTCCAGAAATTCTGCGCCATCTCACTGTGGTACGTGTGGACGATGCGGAGCCATCCGCCCTTGATGCCCACGGCGGCCCCGGCCGGCAGCGTCAGGCCGTGATGCAGCGCCGCCGCGATCGTCCCCGACAGCAGTCCCGTAAACGCGCCATGTCCCGTCGTCCGCTTCCAGAACATGCCGAGCAGGAACGTGGCGAACAGCGGCGCGTTCACGAACGCGAACACGAGCTGCAGCATATCCATGATGTTGTTGAACTGCGCTGCGACGTACGCCGTCAGGACGGACGCGGCGATGCCGAAGACGGTCGCCATCCGTCCCATCCATAAGTAGTGCGCGTCGGACGCGCGCGTGCGGATGTACGCCTGGTAGATGTCGTACGTCCACACGGTGTTGAACGCGGTGACGTTGCCCGCCATCCCCGACATGAAGCTGGCGAGCAGCGCCGTCAACCCGAGACCGAGCATGCCGGTGGGGAAGTAGTGCAGCAGCATCACGGGGACGGCGAGGTCGTAATCGAGCTGCGCGCGTCCGTTCTCGTCCCGCACCGGCTGTCCCGTGCTCTCGTTCACCTTGTACGGGATCAGCCCGTGTGACGGCTCCGGCGGTGCGGGTGCGGCGATCGCCGCGGACGGATGCGGCGGCGTCGCGAGGCGCTGAGGCGCGGCGAGCGCGATCAGACCGGGCATGATCACGAGGAATGGAAACAGCATCTTTGGGACCGCGGCGATGAGGGGCGTGCGCCGCGCGGCGCCCATCGAATCCGCCGCCATTGCGCGCTGCACGACCAGGAAGTCCGTGCACCAGTACCCGAACGACAGCACGAACCCGAGGCCCATCGCGACGCCGAAGACTTCGATGCCCATCGGGTTCGTTTCGGGACTGCCCATCCCGCGCCAGGAGTGCGTCAGCGCCATCGGGAGCGTGTGCTGGAGGCCCTGCCAGCCGCCGACGTCGCGCAGGCCGACGTACACGAGCGGCACGAAGCCCGCGACGATCAGGAAGAACTGCAGCACCTCGTTGTAGATCGCGCTCGAGAGCCCGCCGAGAAACACGTAGAGCAGCACGACGAGCGCCGACGCGCCGATGCAGACGTGGAAGATGTACGCCGGCGGAAGACCGAGCGACGCGAACGGCGCGTCGAAGATGTGCAGGATCTGCAGGAGCTTCGCCATCGCGTACATGGAGATGCCGGACGAGAACACGGTCATGAAGGCGAACGAGAACGCGTTGAACGCCCGCGTTTTCTCGTCGAACCGCAGCCGCAGATACTCGGGGACGGACCGCGCGCGCGACCCGTAGTAGAACGGCATCATGAACACGCCGAGGAACACCATCGCGGGGATCGCGCCGATCCAGTAGAAGTGGCTCGTGGCGATGCCGTACTTCGCGCCCGACGCGGCCATCCCGATGATTTCCTGCGCGCCGAGGTTGGCCGAGATGAACGCGAGTCCGCAGACCCACGCGGGCATCGCGCGCCCCGCCAGGAAGAAATCCTTGCTCGTGCGGGTGTAGCGCCTGAGCGCGAACCCCACCCCGAGCACGAACCCGAAGTAGACGAGCATCAAGATCCAGTCGAGAAACGACAGCGTCATGCGCTACTCCGGGGGAGCGTCGAAGGAGACGAGACGGCGGCGGAAGCCACGCGTCTGGATCACGCCGTACACAATCCCCGCTGCGAGCCACGCGCCGCCGGCGAGCTTCGCCGGCAGCCGCAGGCTGAACCAGAGGTAAAAGCAAATGAGAAAACCGGAAAGAGGAAAGAAGAAAGCGGAAAACGTCCTCCGCTCGGCGCGCACCCAGTAGTGCCAGAAGGCGGCGAAGTTCACCCCCATGAACGCGATGAACGCGCCGAAGTTCAGCATCTCCGCGCCGAGCTGATACGTGAGCGTCAGGCCGCCGAGGAGCGCGAGCGCGCCGACGAGCAGCACGTTGTTCCGCGGGATGTTACTCCGGGGATCGATCGCGCCGAAGAATTTCCGCGGCAGCGCGTCGCTGCGACCCATGCCGTAGAGCAGCCGGGCCGCCCCGAGGTGCGCGCCCGCGCCGGACCCGATGTTCGCGACGAGCAGCGTGAAGTTGATCGTGAGGAACAACCAGTGCCCGCCCGCGCGCCCCGCGACGTGCACGAACGCCGTGTCGACGTCGGGGAAGCCGGTCCAGTCCCGCCACACGAGCTGCGCCAGGTACACTTGAATAGATGCGAGCACGCCCGTAATCACGCACGTCAGCACCGTCGCGAGCAGGACGTTGCGCCGCGGATTCTCGACTTCTTCCGACAGCGTCGAGATGCCGTCGAACCCGATGTACGTGAGGCACGCGATCGACGCGCCGGTCAGCACCGACGGGAGCGAGAACGTCGCGGGATCGTAGAACGGGCGCGTGAGGTCCGCCTGCGTCGGGTGCGTGCTGAAAATGTACCGGAGCGCCGCGATCACGAAGACGACGACGACCGCCGACATCGCGACCGTGAGGACCTCGTTCGTCCGCGCGCTCGCCTTGATGCCGCGCAGGTTCATGCCCGTGAAGAGCAGCGCGAACAGCGTGACCCATACGGGATACGGCAGCTCCGGGACGACGTTCATCGCCGCCTTGCTGCACCAGATCGTGCAGATGATCGGGTTGAGCACGTAATCCATCAACATGCTCCACCCCGTGGCGTAGCCGAGCCCCGGGTGCAGTTCCTGCGCGACGTAGGTGAACGCGGAGCCGGCGCTCGGATAGACGCGCGCCATGCGCCCGTAACTGAACGCGGTCAGCAGCATCGCGACCATGCCGATCAGAATCGTGGTCACGACGTGCCCGCGCGCTTCCTGGCTGACGACGCCGAAGATCCCCATCGGCGCGACGGGTTGGATCAGGACGATGCCGTAGAAGATGAGGTCCCAGAGGCCGAGCGTGCGGCGGAGGCGCGGCCCGGTGGTCGTCGCCGCGAGCCGTGCGGCGTCCGGCGCTGGTCCGCCGCTCACCGGACGGGCACTCGCATCGAGGGAACGTTCCACGCCTCGGCCACGACCGCGGAGCCGGACCGCGCGCCGACCTGTGTGGACACGCCGATCTCACGCCGTTCGCCCGGCAGCAGCGAGACGTAGTTGTCCTGCCAGAAGACGGGAAGGATCTCGTTGCCGGAGCTGTCGAGAAGCTCGAGCCTCACCATGAACGCAATCGCGGACCCGGTGTTCTGCACCACGACTTGTCCGTGTTCGCCGTCGGTGGACGTGACGTATGTCTTTACGGTCGTCGCGTTCACCGTCAACGTCGTCTTCGGCAGCGTTGCCAGCGCCGTCAGGTCCGCATGCTGCGTCGTCGGCGTGTAGTACCACTCGCTCTTGGGGCCGAGGACGTCCTTCCGGGTGGAGAGCCAATAGAAGTTCGTCGAGACGAGCCGTCCCGCGTCATCGTGCAGCGTCAGTCGCAGAAAATACGTGCGGGTCAGGTCCGGCTGCTCGGGGATCGTGAACGCGCGAATGACTGAGTCAGCCGCCGAGTCAACGCGCTGCGTCTGCTGGAACCGCTGCTTCAGTTTGAAATCGAGGAGCGTCGCCGCCGCCGTCAACCGGCGCGCATCGTTCTGCGTGTCGTTGACCACGACGACCGAACGGTCGTCGTACGAGTATTGAATGTGCAGCGGCTCGCACGCCGACTTCGTGCCGAAGTAGCCGCCGCCAGGACGCATGTAGTAGTCGTAGAGATGCCAGATGATCGACGGCCACGCGTTGTTCAGCATCCACTGGATGACGCCCGTGGACGTGTATTTATTTCGCGCGTACCCCTCGAACATCGCGCGCTGCGCTTCGTAGGTCAGCGCCTGCGCCTTCCGCGTGTAGTCGTCGAGGCCGGTCGCCTTGCCGTAGCGCGCCTCCAGCGCGTGCGTGAACTTCTCGACGTTCTTGAACTCGCCGCCCCCGGCGTGAAAAGTCCAGAACTGGTCGATCGGCCAGAGGTGATCCTTCGGCAGCATCGCCTGGAGACTTTCGATCGGCGGCACCGCCGCGCCCGGGCCGATCTCGGTCGCGAAGCCGACCGCGCCGCCGTGGTTCGTATCCTCGAGCCAGTACGACGGCGGGACGTAATCGTACGGACCGCGCATCTTCACGCCGCTCGGTCCGCTGACCGGTCCCGGCGCTTCGGCCGCGCTCGAGAGCGCCGGCCGGTTCCACTCGACGTCCTCTTCGATCTGCAGATACGCGCGTTCGACGGCGGCGGCGGGCGGCTTGTCGCTGCCGTTGAGCCATACGAAGATGCTCGGATGGTTCCGCAGCCGCAGCAGCTGATCGCGGAGCGACGCCGGACCGACGCGATGATCCTCGTCGTCCCACTTTTCCCACTGCTCCCAGACGTCGCAGCAGCACCACCCGGGCATGACGAGGACGCCCTCGCGATCGGCGAGATCGTAGAAGTCGTCCGTCTCGATCTTGCCTTCCTGGCGGATCGTGTTCAGCCCCATCTCCTTGACGTAGCGCATGTGCGCGGCGAGCAGGGCAGGCGGCATCGGCCGCTCCATCATGTCGGACGCCCAGCCGCCGCCGCGGATCAGGATCGGACGTCCGTTGATGCGGTACAGCCGATGGCCCTTGTCGGTCAGCTCGCTCGTCACCTGACGGATGCCGAACGCCACGCTCTGCCGATCGGAGACGACGCCGCCGGTCTCGACCTCCACCGTCGCGCGATACAGCTCCGGCGTGCCCATGCGATACGGCCACCACACTCTCGGGTTGTTCACGCGCAGCGAGGACGCCTGCGCGGGGGTGACGCGGATCGTCTTGCGCTCCTTCGGCCCGAGTGTCACCGGCGTCGTGAAGCCGAAGGTGTCGAACCTGGCGCGGAGGGTCCCGGTGACGGCGGCGTCCGTCGCGTTCCACACGTCGGCGACGACGGTGAGGTCCGCGGATTTCAGCGACGGCACGTCGAGCGCCGGGTTCACATACACGTGACGCAGCGCGATCGGTCCGCTCTCCGTCAGGTACACGGGACCCCACAGGCCCATGTTCTTGTCGGGCGGCGTGGGATTCCAGTCGACCCAGTTGATCCCGAGATCGCCGGGGCCGGGCGCGGTGACCTCGACGGCGACCGCGTTGCGCTCGCCGGGGCGGACCAGCGGCGTGACGTCGAACTCATAGCGGCGAAACGCGCCGGCGACGTCGCGCGACGAAGCGATCTGCGTCCCGTTCACCCAGATGGTGGCGCGGTAGTTGATGCCGTCGAAATGGAGCCAGATCGCCTGGCCGGCGAGCGCGCGCGGCACGTCGAACTCGTCGCGGTACCACCACGCAGGCTTGAACGGACTGTCGGCGGGCATCTCCATGTTCGCGAACTGTCCGCCGATGGCGTAGCTGACGCCCGGCACCGATCGCAGGTTCATCCCGAAATACGGATCCGGGTAACGGCCCGCGGCGACCAGCGCGGCGAACACGGTGGACGGCACCATCGCGGGATGCCAGCCCTTCACGTCCACGCCGGGGCGCGACAGCGCGCCCCCATCCAGCTTCACGTCGGCCGACGACTGCAGATGCCATCCCGTTGCGAGCCGGATGCGGTCGCCGCCGGCGGCCATCGCCGTCGCCGGCAGCAGAAGGCAACAGGCAAAAGGCAGAAGGCAGACGCGCCTGCGGCCGCCGCCGCGCGCGAATGCGCGAGGCGGCAGCGAGCGGGGGTGCCGCCTTCGCCAGGGCTTCGGCGAGCGTGGCCGTGGCCACGCGGAGGCCCGGGGTCCCGCGAGCGCTGAAAAAAGCTGACAGAACCCGGCCAATTTGAGCATTGCGCGAAAGGGTAGCCGTCCGGCCGCGTGTTTCGCAAGACTTAATTAAAGCGGTTTACTATTATCGGGCACCCTCTGTACACTCCGCCCCGACGATGAAACCGGATCCCCGCCGCGCCGTGCGGCCGCTCGGCTCCCACGCCGCCGCGGCGCGACACGCCGCGCACCTTCGCGCGTTGAACATCGACCGCGTGTTGTCGGTCGCCATGGATCGCCCCGGCACGTTCACGCGCGCGGAACTGATCGAAGCCACCGGGCTTTCGGCGCCGACCGTCGGCAGCCTCTCGTCGCACCTCATTCAGACAGGCGTCATCCGGGATCTCGGGACCGGACCGTCGCGCGGCGGACGCCGGCCGTCGCTGATGGAATTCAACGCGCGGCACGGCTACGTCGCCGGGATCGATCTCGGCCCCACGCGCACGCGCCTCGCGGTCGCGGATCTGCGCGGCGATCCGATCGCGCACCGCATCGTCTCGACGCCGTCGGAAGAGGAGCCGGCGCAGCTGTTGGGAAAAATCGCGGCGGCGCTGCGATCGCTCATGGACGAAGCGCACGTGCCCGTGGAGGGGCTGCTGCTCGTCGTGGCGGGCGCCCCCGGGGCGGTCGACATCAAGAACGGCACCGTCGCGTTCGCGCCGAACCTGCCGCGCTGGACCGACGTCGCGATGCGCCTCCTGCTGCAGCGCGCGCTCGGCGGGACGCCGGTGATGGTCGAGAACGACGTCAACCTCGCCCTCCTCGGCGAGCACTGGCGCGGGGCCGCGCGCGGACACGACACCTGCGCGTTCATCTTCGTCGGGACGGGCATCGGCGCCGCGATTCTGATCGACCGCGAGCTGCACCGCGGCAATCACTTCATGGCGGGCGAGATCGGGATGATGTGCATGGGGCCGCAGTACATCGACATGGACTTCGGCACGCGCGGCTGTCTCGAGACGCTCGCGGGTCTCGAGGCGCTGCGCGCGCGGTGGCCGCAGGCGGCGCGCGACGATCCCGCCGGATGGCTCACCGATCTCATCGCGGCGGCCGACGCCGGCGATCCGCACGCGCGGCAGGCGGTCGGGGAGACCGCGCGGCTGATCGGCATCGCGACCGCCAACGTCGTCACCGTCGTGGACCCGTCGCTCATCGTGCTCGGCGGCGCGATGTTCGCGCAGGCGGGCCCGCTCGTCGGCCACGTGCGCGCGGTCGTCGAGAGCATCGCCCGCACGCCGACACAGGTCGTCGTGTCGGCGCTCGGCAAGGAGGCGCCGCTCGCCGGCTGCCTGCTCGTCGCGGCCATGGAAGCGCGCAAACACCTGCGGCAGAGCCTCCGCAGCGCCGCCGGACTCGTGAGGATGGTCCAATGAACACACACAGGTTCCCGTCGTGGGTCTCGATGTTCGCAGCGATGGTGGTGTCCGCGGCTGCGCTGCTCGCCGCGCAGGCGTCTCCGGGCGGCGCGACGATCCAGGAGCGGCTCGGCTACACGCCGAACGCGCGGCTCCTGATCATCCACGCCGACGACCTCGGCATGGCGCACTCGGTGAATCGCGCGACGTTCGAAGCGCTCGAACACGGGTGGATTACGTCGAGCAGCATCCTCGTGCCGTGTCCCTGGCTTCCGGAAGTCGCGCGCTGGGCGAAAGCGCATCCCGACGCCGACCTGGGGATCCACCTCGCCGTGAACAGCGAGTGGACCGGGTTCCGCTGGGCGCCGCTCAGCGGCCGCGGCGCCGTGCCGTCGCTGGTCGATGCGCAGGGCTACATGGCGCTCGAGGAGAACGAGGTCGTCGCGAACGCCAGGCCGGACGAGGTCGAGCGGGAACTGCGCGCGCAGATCGACTTCGCACGCGCGTCGGGGATCAACCCGACGCACCTCGATTCACACATGGCGACGCTGTTTCATACCGTGCCGCTCTTCGACGTGTACCGCAAGATGAGCGCCGCGTACAACCTCCCGCAGCTCATCGAGCGCCTCGGCGCGCGCGGCGGGCAGCCGTCGCCCTGGGCGACGCCGTCGGCGCAGGCGGACGCGCTCGTCGATCGCGTGATCTCGATCGATCCGGGGCCGACGCCGGATCAATGGCTGGCCGCGTACGAAAAGCTGCTCTCGGGACTGCCGCCCGGCGTCTACGAACTGATCGTCCACCTCGCGTACGACGACGACGAGATGCGCGGTGCGACGTGGGACCATCCCAACTGGGGCGCCGCGTGGCGGCAGTCGGATCTCGACCTCGTGAAGAGCGCCGCGTTCCAGGAGTTCCTGAAGCAGCAGCAGTTCAAGCTCATGACGTGGCGCGAATTGGGGAAAGCAGGAAAGTCGATGGTCGCCGGTCGTTAGTCGTTGGTCACCGTCGACCAACGACCAGCGACTACATGGGTTCGTCCGCGCTGGGCCCGTATATCTGCGGCACCTTTGCGCCCATCGGCCGCAGGTACGTGCTCAACTGGCCGCGGTGATGGATGATGTCGAGCAGGAAGCCCCACGCGTTGTCGTACGCGGGTTCGTTCATCACCTGCTGTCCCTGATAGACGAACGGCACGGCCTGCTCCCAGCGCGACGCCGGGACCGCGCGCAGCTTCGTCGTCGCCGCGGCGTGCTGACGGTCGTACGCGCCGAGCACTTCCTTCATCGTCGCCGGCGCCGCCTCGTCCGCCCATTCGAGCTGTCCCTTCTCGAGGCCGTCGCCGAGCACGGTTTCTTCGCGCACGATCAACCACGCGATTTCGCGCGCCGTCCGCGACTTCGGATCGGGACGATACGTGGACCCTTCGGGGATCCGCTCGATCACCTTCCGCGTCGCCGCGGCTTCTTTCGCCCAATAGTTCAGAAACAGATTGCGCTGATCCATCGATGTCCTCCCGCACGTCACAAGGCCGTCGCGTCGCACGCGGCAGCGGCCAGAAAAAAAGAAATTACCATATCCGCCGTCCTGCGGCGGGCGAGTCGCGCGTCAAAGAACTGGAGCCGATCACGCGCAGGGTTCAGCCCTTCCAGGGCTGCTCGTGATCACGAGCAGGGCGGAAGCCCTGCGCCACGACGCGTGGGTCAACGGCCGGTCGGATGGCGCGGATTTCGTAGCGCAGCCCTTCCAGGGCTGCTCGTGATCACGAGCAGGGCTGAAGCCCTGCGCTACGACGTGTGGGTCAACGGCCGGTCGGATGGCGCGCGGATTTCGTAGCGCAGCCCTTCCAAGGCTGCTCGCGATCACGAGCAGGGCTGAAGCCCTGCGCCACGACGCGTGGGTCAACGGCCGGTCGGATGGCGCGCGGATTTCGTAGCGCAGCCCTTCCAAGGCTGCTCGCGATCACGAGCAGGGCTGAAGCCCTGCGCCACGACG
>QHWR01000148.1:1204-10561 GCA_003223835.1 Acidobacteriota bacterium | reverse complement strand
CTCCCGGGTGAGCAGGACGGACGGCACGCCTTCCGCACCCGCGCGTTCGAACAGACGGCTGGTGCTCGCGCCGAGGTGCCAGCGCGGTTCCGTCGCGCTCTGTCCCGCGACGGCTTCCAGGAGGACGCGCTCGAGCGTACCTTCCACGACGCCGCGATAGACTTGCGCGAGGAACACATCGTCCGCGCGGGACCGATCGAGCGTCACCACGCGTACGTACGGACGCCGCAGGTCGATCGCGAGGCGCGCCTTTCCGCCGTCTGCCGACACCTCCAGGATCTGCAGCCGCGGCGAGTCCGGATACGAGCGAACTGTTGGCCCATTCGGTGGGCTCAGGCGCGCGAGGAGCGCGTCCGACGCGGCCGCGAATGCGATGTTCGTGCGACGCAGCACGCGCCGCAGGTTGACAGGATCCTCCTTCGCCGGCGCCTGACTCGCGTCCACGTTCGCGAGATGCGATTGATCGATGCCGCCGGTCGTCAAGAACAGCTCGTAGATTCTGCGCGTGAGATCGGGCGCGTTCGCCTCGGCGCGCGCGCGCACGTCGCCGGCCGTCAGCGGCTGACCGGACGCCCGGCGTGCGAGGCCGACGACGTCGAATACGTCGCGGACGGCGGTCTCCCTTCGCCCGTTGGGTGCGGCGAATTCGAATTCAATCGACTCGGACACCGCGACCGGCACGGGGTGGCGCGTGCCGCCGCCGCCGAGCAGGATGGAGATGCCGCCCGCGCCAGGCGGCTTCGGGCGGAACGGCTCGCCCGTAATCCATTTCTCGCCGGTCGCCAGCAGCACCGGCTTCACGCGGCCAGTCGCCTGGATGCCTGCGGCGACCCCGCCCTCGAGCGTTCGCGTCGGCCCCGTCCAGTTCTCCGGTTGATGGACGAGCACCAGATCCGGGCCGGCCAGATCCGCGGCTCGTGCGGAGTACCGCAGGACCTCGCGGCTCGAAGGGCGGCTTTCGTCCTGACCGGTCAGCAGGATCGCGTGCTCCTCGACGCGCACCCGGATCGTGACGTGATGGAACAGCGACTCCGGCAATTCGGCCAGAACCTGATCGGCTTTCGTGTACGTGCGGCCGGCCACCGCATCGCCGAACGACGGATCGAGATCGATCCACGCGTTGTCCTTCGACCACTGCACCCAATAGTGCTCGCGCGCTTCGCTCACGAGATCGTCGATGCCCGGGCCCGCGCTGCGCGCGGGCGGCGCCTGCGCTCGTTTGATGGTGTCGCGGACGAGCGGATAGTCGCGCGTGACGCCGGCGACGAGCGTGTCGCGGACGGCCTTCAGCGCCGCCGGGACTTCGTGCGTCTCGACAGGGACGCGTGGCCGATCGGCCCACATCGAGGTGACCAGGTCTCTCGCGTCGCCGTCGGGCAGCGTTCCCCGGGCAAATCGCACCGTCTGTCCGGCCTGCCGGAGCATTTCCGCGAGAAGCGCCGCCCGGTCGGCGGAGTTGCCGGCCATCGCGAGCAGCGTGCCACGCGGCCCGCGCAGCAGGCCGGGATACGCCTCGTAGGCGATCTCATCCCGAATGTAGGCGAAGATTCGCGCGGGATCGTTGCCCAGCGCCGCGGCGAAGATCCTGGGATCGACGTGGTTCAGGTCGGACGTGCGGGGAACGGAGAGCGTCAGCGCTCCGGGCGCCTGCCGGTGCAGGCCGGGACCGCGCGTGCTGACAGCGACGCTCGCCGCAGCCGGAGGCGCTCCCGCCGGCCGGTTCGTTTCGCGCGATCCACTGCCGCAGGCAGCCGACGCCGCGATGGAAGCGGCGACGGCCATGAGCAGAACAGGTCTTCTCATAGGACGCCGGACAGGTTGTGGTGCGCGTAAGTATAGCGGAGGGAAATCCCGCGGTCAGCTCTCGCGCTCGATCCAGGACTCGAGGTCGCGGCGCTCGAAGCGCCATTCGGTGCCGACGCGGATCGCGGGTAACACGCACGACAGCGCTTTGGCCCGCAGCGCTGGCCGCTCGAGCAGGCGTTCCACGACCTGCTCGGCGGTCAGCAACTGCGTCTCGTCGGGGCGAGCGGGGATGGGATCAACATCCATGAACAACCGCAGGATAGGCGGTTGCGAGATCCGCGTAAATCCGTCGAAGGGCAGACGCCAGCTCTACCGTTCGGTATACCGACGGAACCCTACAGCAAGCCGCGTTGCTGCGCCGCGAGCAGCAGCTCGAGACGCCCGTCCACACCCAGCTTGTCGTAAATGTGATGGAGGTGAATCTTGACGGTCCCCTCCGAGATCGAGAGCCGCTCCGCCACCTCTTTGTTCCGCAGCCCTTCGGCGACGAGTTTGATGATCTCGATCTCGCGGCGCGTCAGCGACGATCCGGGCGTTCGTTCCGCGGACTGCCGGCGCAGCACGCGGCCGAACGCGCGCGTCAGCGTTTCGCGCTCGATCCATTGCTGCCCGGCGTGCACCGCGCGAACGCACTCCACGAGGACGTCGGGCGCCGACTCCTTCAACACGAGCCCGCGCAGGCCCAGCTCGATCGCTTCGACCACTTCGTCATCGCGGATCGCCGCGGTCAGGATCACCGTGCGGCACGGGTTGCGGGTGGCGGCGAGCGTGCGCAGGATGTCCAGCCCGTTCTTGCCGGGCATGCGGTAGTCGAGCACGAGCACGTCCACCGGCTGCGCCGCGACGGCGGCGAGCGCCCCATCCGCGTCGCCGCAGCACGCGACGACGTCGAAATCCGGCTGCTGCTCGAAGAGCCGCCGCAGTCCCTGCAGGACGATGGGGTGATCGTCGGCGAGCACGAGCCTGATCGCCATCGTCAGGCTTCCCGCAGCGGAGGTTGCAGCAGAATCTCGACGCGCGCTCCCGTTTCCCCGGATTCGATCGCCATCTGACCTCCGAGCGACGCGACGCGTTCGCGCAGGCTCACCGGGCCGACGTTGGACGCCGCGAGCCTCGCGTGATCGTACCGGCCGCGGAACGGAAACCCGCGGCCGTCGTCGCTGATCGTAATACGGATGCCGTCCGCGGCGCTTTCGACGTCGACGGCGACGCGCGATGGGTGCCCGTGCTTGAGAGCATTCACGATCCCTTCGTGCACCATCAGCGGGATGGCCTCTTCGACGTCGGCCGCGAGCGACGCCAGTGGAGCGCCCACGCGGAGCGTGATCGGCACCTTCCACTCGAGGCCGATGCGCTCGCGCAGCACGGCGAGCTTGATCGCCAGCTCTCCTGCCGTCCGCTTCGGCGCGGTGAACGGCTTCAAATCGTCGATGAAGAGCCGCAGCTCCCGCTGCTCGATGGCCAGCGCACGCTCGATCGCGAGCAGCCGGTCGCGGATCTGGTCCAGCGCGCTTGCGTCGAGCGAGGTCGCGACGCTCTGAAGCTCCAGACGGACGCCGGTCAGCGACTGGAGCACGCCGTCGTGCAGGTCGCGCGCGACGCGGATGCGCTCTTCGCCGATCGCGAGCTGCTGCTGGCGTGCGTGCATCTCCATCTGATCGAGCGACGATCCGATCTCGCGCGCGACGACTTCGACGAGCGGCAGGACCTCGGTGGACGCGCCCCCCAGCTCGCCGAAGAAGGCGCGCCCGGCGAGCCGTTCCGTGTGAAACGGCGCCGACGCCACGTCTCCGCTCCCGAGACGCGGCAGCAAGTCGGCGTGCACGGGCGTCCCGCGCCATTCGCTCAGCCGGCCGGATCGGCTGACGAGCACCGTCGCGCCCGCGATCGATCCCACGGTGGCGAACGACGCATCGTCGAGCGCGCCGGGCACGACCGGATCGAACTCCATCGTGGCGTGCCGCGTCACGGAAAACCCGTTGACGGACCACGAGGCAACCGAGACCCGCGGCTCGTCGATCTGCTCCCACACGACGAGGGCGGTGCCGGCGCCGACGACGGCGCACGCGTGCGCGAGCACGCGCTCGGTCAGCTGCGATCGGTCGACTCCCACGGCCGGAGGCCACCGCGCCAGGTGTTCGATCTCCTCGCGGAGCCGCCGTTCGTGGAGGCCGAGATATCCCAGCAGCGTCGCGACCATGACCAGATAGCCGATTCTGATGACGAACCGGTTCAGCTCGAATTCGACGGGGCCGAGCGTCGAGCGCATCGACAGGCCGATCGCGATGAACGCGATCAGGACGACCGGCGCCGTCCCGATGGCTCCGCGCCAGCCCCATCGCAGCGCGCCGCAGAACAGCGAGAAGACGAAATAGACGAAGAACGGACTCGACGGGCCGAGCGTCAGGTACTGGAAGATCGAAAAGAGCGCGATGTCGGCGACGTGGGTGATGAGCGGCAGCGTGCCCAGCGTCGCGTGCCGCCAGAGGACGGCGGCGATCACCGACGCGTAGGCGAGATACGACGCGTGCAGCGTGTAGGTGAGACGGGCGTAGCGCGCGGGCTCGGCGGGGTCGAGCCAGATCGCGAACAGCGCGTACATCGCCAGCGCGACGCGGGTCGCGAGGATCATCCGTTCCGCGCGGACGCGAGGCGCGCGTGAGATCGCGTCGGGCATGAGGGGACGGCCGAGTATAACCGGATGAGGTCCCGCGCGCGCTTGATCGCCCCCCCGGCGGCGGGTACACTGATCGATACGGACGCGCCGGACCGCGGTCCGGACCCTGTGCAAGTTCAGCCTACGAACCGCGTCAGGGCCGGAAGGCAGCAGCGCTAAGTAGATCCTGTGCTGTGCCGCAGGCCTTCCGGGCCGCGGTCGGGCGCGTCCGCTTCGCGGCCCCGCGACCTCTCTTTTGGCATTTAGCATTCAGCATTTGACATTTGTCCGTGGCCTACCAAGTTCTCGCGCGCAAATGGCGTCCCCAGCGCTTCGCCGACGTGATCGGCCAGCGCGGCGTCACCGAGACGCTGCGTAACGCGATCGCGACCAAACGCCTCGCCCAGTCGTTCGTGTTTGCCGGCCCGCGCGGCGTCGGCAAAACGACCACCGCGCGCATCCTCGCGCGCGCGCTGAACTGCGAGGCGGGGCCGACGGCCGATCCGTGCGGCCGCTGCGACGCGTGCCGCGAGATCGCCGAAGGGCGCGACATCGACGTCCTCGAGATCGACGCCGCGACCCACACGCAGGTGGACAAGGTCCGCGACATCATCGTGAGCGGGCTCGGCGTCGCTCCCGTCCGCGATCGCTACAAGGTCTTCATCATCGACGAGGTCCACCGCTTTTCCGCCCAGTCGTTCGACGCGCTCCTCAAGTCCATCGAGGAGCCGCCCCCGCACGTCGTCTTCATGATGGCGACGACGGAGCTGGAGAAGGTGCCGGCGACGATCCAGTCGCGATCGCAGGTGTTCGAGCTGAAGACGATCGGCGTGAAGCAGATTGCGGATCAGCTCACGGCGATCGCCGCGGCGGAAAAGCTCGACGTGGACGAGGCGGCGCTGATGCTGATCGCGCGGGCCGGCGACGGCAGCATGCGCGACGCGCAAAGCGCGTTCGACCAGGTGATCGCGTTCGCCGGCGGGCGCATCACGGTGGACGATGTGTCCACCGCGCTGGGGCTGGTGCGACGCGATCTGCTGATCGAGATGGCGGGGGCGATCGCGCGCGAGGACGCCCCGGCGGTGTTCGAGCTGGCGGGACGCGCCGTCGAGTCGGGGTACGATCCGCGGCTGGTCATCCGCGAGCTGGCGCGGCTGACGCGCGATCTGCTCGTGCTCACCGTGGACCCGTCGCGCGCGTCGGACCCGGAGATCGCCGCCGATTCCGAGCGCGAGCCGCTGCTCGCGCTCGCGCGGCAATTCTCCGGCGAGGATCTGATGCGCGCCTTCGACGTCCTCACGAAGGCGGAATACGACATCCGCGGGACGACCCAGCCGCGCTACCACCTCGAGATGGCGCTCCTGCGCTGGATCCATCTGCGCCGGCTGGTGCCGATCACCGATCTCATCCAGGAACTGGAGAAAGGGTCGAAACCCAGACCGGCGCCCGTCCCTGTGCGCGCCGAGCCAACGCCGGCGCCGGCCGCGTCCCCTGCCCCCGCGGCTCCGGGCGGGGATCTCAAGGAAGCATTCCTCGGAGAGATCCGCCGTGCGAAGAGGTTCTTCCACGGCACCGTGATCGCGCAGGCGCAGCGGATCGAGGTCGACGACGACCGGATCGTGTTCACGTTCACGCCGAACCATCGCGCGCTGCGCACGCAGGTCGATCAGTCGCGCGCGTGGCTCGAGTCGATCGCGTCGCAGGTCGCCGGCCGCCGGATGTCGGTGCAAGCCATTGAAGACGCCGGGGTCGGCGCCGGCGCGACGCCCCGCGGCGCCTCGCCCGTGGGCGCGCCACCAGCCGTCGTCACGGAAGAGCGGCAGCAGGCGCTCAAGGAACAGGCGCTCTCCGATTCCGGTGTGCAGGCGATGCTGGACGTGTTCGCCGCGGAAATAAAGGATATAGAAGAAATGTAGGAACCCCGAACCGACTATGAATATTCAACAAATGATGAAGCAGGCGCAGCAGATGCAGGAGCGCCTGCAGAAGCAGATGGCCGAGATGAAGATCGAGGCGACCGCCGGGGGCGGGATGGTCACCGTCGTCATCAACGGCGCCAAGCAGATCCAGTCGCTGAAGATTGACCCCGAGGCGGTCAACAAGGAAGACGTGGAGATGCTGCAGGACCTGATCCTCGCGGCCATCAACGACGCGCACCGCAAGGTCGACGAAGAGCTGATGAAGCAGATGGGCGGCCTGAAGATCCCCGGCCTGTTCTGATGAGCCGTCCCGACCCGCTGGCGAAGCTGATCGAGCAGCTCCAGCGGCTGCCCGGCATCGGCGCGAAGAGCGCGCAGCGGCTCGCCTTCTACATCCTGAAAACGCCGCGCGAAGACGTGGAGCGGCTCGCCGACGCGATGCGCGAGGTGAAGGACCGCGTCAGCTACTGTTCGATCAGCAGCAACATCACCGACGCCGATCCCTGTTATTTCTGCACCCATCCCGGCCGCGACCGCCGCGTCATCTGCGTCGTCGAGGAGCCGGAGAACGTGACCGCGATCGAGAAGACGCGCGACTTCAAGGGCACCTACCACGTGCTGATGGGCGCGCTGTCGCCGCTGCACGGCGTCGGGCCCGACGACCTGAAGATCAAGGGGCTGCTCGCGCGCGTCGGGGAGGGGGGCGTGGACGAAGTGATCCTCGCGACCAACCCGAACGTCGAAGGGGAAGCGACCGCGATCTACCTCGCCAAGCTGCTCAAGCCGCTCGGCGTCCGCGTGACGCGCATCGCGATGGGCGTCCCCGTCGGCAGCGACCTCGAGTACGCCGACGAAGTCACGATGCACAAAGCGATGGAGGGAAGGCGGGAAGTCTAATGGCGAATGCCGAATGGCGAATGCCGATTATGAATGCCGAATGGCGAATGGCGATTAGTGAATTCCGAATGCGGATTGTCGATTGGTCGGCGTCAGCCCGCGCCGGACCAGCAACAGCGCTCCCACCGCCGCCCAGAACAGCATGCGCGCCTTGCGGACGATCGCGAGCGTCACGCCGGTCGTGGCGCCCAGTCCCAGGACCTGCGTGATGAACGCCGTGCCGGCTTCGTCGACGCCGAGGCGCAGCGGGACGAAGCGGAAGACGACGGTGATCAGCCGGTTGGTCGTTTCGAGAATGAACGACGTCATGAGCGGTGGGGCGGCGCCGTTCATCAGCCACAGCGTGATGTGGATCTCGAGGACGCCGAGCGCGTGGAAGGACATCTCGGCCAGCGCGAGGAGCGGCAGCACGGCGCGCCGTCGCGACGCGAACGAGTACAGCTCGCGCTCGACATCGCGGACGCGGTCGAGGCGCTGGAGGCCGCGCGGCGAGCGGCCGAACGCGCGTCCGAGCGCGCGGCTCACGAGCGCGGGCTGCCGCCACAACAGCCAGAACGCGATCGCGAAGAGCGCGAGCGTGGCGGCGATTGAAATGACGCTGACGTCGCGGATGCCCGGCGGCAGCGTGAACCGGAACAGCAGCGCGACCATCCCCGCCGCGATCATCGCCGCCGCCGACAGCGTATAGAGGATGTTCTCCATCGCGAGCGCCGTCACGGCGGGACCGAGCGCGATGTGCCGCCGCACGAGCGCCGCCTTCGCGGGCTCGCCGACGATCGGGCCGAGCGGCGTCAGGTTGCCGATCATGTCGCCGCACACGACCGCGGTGAAGGCGTCGCGCACGCGCAACGTGCGCGGCGCGTCGAGGCACAGCCGCCACGCGACCGCGCGCGCGAAGAAGCGCAGCCCCGCGACGATGACGATGGGCACGAGGCCCCAGCCGACCTGACGGAACCCCGCCCAGATCTGCTCCGCGCCGAGCCGCCGGATCAGCCACGCGAGCAGGACGAGCCCGCCCGCGGCGGTCAAGATCCCCGTGAGGCCGGCGTGGCGGCGGAACATCCGGCCGATCATACCGGACTATAATCGTGCGTTCATGCTGCCCGCTTCGTTCCAGACACCGGCCGCGCTCATCCTGATCGCGGGCGGCCTCATTTCCTGCTTCGCCGGCTACCGCGTCTTCCGCATCGTCCTCGCGATCTACGGGTTCATCCTCGGTGCGCTGGTGGCCAGCGCCGCGATGGGGACCGAACACACGCCGTGGATGATCCTCGCCGCGCTCGGCGGCGGCATTCTCGGCGCGGCGATTCTGGTGGCGGCGTACTTCGTCGGCGTCGCGCTGCTCGGCGCGGGGGTGGGCGCGCTGGCCGCGAGCATGATCTGGGCGTCGTTCGGACGCGAGCCGCACGCGTTCGTCGTCATCGTGTTCGCGATCGCGGGCGCGCTCGGCGCGCTGGCGCTGCAGCGCTACGTCATCATCGGCGCGACGGCGTTCGGCGGCGCGTGGACGCTGATCGTCGGCGTGTTCGCGCTGCTCGGCGATCGCACGGCGGCCGCGGCGGCCGCGCGCAACGATGTGTGGCTCGCGTATCCGATGAACCCGGCGCCGGGCAAGAACTGGATCATTCTCCTGTGGGTCGCGCTCGGGCTCGCCGGCGCGGCCGTGCAGGTGGGCATCACGGCGAAGGGAAAATAACGGAGCGCCCCGCGAGCACTGAAAAAGGAGATTCGATTATGGCGACGTTCTCGAGAAATGTGGCCGTCAACTGGGACGGGTCGATCATGGAAGGCAAGGGACAGGTGAAGGCTGGCAGCGGCGCGTTCAACCTGCCGGTCAGCTTCCCGCGTCGCATCGGCGATGCGCAGGGGGTCACGAGCCCCGAGGAACTGATCGCGGCGGCGCACGCGGCGTGCTACGCGATGGCGCTCAACGCGACCGTCGGACGCAAGGGCGGACAGATCGCCAAGACGGACGTGACCGCGACGGTGACCGCCGACAAAGGGGACGCCGGGATCAAGATCCTCTCGTCGAAGCTGAGCGTGACCGCGCACGGGTTGACGGGCATCCCGAAGGATCAG
>QHWR01000148.1:0-1144 GCA_003223835.1 Acidobacteriota bacterium | reverse complement strand
GTGAGCTGAGCTCATGGTCCGCCGACGCCGCTCGACGATGCTCGTTCGCGCCGCGATCGCCGCGGCGTCGATGGCGTTGACGCTCGCGGTAGCGCGCGCGGCTTCGAGCGGCGCGCCCGCGGCGCGGCAGGATGACGAGGACTTCAATCCCAATCCCGAGCACCAGATCTGCCCGCTTTCGGACGAGAACGAGCAGAAGGCGCCGAAAGCGTTCGCCGCGATGATGCCGACGTTCATGCACCCGCGGTGCCTCAACTGTCACGGCGGGGTGAAGCCGTGGCTGCAGAACGGCGGCCACACCGGCGGCCCGATCAAGCCCAAGGACCCAACGACATACAAGGAGCAGGTGGACGGAACCGATACAGGGATTCCCCGGGACTTCGTCGGACCTGACAATCCGCCGGAATGCCAGGACTGCCACAGCGGGCTGCCTGGGTGGAGTATCCCAAGGCCGGGACTATGGTTCGTCGGCAAGGATGCTGTTCGCCTGTGCATGCAGATCAAGGAATTCGAGGGCAACCTCAACTTGTTTTCGGAGCACGTCGAGAACGAGGTTCCGGTCAAGTTCATTGCCGAGGCATTCAAGGGCACGCGCGCGCTCGACGAAAACGGGAAAGCCACGCTCCTCAACGTCACCGGTCGGGAGTTCAGGAACGACCCGCCCCCAATCCTCTTCGCCGAATTCGCGCGGCAAGCCAGGGCGTGGGTCAGCGCCATGGTCACTCCGCCAAACGACGGCCTTCAGCCATGGCAGATGTACGGGACGTGCGGCTGCGTGCCGCACAGATACGCGCTCGAAATGACGTACCGGCAGACCTACGTGAAGGACGCCGGGTCGGGCGTGCAGGAGGTACAGACGATCAGCATCCCGCTCAGATTCGGCGAGGACAACAGGTTTTCCGGGGAGGCGACGGTTCAGACCGTTCAGAAGGTGACGATCGCGGGCTGCGCGCGCGACGGGCATTACACGCGGCGCTTCGAGGCGAGCGGTCGGGTTCCGGACGAAACACCCCGGGGCACGATCGATCTGAAGCTCGTGGAGAGCGTTTCCGGATCCCTCGAGACGAGCGCCTGCTCGAGCAAGGACGTCAAGGTGCTTCCCGCGACGGAGACGTTTCCCGCGATCACCATCAAGGCGCGGCTG
>QHWR01000376.1 GCA_003223835.1 Acidobacteriota bacterium | reverse complement strand
GCCCTCGGGCTGACGGCTTTCCCGCGGGCGATCGCCTGCAGCAGCGTAAAGAGCGCGCGCGCCGTCGTCGTGTTGTTCAGCCCCTTCGCATAGGCTTTGTCGTCTTCGACGCCTCGTAGAACGTTCATGCCGCCGGCCCCGAGCTTCGCGACCGTTGCGCGGATGTTCTGCACGCCGAGCCGTTCGATCAGCAGGTTCGCCGCGAAGTTGCTGCTGACGGTGATCATCGCGTCGCAGAGCTGACCGAGCGTCATCGTCGTCCCGATGGCTTTGTAGACGAGCGCGTCCGAGTCGTCGCCGACGTCGAGCTGGTAGACGCTGCCGTCCACGATGCTGTGGAATTCATTCCTGACGGGCAGGGGTTCGTCGAGCGACAGCGTTCCGGCGTCAGCCTCGCGGAACAGCTCGATCATCACGGGCACTTTCATCGTGCTCGCGGCGTGGAACGGCTCGTCGGCCCCGATCGCCAGCGATGCTGCGCCGTCCACTCTCCCAAACACGACCGCGACGTCCGCGCCCGTCGGCTTGATCAGGGCGTCGATCCGCGCCGCCAGGCCCGTCTCGCTCGCAGACGATGTCCCCACGAGGAGCCTGGCGGCGACGAGCAGCAGAGCTGACGAGCGCATGCGTTGATTGTATCCTTCGAGGATGCTTGGAGCGCTCGGCGGCAAACACGTCATCGTCGCTGGCGCGGGCCTTGCGGGGCTCTCGGCAGCGCGCGAGCTGGAACGACGAGGCGCCACCGTCACCCTCGTCGAGGCGCGCGCGCGCGTGGGCGGCCGTGTGTGGACGCTCCGCGACGGCTTCGCGGCGGGCCAGCACGCCGAGGCGGGCGCCGACCTGATCGAAGGAGAGCAGACGCACCTCCGCCGCCTCGCCCGCGATCTCGGGTTGAAGACGGTGCGGATCCTGCGCGACAGCTTCGGGTTCTACGGACCGGACGCGAAGGGACGGCGCCGGATTCATGCGATGTCGGGCGGCCTCGCCATGGTCGGGGCGCGGATCGGCGGTCTCGTCGGAGACTTCAAGCTCGCGGAGCAGCGCTGGGACAGCGCGATCGCGGCCCGCCTCGCGCGACGGTCCGTCGCCGAATGGCTCGACGGCATCCACGCGCCGCTCGAGATGAAAGCCGCCCTGCGCGGCTTCCGCGGCTTCTTCCTCGCCGATCCCGAAGACCTTTCGCTGATCGCGCTCGTGGAGCAGTTCGCGTCGGACGGCACCCCCGGGCGCGGCGAGATTCTCAGGATTCGCGACGGCAACGATCGTCTCCCGGCCGAGGTCGTTCGCCGTCTGCGCGGCCGCGTGTTGATGAGAACGGTGTTGCGACGGATCCGTCAGACGGAACGATCGGTCACCGCGTCCATCGAGGATGACAGCGGCCGCGTGACGGAGATCGACGGCGATGCGATCGTCGTCGCGATTCCCGCGTCGACGGCGCGCCACGTCGTGTTCGAGCCGTCTCTGCCCGAGCCGCAACAGAGCGCGATTGCGCGTCTCCGTTACGGTCCGGCGACCCGCCTGCTGCTGCAGTTCGAGCGCCGCTTCTGGAAAAAACGCGGACGTCCGCTCGCGTTCGGGACCGATCTCCCGATTGGCGCGCTGTGGGACGGCAACGAACAGCAGGCGCGGACGCCGGGCATCCTGACGTTTCTCGCGGGCGGCAACGCGTCGCGGGAGACGCGCCAGGTTCTCGCGGCCGAAGGTGAAGCAGGGATCGTCCGGCGTTTGACGTGGCTTGGCCGTCCGTCCACGCTGCTCGCGTCGAAGACGATCGTCTGGGACGACGATCCATGGGTGGGGGGCGGGTACGCGTATTTCGATCCGGGTTTCGATCCGCTCTGCCGCGCGTGGCTCGCGCGTCCCGCCGGACGGATCGTGTTCGCGGGGGAGCACACGAGCGTCCGCTGGCAGGGTTACATGAACGGCGCGATCGAAAGTGGGCTGAGAGCCGCGGCCGAAGCCGATGCGCTTGTGGCGAGTCAGTAGAGGTGGCAGAGATAAGAACTCTGTGTTCTCTGTTTTCTCTGTGGTTGATTTCGTCAGTGTGTCAGTAATCTCAGCGCGCGCTCGTCTGCGGCAGTTCGGCGAGCGCGCCCCACGTATCCGGGTCCTGCGAGACGAGCGTTGCGAAATAGAGCGACACGTCGTCGGGCGGGAACTTCGTCACGAGAGCCGCGGCGGCGCGCTCGAGCTTCCCCTCGTCAGGTTTGCTGACCGCCTCGTCGGAAATGAGGCCGTTCTCGTGTGTGATCCCGAGGCTGTCGAGGAACGCGCCCATCATCGGCCGCTGGCGTTCGAGGTGATAGTTGATGAGCGCGCGCGCCGCGATCGTGTCCGACACGGTGGGCAGCGTGGCGAGGTAGCGAGCCTTCTTCTCGATCGGCAGATCGGCGACGCTGCGCGGCCGGA
>QHWR01000375.1 GCA_003223835.1 Acidobacteriota bacterium | reverse complement strand
CCGCAAGGTGCTCGGACTGTTCCTCATCCGCGTGTTTTCCGGTCCCATCACGACCTTCTACTGGACGTGGCTGCCACAATACCTGCGAACGGGGCGCGGCATGTCGTTCCTGGCGATCGGGATCTTCGCGTCGCTGCCCAATCTGCTCGGCATGACCGGCAACGTCCTCGGCGGTCTGCTGACCGACAGGCTCGTCCGGCTCACCGGTTCGATCGATCGCGGACGGAAGCTCGGGTTCACCGGCGCGTTCAGTCTCGGCGCGCTCAGCATGGCGATGCCGTTCGTGGCCAACGACTTCGTCGCCCTGGGGCTGATGGGCCTCGCGCTCTTCGGGAACCAGTGGGTCGCCGCCACCTACATCGGCACGGTCGGCGACATCGTCCCGCAGCAGCTCGCGGGACGCGTCAACGGGATCGCGGGGTTTGGCGACAGCTCGTCCACGCTGCTGGCCGTCCTGCTGACCGGCGCGATCGTGGATCGTTACTCGTACACGCCCGTCTTCATCGGCGCCGGTCTTCTGCCGCTGATGGCCATGGCGAGCGTATTCCTGGTCATGAGAAGGATCGAGCCCGCGCAATTCGATGCGCCTCACTGATGGACGTCGCTGTGCCCTCCTTCGACCCTTCGACCGCTAGAATTGGAATCGCACCTGCAGCTGCAGATTCCGCATCGCCTGCGCGCCGCTGGCTGCGCCGAACCCGGCGTTGTTCGGCTTCAGCCGCGCCGGATCCAGGCTGCCATCCGGCAGGTACTGGGAGTTCCGGACCGTCAGGTCCGTCGGGCTGTTGTATTGAATCTGCGTCGCACGCCCGTTGATCACGACGGTGTTGAAGGCGTTGAACACGTCGAGCCGGAACTGCAGCCGTCGATCGCCCCCCGCCCGGATGTTCCGCAGCAGCGCAAGGTCGACGGTACGGTCGGGGCAGCCGCGCAGGATGTTGCGGCCGGATTCGAGACCGACGCTGCCGTACGTCGGGCCGGTCACCGCCGCCCTGTTGAACTGCGCGTACTGATCGCTGGAGCAGCCGCTGCCGGGATTGTCCACGTAGACGATCCTGGCGCCGTAGTCCGGCGATCCGGTCAGGTTCTTGTTCGACCCGTTGTTCTGGTACGTGTACGTCAGATCGTAGGCGGGAGCCGAGCCTGCCGACAACACTCCCGCGATCTGCCAGTCGTTCAGCACGGCCGCTCCGATCCGACCGAGTCCCGACGGGGCGTTCGGGAAATCCCACACGGCGTTGGCCCTGAGGATGTGCGGCCGACGATCCAGTGTGTTCAGCAGCGTTTCATAGTCCGCCTGATCGGGGCGCACCGAGACCGAGCCGTCAGGTGCATGCTGCAGCCGTTTCTGCAGACCCGTGTTGCCGGTGAACGAAATTCCGTACGTGTAGTTCACGCCAAACAGGAACCCGTTCCGGAAACGGCGGTTCAGGGCTACCTGCATGGAGTGATACAGGTCGTGGAAGTCGGTCGTGTTCTGGTTGATCGCTCCCAGCCCACGATACGGCCGCAGCAGGTTGTCGATTGTATTCGCGCCAGGAACCGGGCTCGTCTGCGTGGGGTCCTGGTTTTCCTGCCGGTACGCGGCGCCGATGTCCACCGCGTTTTGGTTGACGGTTGAACCGCCCTGGAATGCGCCGAGGCGGTTGTAGCCACGGTTGCCGACGTACGAGACGTCGATCGCCGTTGCCCACGGCAGCGCCCGTTGGACGCCGACGCTCCATTGCCACTGCGCTGGCACCTGTGCGTCGTACTGGAACGTGACGAGTGCCGGCACGGGAACGGTCGTCAGGCCGGTACCGAGCGTCTGCAACTGACCGTTGCGAAGATCCCCCGCGGTGGCGATCGGCGGGTTCCCGGGAATGGAAAACACAGTGTTGCCGTCCGGCCGATCGAAGAACAGGCCGCCGCTCGCGCGAAGGATCAGCGTCTGATCGCCGGTCAGGTCGTACGCCATCCCGAAGCGCGGCCCGACGACGACGTTCGGCCAGACGTAGCCGGTTTTCGCGATGCCGTCGCCCGCCTGCACGATGCCGTTGTTCAGATTGCCCGTTCCGGGGATGGGCGTGCCGATCGCCGCCTGCGTGTTTGCGGCGCCCGGGGCCGTCAGGATCTCACCGGTCCGCGGATCCATCGCATTGCGCGTGTTGCCGCCGCACGACGCGGCTCCATTGCTGCAGCCGGCGATATACAACAGCGGCGCCTGGGCCGCCGACCACTTGTCGGGGAAGAAGTTGGACATCTGCTGGAACCGGTCGTACTGCGGCTGCTGCCGCGTGAACCGCACGCCGTAGTCCATCGTCAGTCGATCGCTCGCCTTCCAGTTGTCCTGGATGTAGAACTCGGTGTTGTTGTAGATCATCTGACCTTCGATGAACTTCGAGGCCTGCAGGTACTGCGTGAACACGCCGAGTGCGGCGACCCTGGAACGTCAGGTTCGCGATGCCACCGGCGCCCGTGTTCTGCGCTTTGAAGCTGTGGTTGTTGTACCCGCCGGCCTTGAACGTGTGGTGCCCCATGACCTTCGTCACGCTGGCGGCCCAGTCCTGGGTCCTGTTGATGTTCAGCCAGCCCGGATAACGCTGATTGGGCGGTGCGGCGCCGATGCGGCTGCCCCATCCAAAGGTTGGCGGCTGATTCAGCCGCGTGCCGTCCCAGAACGGCGGCGTGACGGCCTGCATCACCTGGTACGCGTAGTAGCGGTGATCGACGATCCCTGCATCGGGATAGAGCAGCGGGAAGTTCGCCAGCCCGTTGAGGCGATTGGACGAATCGTTGATCAACACGCCCCCCTCGTTGCCCCCCGTCAGCTCGTTGCGGATGAATCCGTACGTTCCCTCGACGAACGTCGTGGGATTCATCGCGTAGTTCACGGTGGCCGCGTAGTTGGTGATGTAGGGGTATGGCGTGTAGACGTCTGTGAATCCCTGAATCAGCCCGGGCGTGGTCAGCTGCCGGCGCCGATCGCCCGAGTACTTGCCGGTGACCCGCAGCTTCGGCGACATCTGATAGTCGATGCGGAGCGCCGGCTGGCGAATGAGGTCGTTGACCGTTGGCGGCTGCAGCTCGTAGTTGTAATTCGTGCCCGGGCCCTGCGTCAGGTTCGGGAGGGGGTAGCGGTTGAGGACCGCGAGGCCGAGCCCGTACAACCGGTCCGCGGGAATCCTCCCGAGCACGCCGCCATCCTGGAAGCAGCCCGCCGTGTTGGTGGCATTGCACGGCAGCGCCGAGAGCGGATCCTTGATGAAGTTGAACAGCGCCCCGTTGTTGTCGAGCGTCTGGGAGAAATCGCCGATTCGCTCCGCAGCGGTTGGAACGCGCAAGCGGATATTGTTGCCGTTGTTGATCGCCGACGTCGTCGGACGGTATTCGTGCGCGTAGAAGAAGAACAGCTTGTTGGGCTGTCCGGGCCTTCCGATCGGCCCGCCGATCGAGTAGCCGTAGGTCTTCTGCGACGTCTTGAGCTTGGGGTCGCCGTTGTGCGCACGCACCCAGGAATTCGCGTTCCAGTCGGAATTCGTCGCCAGTCCGTAGGCGGACCCGCGAAACTGATTCGTCCCGCTCTTCGTGACGGCGGTGATTTGCAGCCCGCTCGATCGCCCGTATTCGGCCTGGTAGCCCTGCGTGAGGACCTTCACCTCGCCAATCGACTCGATGTTGAGGCTCAGCATCTGTCCGTTGTTGCCGGTGTCCATCGCCGAGACGCCGTCCATCATGATGTTGTTCTGACCCGCCCCGCCGAGACGCGTGCCGCCCGCGGATGCGCCGCCGGGGACGACGCCGGGAGTCAGCGCGACGACGCTGGTGAAGTTCGTGTGAGCGACGGGCAGGTTCTGGATCTGCGCGGTCGTGACGGCAAACGAGCGCTCGCCGCTCGACGCCTGCACCAGCGGCGACTCCGCGTTGACCGTGACGACCTCGCTCGTCCCGCCGACCTCTATCGTGAGTGTTGGAACCGACACGCGGTCCGCGCCGCTGACCGAGATGCCCTTCCGGGTCAGCGTCTTGAACCCTTCCATGCTGACTTCGATCGCGTAGGTGTCGGCCGTGACGTTGGGAAACACGTAGTCGCCGGTCTGGTTCGTGATCGCCGGCGTCGACTTGGTGCCCTTGGTTTCGCTGATCAGGACCACCGTCGCGCCGGGGATGACGCCCCCTTGCGCGTCTTTGATCGTGCCGCTCACCATGCCCGTCGTGATCTGCGCTCCGACGGTGGCCGCCGTCGCACAGATCATCATGACGGCCAGAATCAGTGCTCCGATGTACCGTTTGCCGATCATGACTCTTCCTCCCTCCACCGACGTGCGCCGGTATACCAGAGGCTTGCAGTCTGCATGCCAGCGGGTCTGACCCACCCGAGACGCGTTCGCCTCTCAGGACCGTCCGGCGGCCGGATTCCGCGTCAATGCATACAATCGGCTGCTGATGCTAGCCCCCGAAGGGGTCTTTTACCAATGGGCATTGCAGTGTTTCGCTTTGCTAAACGCACGCCGTATGGGGGCGTCACTTAAGGCCCGTTTTGAGCGGCACAAGCGACGCGATCGGCGGCTGGACGTCTGCATATCGCAAAACCAAACTGCCTGGCCCGATCAATACGTCGCGCGGCC
>QHWR01000147.1 GCA_003223835.1 Acidobacteriota bacterium | reverse complement strand
GAGGCCCAGGCCGCTCCCGGAGGGAATGCGGGTCCCGGCGCGCGACGCATCAACCTTATAGAAGCGATCGAAGACTCGATTGAGATGTTCGGGCGGAATCCCGGGACCGGTGTCGCCGACGACGAGGCGGACGCGATCGCCGGCGGGCTCCGCGGTGAGCGTGATGCGCCCGCCGGGCGGCGTGTGGCGGATTGCATTGGCCGCGAGGTTCTGCAAGGCCTGCTCGAGCCGTACGGCATCTCCCTGGATGTCGGGCGTATCGGGCGCGATCGTGACATCGAGTGTCAGGCCGCGTTCCCTCAGCGCCGGCCCGTGACGATCGGCCACGCGACGAAACAGTTGCGCGACGGCGATCGCGTCGAACTCGATCGCGTCGCCGCCGCCTTCGAGCTTTGCCAGGTCCAGCAGGTCTCCGACAATCCCTTCCAGCTTCTGCGTTTCCTGCTGGACGATGTCGAGGTACCGATTCCGCGTCACGTCGTCGGGCACGGCCTCTGGCATCTGGAGCGTCTCGACGTAGCCGCGAATCGCCGAGAGCGGCGTCATCAGCTCGTGCGACACGTCCGCGAGGAGCTGGCGGCGGACGCGATCGGATTCGGCGAGCGCGGCGGCGCGGCTCTCCAGGTCGGATGCCATGCGGTTGAACGCGCGCGCGAGCGCGGTGACTTCGTCGCCGCCCGCTTCGATCGCGCGCACGTCCGTGCGCCCTTCGCCGACCGCGGCGGCGGCTTGCTCGAGCGACCGCAGCCGCGTGCGCGCCGGCCGGAACACGACGAGCGCCGTCACCGCCGCGCCGACGCCGAGCAGCGCCAGCCCCGCCCACGTCAGCTTCGGTCCGATCAGGCGGAGTGTGACGAACACAGGCGGCGGTCCGCCGGGCACGCCGACGATCCCGACTTCCCGTTCCGCGACGACGATCGGCGCGAACACCGCGAACGTGCTGCGGATCCGGCTCACTTCTTCGGGCGGCCGCGGCATCTCGGCGAAGCGCAGCCGCCGTTCGACCATGTGCGGGAAGTTCGGCGGCAGTCCCTCACGGTTGTGCGCCGCGCCCTGGCCGCTCGTCAGCTCGACGTCGAACGGCTGATACACGCGCTTGAAATGCGAGTTGACGAAGGACGTCAGGTCGAGCGAAGGATTGGCGGCGAGCGCGTCGGCGACGTCGTGCGCGACGAACTCGGCGAGCTGCGCCGGCGTCCGCGTGGGCGATCCGATGATCCGGTCCGTCAGCCAGAGAAACAGCAGTCCCTGCGCGAGGAGCAGCGCCGCGAGCAGCGCGATGAAGCCGAACGCGATGCGCCCGTAGAGGCTGCGATACCAGGTCGGCTCAGACATCGGCGAACTTGTATCCGGTGCCCCAGACCGTCAGCAGCAGCCGGGGCTCGGCGGGATCGGGTTCGAGCTTGCGCCGCAGCCGCTTCATGAGCGTGTCCACGCTCCGCTCGGTGATGTACGTGTCGTCTCCCCACACACGCTTGAGCAGCGCCTCGCGGCTGAAGACGATCCCGCGGTTGCTCGCGAGGAGATAGAGAAGATCGAACTCGTGCGCGGTGAGCTCGATGTCGCGCCCGTCGAGGCGCGCCAGGCGGCGCGCCGGATCCACCGTGAGCGGTCCCGCGGTCACGGTCTGTTCGTGCGCGGCCGCGGCGGGCGCCGTCCGCCGGCGCAGCAGCGCGCGGACGCGCGCGACGAACTCGCGAATGCCGAACGGCTTCGTCAGGTAGTCGTCGGCGCCGCTGTCGAGGCCGAGCACTTTGTCGGTCTCGTCGCGGCGCGCGGTCAGCATGAGGATCGGGACGTCCGCGTTGATCGAATCGCGGCGGATGGCGCGGCAGACCGTGACGCCGTCCAGGCCCGGCAGCATCAGGTCCAGGATCACCAGGTCGAACGGCTCGGTCCTGGCGAGCCGCAGCGCTTCCGCGCCGTCGCCGATCGCGACCGCCGTCAACTTCTCGACGCTCAGGTGGAGCGCGACGAGATCGCGGATGTGCTCGTCGTCTTCGACGACCAGCACGCGCGGATCTCTGTCGCTTGCGGACATCACAGCGTCCAGTGTAGCGCCCCGCGCGCGCCGCTCCGGGGTGCCACCGATTTTTCACAGTCTCGTCGCGCGCACGCCACGACCGCGCAGTCTATTGGGAAAACGAGGACGGATAACGGACGACGGATGACAGAAGACAGAAGACGGAAAGCGCCTGCGGCCCGAGCGCGGCGCGCGCTGAAGCCTGAAAGCCGGAGCTGGGAGCTGGACGCTGGAAGCTATTGTGGAGACCGATATGAAGAAATACGCATGGATTCTGATCATGGCGATCGCGACGGGGAGCGTCTCGACGGCCATCGCGCAGGGGGGGCCGCGCGGGCGGGGGCCGGGAGGGCCGGGCGGACCGTTTCCGATGGCCTGGCTTGCTGATGCCACCGACGCGCAACGCGAGCAGGCGCGCGCGATCCTCGACGAGGCGCGCGGGTCGCGGCAGGGTCCGCCGCCGGCGATGACGCTGCGCCGTCAGCTCGAGGCCGCCCTCCTCGCCGACACGCCCGACGATCCGCAGATCCAGTTGCTGCAGCAGCAGGTGGCGGCCGCCGAGGCGGACGCGCTCGCGCAGCAGATTGCGGTCGAGCGGAAGATCGCGCAGATCCTCACGCCCGACCAGCGCGCGAAGATCCGCGAACGGCTGTCGCAGGACGCGCCGTCGCGTCGCGGGGGACGCTGAAGCGGCGGCCGTGGTGAGCCATCGCCGGATCCCCGCACACTCGCTGCTCCTCCTCCTCCTCCCAACCACGCAGCGGGGAACGGCTTCGGGGATGGCTCGCCACGACCACCGCTCCAATGCTGATTGCTGATTGCTGAATGCCGAGTGTCCGAGGATCGAGGTCCTCGGCCAACGGTCCTCGGTCTTCGGCATTCAGCATTCAGCGTTCAGCATTCCGAATCGCGTACAATCCCGCATGCCGTGTTCGCGGGTTTGTCTCGCCGCTGTTGTCACGCTCGCGGCGGTTCTCGCCGCGGCACCTGATTCCCCCCCATCGCCACGTTACCGCGGCTGGCGCACGTACGGCGGCAGCCCCGATCAAATTCGATATTCGAGCCTGCGGCAGATCGATCGCACGAACGTCGCACGGCTCGAGCGCGCGTGGAGCTACGACACCGGCGAGACCGGCGGCCTGCAGACGCAGCCCATCGTCGTCGACGGCGTGCTCTACGGCTGCACGCCAACCCAGAAGACGTTTGCGCTGCGCGCCGACACCGGCGAACATCTCTGGACGTTCGATTCAGGGCTGACGGGGCGCGGTCCCAACCGGGGCGTCATGTACTGGGAAGACGGTGACGACAAACGGATCCTCACGGCCGCCGACGAATACCTGTACGCGCTCGACGCCAGGACCGGCCGTCCGATGCCGAGCTTCGGCGACAACGGACGGATCGATCTGCGCCGCGATCTCGGGCGCCCTCCCGAGCGCCAGTCGGTCCGCCTGACGACGCCCGGCGTCGTGTACCGCGATCTGCTGATCATCGGCGGCCGCGTCGGCGAGGGACTGCCGTCGTCGCCCGGCGACGTCCGCGCCTACGATGCGCGGTCGGGCGCGCTGCGGTGGACGTTCCACACGATTCCGCATCCCGGCGAAACCGGCTACCGCACGTGGTCGAAGGACTCCTGGACCTATAACGGCGGCGCGAACAGCTGGGCGGGCATGGCGCTCGACGAAGCGGCCGGCGTCGTCTTCGTGCCGACCGGTTCGGCCGCGGCGGATTTCTACGGCGGCGATCGAATCGGCGACAACCTGTTCGCGAACTGCCTCGTCGCGCTCGACGCCGCGACGGGGAAGCGCCTGTGGCATTTTCAGTTCGTCCGCCACGATCTCTGGGATCGCGACCTGCCGTCGCCGCCGAATCTCGTCACGCTCGAACAGAACGGCCGCCGCGTCGATGCTGTCGTGCAGACGACGAAGCACGGGTTCGTGTTCGTGTTCGATCGCAAGACGGGAACGTCGCTGTTTCCGATCGAGGACCGGAAGTTCCCCGGGAGCGACCTGACGGGGGAAGTGGCCGCCGACACGCAGCCGATTCCGTTGAAGCCGCGGCCGTTCGCGCGCCAGCGGCTCACGAGCGAACTCCTCACGATGCGGACGCCGGCGGCGCACGAATGGGCCGCGCGCGAGCTCGCGAAATTCCGGAACGACGGCCAGTTCCTGCCGTTCAGCGCGTCGAGTCCGACCGTGATGTTTCCCGGCTTCGACGGCGGCGCCGAATGGGGCGGCTCCGCCGTCGATCCCGAGACGGGCGTACTCTACGTCAACGCGAACGACGTGCCCTGGACCGGCGCCATGGCGCCGGTCGAGTCCGCATCGGCCTCCGGACGGCCGACGGATGGCCGCGCGCTTTACAAGCAGCAATGCGCCGCCTGTCACCGCGACGATCGAAAGGGCGCGCCGCCGCAGATGCCGTCGCTCATCGGCGTCGGCGCGCGGCGTTCGCGCGCCGAAGTCGTGCAGATCGTCCGCAAAGGCGCGGGCCGCATGCCGGGCTTCCCGAACCTGTCGCAGGACGCCCTCGACGCCGTCGTGCAGTTCGTGATGACGGGCGACGCCGCGCCCGTCAAGGAGCGCGAGGCGCCGTCGCTGCCGGCGGCATCGCGTCGCTATCGCTTTACCGGGTACGTGAAGTTTCAAGACCCGGACGGCTACCCGGCGGTCGCGCCTCCGTGGGGGACGCTCAACGCGATCGATCTGAACACGGGCGACTACACATGGCAGATACCGCTCGGCGAGTATCCGGAGCTCGTCGAGCAGGGGATCGGCAACACAGGGACCGAGAACTACGGCGGTCCGATCGCCACGGCCGGCGGCCTCATCTTCATCGGCGCGACGAACTTCGATCGAAAGTTCCGCGCGTTCGACAAAGCGACCGGCCGGCTGTTGTGGGAAACGACGCTGCCGTTCTCGGGCAACGCGACGCCCGCCACCTACGAAGTCGATGGCCGGCAGTTCGTCGTGATCGCGGCCGGCGGCGGCAAGTCGCGGGCGCCCTCCGGCGGCGTGTACGTGGCGTTCGCGCTTCCGAAGGCGCGCTGATCAACCACGTCGCCAATTGGCGATTGCCGGTTGGCGATTGGTGATTGGGGGGCTGCGTTGTCTCTCGGGCGCCAATCCTAATCGCCAATCGACAATCGGCAATCCGTGAATCGGCAATCTACAATCGCCAGTCTAAAATGGGACTCCCTTTCTAGGGCCTTCGCGTCCCCCGCCCTCGGCCCACCTTTTGCCTCAGGCCACCCCCGTAGCGCCTCGGTCTGCCAATCCGGGCAGCCGCGTGACAAACCTGTGATCCGATCACCAAATTTGCCGCAGCGCGGGCAGACGGCCCTCGTCCTCGCGTTCGCGACGACGCTGTTCCTCAGCTCGTTGCTGATGTTCATCGTCGAGCCGATGGTCGCGAAGAGCGTTCTGCCGATTCTCGGCGGGACGCCGATGGTCTGGAACACGTGCGTGCTGTTCTTCCAGATCATGCTGCTCGGCGGCTACGCGTACGCGCACGGCGTCACGAAGTGGCTGGGGTCGCGGCGATCGAGCGTCGTGTACATCGGCGTGCTGCTGCTGCCGGCGCTGACGCTGCCGTTCGCGATTCGTCCCGACGCGACGCCGCCCGTCGAAGGCAATCCGATCGGCTGGCTGCTCCTGCTGCTCGCCAGGTCGATCGGTCTGCCGTTCTTCGCGCTGTCGGCGACGGCGTCCGTGCTTCAGCGCTGGTTCGCCGAGACCGATCATCCGTCCGCGAAGGATCCGTACTTCCTCTACGCCGCGAGCAATCTCGGGAGCCTGCTCGCGCTGCTGATGTATCCGATCGCGATCGAGCCGGCGCTCCCGCTGCGCATGCAGAGTCGGGTCTGGTCGATCGGCTACGCGGCGTTCGTGCTCCTGGCGTGCGTCTCGGTCGCCGCCGGGTGGCGGCGCGCCGCGCGGCCGGTGCCGGCATCCGCGAGTGACGGCGGCCGCGATGAGACGATCGCTCGGGCGCCGCTCGACTGGAAGCGCCGTTTCACGTGGATCGCGCTCTCGTTCATTCCGTCGAGCCTGATGCTCGCCGTCACGACGTACTTCTCGACCGACATCGCGCCGGTGCCGCTCTTCTGGATCGCGCCGCTGTCGCTCTATCTCCTGACGTTCGTCGTCGCGTTCAGCTCGCGCTCGACGGCGGCGCGCGCGATCGCCGATCGGTTCATGCCGCTCCTGATCCTGCCGCTCGTGGTGCTGATGATCGCGAACGCAGGCATTCCGTTGTGGCTCGCGGTTCCGCTGCACCTCGTCGCGTTCACGATGGCGGCGCTCGTCTGCCATGGACGCCTTGCCGACGACCGCCCCGAGCCGGCGCACCTGACCGAGTTCTATTTCTGGATCGCCTTCGGCGGCATGCTGGGCGGCGTGTTCAACACGCTCGCCGCGCCGGTGCTGTTCAACCACGTCGTCGAGTACCCGTTGGTGCTCGTCCTGGCCTGCGCGGCGCGCCGCGGACGCGAACGGTCACCCGCGCCCGACGGCCGCCCCGCACGGTCGCTCAACGATTGGGTCGTGCCGATCGGCGTCGGTGCGCTCACCGCCGGCTTCTTCGCGTGGCTGCAGCCCGGACCCGAGCGCGCGCAAGTGTTCGTCGCGGGCCTCGGGCTGCCCGCGTTCGTCGCGTTCACGCAGTCGCGCGCGCCGGTCCGATTCGCGGCCAGCGTCGCGACGATGCTCGTCGCGGCGACGCTGGCGACGAGCGCGCAGGGACCGGCCGTCTACGTGAGCCGCACGTTCTTCGGCGTCTACCGGGTGACCGGAGACGCGCACGCGCGTTTTCACACGCTCTATCACGGGACGACGCTGCACGGGATGCAGACGGTCGATCCCGCGCTGCAACGTGAGCCGTTGACGTACTTCCATCGCGAAGGACCGATCGGCCAGGCGCTCGCGGAATTGCCCGACGTGCCGGCGCGGCGCGAGATCGCCGTCGTCGGGCTCGGCGTCGGGACGCTCGCCAGCTACCACGCACCGGGCCAGCGGTGGACGTTTTACGAGATCGATCCGGAGGTCGAGCGTATCGCGCGCACGCCGGCATACTTCACGTATCTGCAGGCCTGCGGCGACGCGTGTCGCGTGGTGCTCGGCGACGCGCGGCTCTCGCTCGCGCGCGCGGCGGACGGTCAGTATGGGCTCATCGTGCTCGACGCCTTCAGCTCCGACGCCATACCCATGCACCTGCTGACGCGCGAAGCGCTCGAGCTGTACCTGCGCCGGCTCGCGCCCGGCGGCGCCATGGCGTTCCACATCACCAACCGTCACCTGACGCTCGCCCCGGTGCTCGCGCGGCTGGCGGCGAGCCACGGGTTGATCGCGCGCGTCCAGCGGCAGGCCGTCAATCAGGCGATCACGCCGGAGCGGTTCACGTCGGAATGGATGGTGATGGCGAGGGACGCCAACGATCTGGGCCGCCTCGCCGGCGATTCGCGATGGAGCGCGCCGTCCATCCCGCCGTCCACGCCGCTCTGGACCGACGATTTCTCGAACATCGTCAGCGTGCTCAGCCTGAATCTGCGGTGATCTCAGATCACGAGCAGCCCTGAAGGGCTGCGCTACGGCTCGTAGCGCAGGTCTTCAGACCTGCTCGTGACGTCGTCGTAGCGCAGGTCTTCAGATCTGCTCGTGACGTCGTCGTAGCGCAGGTCTTTAGACCTGCTCGTGATCGCGAGCGGCCCCGCACTCGTTACTTCTGAACAATCGTGGAATCGTTCGTCGGCCCTCCTGGCGCGTTGTTGTAGTACTGGACGGGGCTCAGCACGATCTGATCGAGCTGGACGCCGTCCTCGCGGATCTGAATTCGAATAGTGTGCGTCCCGCTCGTCGCGAACGTGAACGCCGTCGTCTGCGACGGCAGCCAATACGCCGTGTTCGCCCAGCCCCACCGGTCCAAGCTCGTCGCCCCGGCATCGGTCGCGAGGTTGACGTTCAACCCCGACGTCGAGTTCAGCGGATAGATCGACGATCCGCCGGACAGCGCGTCGGAGAACTGCACCCACACCGAGTCGTTGTATTTCGCCGTCGGCGTCGCGGGCGTCGCCTGCAGGCGCAGCCACAGGCGGTACGAGGTCCCGGCGTTCGCGTTGAACGTCGCGTCGATGTACGTCGTCGGGCTCGCGAGCGGGACGTCGGTCGACGCCCAGCCGTTGTCGGGGGTTACGAGCTTGATCTGGTTTGGGGACGTCGGGTCGCTCGTCACGTTCCAGCCGGGATGCGAGCTTGCGCCGATGTCGCTCGCGTAGATCACGATGTTGCCCGGACCCGCGGGGGTCACCGTGACGTTGTCGAAGGTGGACGTGTTCAACTGCGTCGTACTGATCGCGCAGACGAGGATGCCGACGTACGCGTTCGTCGACATCGTGACCGTCGTCTGGCCGACCTGCGTCCACGACTGGCCATCGGCGGAGGTGTAGCCCGTGAATGTGGAGCCGGAGCGCGTCAGCTTCAGCCAGGCGGGCGCGGCCTGCGCGCCGTTCGCGAGCCACTCCGTCGCCGCGCCGGTCGTCGGGCGCCTCATGAACTCGTTGCCGTTGTCCGGCTTGAGATCCAGGATCACGTGCGCCGAGTTGTCGTGCAACGTCTCGCGGATCATGATCGCCGCCTTCGCGTAGCTGCTCGTCGGATCGACGTGCGTCACGCGAGCCACGATGGTGCCGTCGCCGTTGAGCGGCTGATACACGAAGTGGAAGCCGTCCTGCGTGCCCCACACGTCGGCACCCGCGCCTTTGACGGTGAACGTCCCGGTCCCGCTCGCGTACGTCGCGCTCCCGGCGACGCCGGTCGCGCCGACATCCGTCTGGACCCACGGTGACGGAATCTGACCGCCGGTCACCGGTCCGATGCTCACGTTGTCGAACGTGGACGTGTTCCGCTGCGTGGGGTCGTGGCTCGTCACGGCGAGGCCGAAGTACGCGGTGGCGTTGATCGCAAGCGTGAGCTGGCCGCCGACCTGCGTCCACGAGGAGCCGTCGGCCGACACGTAACCGGTGACGTTCCAGCTTCAGCCACGTGGGCGGCAATTGCGTGGCGCCAGCCGTCCAACTCGTGTTGGCTCCGGTTGTCGGGCGCGTCATGTACTCGATGTTGCCGGCCGACGGCGTGAGATCGAGGATGACGTGCGCCGAGTTGTCGTTCAGCGTCTCGCGGATCATGACCCCGGCTTTCGCCGCGCCATGCGTCGGGTCGATGTGCGTCACGCGCGCGATGATCTGGCCGTCGCCCGTGAACTGCTGCCAGACGAACTGGAACGAGTCGGCGGAGCCCCAGATGTCCGAGCCGGCTCCCGTCACGGTGAAGACGCCGTTGTTCTGCGACGCGCTGCCGGACAACCCGACCTGGCCGATGTCGTTGCTCCCCCATCCCGTGTTGAGGTTCAGCGTGCACGCGAGGTTGTTGACGTCGGTCGAGGCGTCGCGCGCGGCCAGCGTCGGCAGACCGAAACGCCATTCGATGAATTTGAGGATCGACGTGTGGTCGTACAGCAGCGAGCTGATGCGCGGGTTCGAGGGTGACCCCACGCTGAAGGGAGAGATGACGATGGTCGGCACGCGGAAGCCGAGCGGCGCCTTGCCGTTGCCATCGACGTAGTAGTCCACGCTGTTCGACGCCACGACGCGCGGCGGCTGCACGTGATCGAAGAAGCCGCCCGCTTCGTCGAACGTGACGATCACGACCGTGGACGACGCCTGCGGTCCGGAGAGCACGGCCGAGACGGTCTGCTGCAGCCAGTTGGTCCCGTCGCGGATGTCGGCGGGGTAGCCGCGGCCGCCAGGATTCTGACTCGCGTGGTAGTCGTCGCCGTCTTGAGGATCGACGTAAGCAACGCTCGGTAGAGCGTTGTGTGTCGCGTCGTACAAGAACTGACTCCACGTCCGCGTGATGCCGTTGTACCTGCTGCCCCAGGTGTACAGGTACGACCAGCCACCGTGCTCGAAGCCTTCCGAGTAATACTGCGCGGTGAGGTCCGGCCGCTGCGCCAGACGATCCCAGATCGTCGGCAGCGTCGTCTGACCGTTGCCGTCACAGTTGACGATGCAGTTGCCGTTGTCGCGGCGATCCGTGCTCGCGGCGTGCGCGAACATGCGGTTCGGGATCGTCTGCGTCAGGATCGACGCGAAGTAGTGATCGCACGTCGTGTATTGCCGCGCGAGCTGTCCGAGATAGCCGACGTCCGCCTCGTCGTAGTACCCCAGCGCGCAGGCGGTCGTCTGCCCGCACTGCGACGGCAGGTTGTGCCCCCTGACCCAGCCGTCGTTGGCGCCGTTGTTCCAACTGGTGTGCATCCCGTCCCAGAGGTGATCGGGATCGTTGCCGTCTCCCGCGGTGAAGTTGCCGGCGAGCGAGAACGTCGAATGCGGCGTACCGTTGGCTTCGTAGTACGTCTGGATCCGCGCGGACTCCGCGTTCGGGAGCCAGCCCATGAAATGATCGAAGCTCCGATTCTCCATCATGATCACGACGATGTGATTGATGCCCGAGCTGTCGGGGTTCGGAAGCGCCGGGCACGTTTGCGCGTGCGCATGCGACGCACTGCCCAGCAGCAGTCCAGGCACGACGAGTACCCATGAGACACGCTGTCTCATAACACCCTCCTTATTTCGGCACGATGGTCGAGTCGTTCGTGGGGCCGCCGGGCGCGGCGTTGTAATACGTCGTCGGGCTCAACACGATTTGATCGAGCTGGACGCCGTCCTCGCGCAACTGGATGCGCAGCGTGTGCGTGCCGCTCGCCGCGAACGTGAACGCGGTCGTCTGCGATAGCAGCCAGTAGGCGGTGTTGGCCCAGCCCCACCCGTTGAGGCTCGTGGCGCCGCTGTCGGTCGCCAGGTTGACGTTCAA
>QHWR01000146.1:11642-35636 GCA_003223835.1 Acidobacteriota bacterium | reverse complement strand
GAACTGCTCATCGGCGAGAGGGAGGCCACGGATGTGTTTCTCGGGATCTGGCTCCTGGCCTGACCGGTGGCGATGCGGTCGCGATTTACACGTGGCTGTGGATGCTTAAGGGACGCGAAGTGATTCTGCTGCGCGGCGACGCGTTGGTCGTGAAGCGCGATCTGCTCGGCCTGGGACGAGCCAGAGAGTACGACCTGCAACATACGAAGCATCTCCGGATGCAGCCGTCGGTGTGGAATCCGTTCGACCGCGGCGGGATGCCGCTCTGGGGAAGCGGCCAGGGGCACATCGCCTTCGATTACGGATCCGAAACGGTGCGATGCGCGAGCGCCGTCGACGAGGCGGAGGCCGGCGAGATCGTGCGGGAATTGAAGGCCGAGCACGCCTTCCGAGGCGGCGCATGGTCACGACGCTACCTCAGGGCGTGAGCGGGTAAGAGCGATCGCGTGAACGAGCTGAACTGGTTCTGGATCGGCGTGGGCGTCGCGGTGCCTCCGGTGATTGGGCTGATTGTCGCGATCCCGTTCTGGCGCGGCGCCCAGTTCGTCTTCGGCAACCTGGCCGGCACCGGGGTCTTCTTTGCGTCGGCCGTCGCGCTGATTCTGCGCGAGCGCGCCGAACTGGATCGCCTGATGCTCGCGTGCCTCGACGCCGGCTTCGTCTGCCTGCCGAGTCCGACGGCGTTCACGCGCTTCGCGATCTATGCGTTCATCGCGCTCGTCGAAACGTGCGCGCTTTTCTACGCCAGCCTCATCGTCGAGGAACGGCGCCGGCGGCGCGGGTATGCGCCGCAGTGGCGGTGAACGTGCGACTGGTTCGAGCAAACGGTTCGTTGTCGGAGGCCGACACATGAGATCACCCGCTCGCATCATCGCTTCGATCGTCGCCGGCCTCCCGGTCATCTTCATTGCCGCGACGCACGCGCAGACGAGCCCGCCTGTAACGTGCGCCAGTCTGGCCGAGCAGCGGCTTCCGGACACGCGACTGACCGCCGTCGAGGCGATCACCGGCGGATCGTTCACACCGCCGGGCTCGAGCAATGCGATCGCCAATCTGCCCCCGTTCTGCCGTGTCGCCGGGGTGATCGAGCCGACGAGCGAGTCGCACATCGTGTTCGAGACGTGGCTGCCGCAGCAGAACTGGAACGGCCGGTTCGCCGGCGTCGGCAACGGCGGGTGGGCGGGCAATGTGTCGTACGGCGCCCTCGCCGAACAGATCCGCCGCGGCTATGCGGCCGCCTCGACGGATACAGGACATGAAGGGCAGCCCGCGACGAACTCCGCGCGGTTCGCGTTCGAGCATCCGGAGCAGCTCGTGGACTTCGCGTATCGCGCCCATCACGAGACGGCGTCGAAGGCGAAAGCGCTGGTGCGCGCGTTTTATGGCAAGCCTCCGGAACGCTCGTACTGGGTCGGCTGTTCGTCCGGCGGCTACGAAGGGCTGATGGAGGCGCAGCGATTCCCCGCGGACTACGACGGGATCGTCGCCGGCGCGCCGGCGAACAACTGGACGCGGCTGATGGCCGGGGATTTCGACGGCATTCTGGCCGTTTTGAAAGATTCCGCGAGCAACCTGCCGGCGTCCGCGCTGGGGGTGCTCTATCGCGCGGTGCTGGCGCAATGCGACGCGGCCGACGGCGTCGTTGACGGCGTTCTCGACGATCCGCGTCGATGCCGGTTCGATCCCGCGACCGTGCAGTGCGCGGCGGGGGATCAGACGCGCGCCGCCTGCCTGACGCCGGCGCAAGTCGACGCCGCCCGGCGCGTGTATCGCGGCGCGAAGGATCCGACGAGCGGCGCGCAGTTGTATCCGGGTCTCGCGCCTGGAAGCGAACCGTTCTGGCCGAACCGCGACGCCACGCCGTTCCCGATTCCGATCGCGCACTACAAGTGGCTCGTCTTCGGCGATCCGAACTGGGACTGGAGGACGTTCCGGTGGGAGGACCCGGCGAGCTACCAGGCCCACGTCAAGGCGGAATCCAGGCTCGCCCCGATTCTCAATGCCACCGATCCCAATCTGCGCGCGTTCCGTGAGCGCGGCGGCAAGCTGCTCCAGTATCACGGGTGGAGCGATCAGTTGATCGCGGCGCAGAACAGCGTCGACTATTACGAGAGCGTGCTCTCGTTCTTCGGGGGCGCCTCGCCGGATCGTTCGGCGGCCGTGCGAGACGTGCAGGGGTTCTACCGGCTGTTCATGGCCCCGGGTATGGCTCACTGCAGCGGCGGTCCCGGCCCGAACGCCTTCGACATGCAGGCCGCACTGGAACAGTGGGTCGAACGCGGGATCGCGCCGGACACGATCGTGGCCACGCATTCCATCAACGGCGTCATCGATCGGTCGCGTCCTCTCTGTCCATATCCCGCCGTTGCGGTGTACAAAGGCAAGGGGGATACGAACGACGCGGCGAATTTCGCCTGCCGCGTTAATCCCTGATTCGCGATTGCGCCCCCGGCGCTGACGAAGTTGTCAGCCGGGTGCGCTTTCTGCTCGCGGTCAGGCGCCATCCGATGCCGATGGCGGCGCCCGCCGATATCCTTGCTTCCCCCTGAACTGTCTGGTGTTAGCGCACGGACGGTCCGGGTCCGATGACCCCGGTACAGGCCTTGCGGTTTCAGCCGCAGCCCGTGGTGTGCCGGGGAGGCACCCTCACCAGGAGCGGCGCGTTTGAAGCATTGTGCGACGTGTGGGCAGGATATTGCGGATTCGGCGACGCACTGCGAAGACTGCAGCCGCGTGGCGGACTTCTTCGCGCCCGCTTCCGCCGCGGTGGGCACCGACGAGCCCGAGCCGGTTCCGGCGCGCGTCGCTGCCCCGCCCGTGCTGCCGGCAGCGCCAATCGCTGCCGCCCCCTCACAATCACCGTCGCCGTCACCATCAACATCGCCGTCGCCATCGCGCCCGGCGCTCGGCCATCGCGAGCTGCTGTTGATCGCGGTCGTCGCGCTCGGGATCGGTGCCGTCACGATGGTGATGCTGTTCGCTCGTGGGGCATCGTCGTCCACCGTGGCCGCGGCGGCGGCGGACGCCGCGCGACGATCGGCTCCTGCCGCGCCCATGCCGATCGCGCCGGCGACGCAGAAGTGGAGCACCGAGAACCGCACGTTCTGGCTGGCCGCGCAGCGTCACAGCGCCGCCTTCGAGCTGCACGCGGAGAACATGGTGACGACGTGGCAGGGCCGCGTCCGTCCCTCGCTGGTCGTCCGCTGCGTCTCGCGCAAGCTGGAGACGTTCGTGTTCACGCACTCGGCCATGAAGATCGAGCCGCACGCGCAGGACAAGACGGTCACCATCGCGTTCGACGACGAGCCGATGCGGACGGACCGGTGGCCGGACTCGGAAGATCACGATGCGCTGTTCGCGCCGGACGGCCCCGCGTTCGCGCTGCGGCTGACGCATGCGCGCACGCTGCGGTTCGGATATACGCCGCACAACGTCGACCCCGTCGTCGCCGAATTTCGCGTGAGCGGACTCGCCGAGCTGATCGACCCCGTCGCGAACGACTGCGGCTGGCCCAAATAAGAAAGCCATCGTAGCGCAGCCGCCGCCCCAAGACGTAATACGCCATCCAGCAGCCCAGCGCGGCCACCAGAAAGAACAGCGCCTGCTTCGGGGACGGGTGCCTTGCGATCGGAGGGCCCCGGTGCGATTGTATCGTCCAGGATCATGTTCGACCGCTACACGGAATCGGCAAGGCGGACGCTGTTCTTCGCGCGGCACGCGGTCACCCAGCTCGGGACCGCGTCGATCGGGACGGAACACGTCCTCATCGGCCTGTTGCGTGACGCGCGGAAACAATCGATCGTCGCGCGGATTCTCGCCCGGTTCCAGATCTCGCCGGTGGACCTTCGACGGGACCTCGAAACGCGCTTCGCCGGCGGCAAGAAAATCGACACGTCCGTTGAAGTGCCGTTCGGCGCCGATACCAAAGACGCGCTGCGGTTCGCCGCGGACGAAGCCGACAGCCTGCACCACGACTACATCGGCACGGAGCACCTGCTGCTCGGCCTGCTGCGCGCGGAGGGTTCGGTCGCGGCCTCCATTCTGTCCGAGCGCGGGCTGCGGCTGGACGACGTCCGGACCACCATCGTGACGCTCCTGGCCGAGCCGCCGCCGGAACCGGAGGCCCCCTCGCGCGCGGAACTGATCCATCACATTGAGGAGATCGCCCGGCTCGTTCGTCAGCTCGCGCGCGCGGCCGCCGGAAGCGTACAGGCAGACCCGCTGACAGATCGTATCGAATCGCATCTCGCTGCGTTGAGACAGCACCTGATCGGCTGACGGACGTCGTATTTCGCCATCTCCAGATGGAGCAGGAAACACAGCACACATGTCCGCGATGACGCGACTGGCGTGGCTCACGGACATCCATCTGGATTTCGTGCCATCGGAGGAGGCGGTGGCGACGTTGTGCGACGGCGTCGCCGAGACGCGCGCTGATGCCGTCCTGCTCGGCGGCGACATCGCAACGGCGCGCACGATCGAGCGCGATTTGCGGCGGCTCGAGACATGTCTGCAGCGCCCCATTTACTTCGTCCTCGGCAACCACGATTTCTACGGTGGCCGCATCCGCGACGTGCGGCGGCGCGTCGCGGATTTGTGCCGTCCATCTCGATGGCTCCACTGGTTGCCCGAGGCCGGCATCGTCGAGCTGACCGATCAGACCGCGCTCGTTGGCCACGAATCGTGGGCGGACGGCCGCCTCGGCCACGGACGCCGGTCGGCGTTCATCATCAATGACTATTTCTGCATCGAGGATTTTCAGGATCTGTCACACGACGACTGGTTCGCAGCGCTGGGCGCCTTGGGCGACGAAGCGGCGGCGTTCTTCCGCGAGTTGCTGCCGAGGGCGTTCGACGGTTATCGGCGCGTCCTGCTGTTGACGCACGTTCCACCCTTTCGCGAGGCGGCGTGGCATCAGGGCCGGACGTCGGATGACGATGCGCTGCCGCATTTCGCGTGCAGCGCCGTGGGGGACGTGCTGAAGCAGATCATGACGGAGCGCCCTCAGTGCCGGTTGACCGTGCTGTGCGGCCACACGCACGGCGCCGGCGTCGCGCAGATCCTGCCGAACCTCGACGTCCACACCGGCGGGGCGGAGTACGGCGCGCCCGCCGTGCAGCCGCACGTCGTTGTCATTTGAATGCTGAATGCTGAATGCTGAATGCTGAAGGCAAGAAAGGGCGCATGATGACGACCGTCGAGGATCGCCGGCGAGCGTTCCGCCGGCTGCACGAGTCCGGCTGCTTCGTCATGCCAAATCCGTGGGACGCCGGCAGCGCGCGTGTCCTCGCGCGCCTGCGGTTTCCCGCGCTCGCGACGACGAGCGCGGGATTCGCGTGGTCGGTCGGACGCGCCGACAATCACGTCACGATCGAACAGGCCCTGACGCACTTCCGCGCGATCGTCGACGTGGTGGATCTGCCGATCAACGCGGACTTCGAGGACGGGTTCGCGATCGATCCGGCGGGCGTCCAGGCGAATGTCGCGCGGGCAGTCGAGACGGGGATCGCGGGGGTCTCGATTGAAGACTCGACCCGGGACCGCGCGAATCCGCTGTTCGAGTTCGACCTCGCCGTCGAACGCGTGAAAGCGGCGCGGCGCGCGATCGACACGGCCGGCGCGCAGGTGCTCCTGACCGGCCGCTCCGAAGGGTTCATCGCCGGACGTCCCGATCTCCACGAGACGATCCGCCGCCTCACCGCCTATGCCGAGGCGGGCGCCGAGTGTCTGTTCGCGCCGGGCATTCGAACACGCGCGGACATTCAAGCCGTGGTGAACGCCGTCTCGCCGAAGCCGGTGAACGTCGTCGTCGGAAGCGATTTCACGACCGTCGCGGAGCTGGCGGACATCGGCGTGCGGCGGATCAGCGTCGGGGGCGCGCTGGCCCGGACGGCGTGGAGCGGATTTCTTCAGGCCGCGACGGAGATCGCGGAGCGCGGCTCGTTTTCGGGTCTGGCGCCCACGACGCTCTCCGCAGATATCAATGGGTTCTTCGGGTGACCCGGAGCAGCGGGTCGCTGTACAGCCGCCTGTTGGGTCCGGCCTGGGCTCAGCTCGCGGAACCACTCCACGTCCTCCACGGATCGTCCGCCGTTCGCGCCCATGGCCGGTTCCGGGTCGAGCGCGGGCGTCATCCAGTCGCGGCGCTCGTCGCCGGGTTGATGCGCCTGCCGCGGACCGCGGCGGCCGTCGACACGCGTCTCGTCATCACGCGCGGCGACGACGTCGAACTGTGGAGCCGGACGTTCGACAACCGCCGTCTGGAGACGCGACAATACGTTGTCGGTGACGCGGTGCTCGCTGAGCGATTCGGCGCGATTGAGTACCGGTTCCGCCTCGAAGCCTCCGATGGCAGCCTGCTGTTCCACCAGGTCGGCGCCGCGCTGATGGTCGGATCGCTCCGCATGCGCCTTCCCGCGATCTGCGCGCCCGCGATTGACGCTCGCGAAGGTCCCGTGAGCGCGCGTCGCGTCGCCGTCAGCGTCCGCATCGACGTTCCGGCGGGCGGCCGCGTGCTGTCGTACGACGGCGTCATCGACATCGAGGAGAGCCCTGCATGATCGTCGCGCTCTGGCTGCTGGCGATTCAGGGCGTCATCGGCGCGTTCGACACGCTCTACTACCACGAGTGGCGGGCGCGGCTGCCCGCCCGCGGCAGGCAGGCCGCTTCGGAGCTGAAGCTGCACGCCGCGCGCGATTTCCTGTACGCGGTCTTGTTCGGCACGTTGCCCGTTCTCGCGTGGCAGGGGCGCTGGGTGCTGGTCCTGGCCGCCGTCATCGTCGCGGAAATCGTGCTCACGCTGACGGACTTCGTCGTGGAGATCGCCGTGCGCAAGCAGCTCGGCGACGTCTACGCGGGCGAACGCGTCACCCACGCCGTCATGGGCATTCTCTACGGCGCGATGGCGGCGAATCTGATTCCGGTCCTCGCGCGCTGGTGGACGCTCCCAACGACGCTGGCGGTCGATTGGGCCGGCATCCCCACCGTTCTCGGATGGGCGCTCTTCGCGATGGCCGCCGGCGTGTTCGTGTCGGGCGTGCGGGACCTTTATGCCGCCCTCGAGCTGCCGCACGGCGGCTGGCCGTGGACGGCGAAGACGACGGCCGCTGCCGTCCGGCGATGATCGTCCGCGAGAGATTTCACCGGGCCGTGTTCGTCGCCGCGGGGCTTTACAACATCGGCTGGGGGATGTGGTCCGCGGTCGATCCGCAGTGGCTGTTTCGCTTCGCCGGGATGCCGCCGGCGAACTATCCCGCCGTGTTCGCGTGCCTCGGGATGGTGGTCGGACTGTACGGCATCCTGTATTTCGACGTCGCCCGCCGTCCCGAGCGCGGCTGGCTGATCGCGGCCGTCGGCCTCGCCGGGAAGACGCTCGGTCCGGTCGGCATGATCTGGTTGATCCATAGCGGCGCGTGGCCACCGTCCGCGTTCGCGCTGTGCGTCTTCAACGATGTGATTTGGTGGATCCCGTTCGGGCTGTATTTGCGCGACGCGTGGGTTGCCGATCGTGCTTCCGCCTGAAGGCGGAAGCCACGGTACTTGTCAAGATATTCATGGCTCCGCGTTCAGGCGGAAGTCGTACTGTAAAGGTATTCATGGCTCCGCGTTCAGGCGGAAGTCGTACTGTAAAGGTATTCGTGGCTTCCGCCTTCAGGCGGAAGGGATCGCACGATGGACGATCGCATCCGGCCGCTCGTCGAGACGCTCTGGCAGTATCACCAGCTCAATCATCAGCTCTCGCGAGCCGACGCGATCCTCGTGCTTTGCAGCTACGACCGATTCGTCGCCGAGCGCGGGGCCGAGCTGTTCCTCGACGGCTGGGCCCCGCTGCTGATCTTTTCCGGCGGCCTCGGATCGATTACGAAGCGTCTGTGGGCCGAGCCCGAGGCGGACCTGTTCGCGAAGATCGCGATCGGGATGGGTGTTCCAGAGGAAAAGATCCTGATCGAGAATCGGTCCACCAACACCGGCGAGAACATCCTCCTCACGAAGCGCCTCCTCGCCGAGCGGCGTCTCGATCCGCAGAGCTTCATCGTCGTGCAGAAACCCTACATGGAACGCCGCAGCTACGCGACGTTCAAGAAACTGTGGCCCGGGAAAGACGTGCTGGTCACGTCGCCGAGAGTGTCGCTGGACGAGTACCTCGCCAGGCACGCGCATCCGGCGCTGTCGGAGGCGGACATCATCAGCATCATCGTCGGGGATCTGCAGCGCGTCAGGCTCTATCCCGAGCGAGGCTTTCAGATCGCCCAGCACATTCCCGACGGCGTGTGGAGCGCTTACGAGGCGCTGGTCAGCGCCGGGTACGACACACATCTCATCAGCCCGTAATTGGCTCGATGCCGGTCACGTCGTCGTGATGCCCGCTCCGTTCCCTTAGCGGCGTCCCCCTTTGCGGCCGCCCTTCCGCATCGGCTCATGATCCTCGGGCTTGCCGAACCCGCCGCCGCCCGGCTTCTCACCGCCCCCATGGACTTTGTTGACCGTCGCCCACGCGCGGCGCTCGGCCTCATCCGTGGGCACGCCGCGTTCTTCGTAGCCCTCCTCGATGTGTTCGGCCTGACGTTTCTGCTTGTCCGTGTACTTTTCCTTGTCGCCCCTGGGCATGATTCGGCCTCCTGCGGTCCGAGCCGCAACCCGGATGCCATCCGATTACAATGCCTGAGCTGTGGATGCGTTCATCAGCCACTCGTCCAGGGACGCCGCCGTCGCGGTTGACGTTGAGCGCCGGCTCGAGCACGGCGGACTGAAGGTGTGGCTCGACCGATCCGAGATCCGGCCGGGGAGGCTGCTGCGCAAGGAGCTCCAGTCGGCGATCGCCGACAGTCGCGTCGTCGTGCTCCTGTGGTCCAAGCCGGCCGCCGCGTCGCGATGGATCGCCGCCGAGATCCTCACGGCATTTCACCTGGATCGGTTCATCGTCGTCTGCGCGCGCGACAAGACCGCGCTGCCCTACTTCCTCCAGAACACGATTTATCTGAACGTGCGTCCGCGGAAGAGCGATTGGGCGCAGCCGCTGCTGCGCGCGATCCGCGCAGCGCCGCGCGCCGCCAACGAGGTGCCGGCGCCGATGGGCAGCGAAACGACGGAGCTCGCCGCGGAAATCAGGCAGCTGGCGGCCTTTCAAGCGGAGGTGACGGATCGATTGGGCGTCAACGATCTCGCGGGCGCGAGGAAACATCAGAAGACGCTCGACCGCCGCATGAAAGCGGCGGAGAAGAAATGGCCACTCGAGGCCATGATCCTCAACCTCGCGGGATATCACTACAAGAACGCGTACATGGTGAAGCACTGGGAGGCGATCCTGGCGGGACGGCCGCCGGCGGATCGGCTGCTGGACGATGCCGAGCGGTGCTTCTATGAGTCGCTCTTCGTCGATCCGTACGATTTCTCGGCGCTCAATGGCCTCGGGAGCATTCTCATTTACGAGCGCGACCTCGATGCGGCGGAGTTCTTCATCCGGCGCGCGCTCGCGCTCGCCAAACGCGCGGGAGCCAGTTATCCTGCGGCGGACCACGATCTCGAATTGGTGCTCGGTCTGAAGGCGCGGTGATCGGCGGCCGCCGCGATCCCACGCTTCCGGGCGACAACCGCGCGGCCATCGTCGCACGCGCGCAGGAGATGCGCCGGCTGCTGGAATCCCAGATTCCTTCGGCCGACAGACTCCGCGAAGCCTTGCCGCGCTGAGCCGGTCCACGCTTCTTTTTCGCCTTCCCTGATAACAGGGAGGCGCACCGTGATTGACGGGATTCTGTCGGCCGCCTTCATCGCGGCCACCACATTGGCGGCTCCGCCGCCGTCCGCGGGGCGGTTCACGACGCCCGCGGTCGCCATCGAAACGCTCTTTAACACTAATGCGCGGCCGGCAGATGTCTTCAGGTTGCCGGCGGATCTGCCGGCATTCCCGCCGGCACCCCAACGGGTCCGCGGCGGGGCGCTGCGGCGGCAGTACACGGCGGCCGAGCGCGCGGTCTTTATCACCTTCGGCGCTATCGGCGGGTACTTTCTCGGCGGCTACATTGGCACGGCGATCGACCGGCTTCACAACTGCCGGTGCGACGACCCGGGATTGCGCGGCTACATCATCGGAGCGCCGGCCGGCGCGGTGCTGGGCGCGATCGGAGTGGCGTATGGGACGCGCTGATCGGCCGCGCGCGCGTCAGGCGCGTCTGGACGCCGGCTGCAACCGCGTGATCTGCGACAGCGTGTCGGCGAATTCCGCCTTTGCGGGGCGCGCGCGTGGCAGAGACGGGAATGCTTCGGAGCGGCGCGCGTAGCGGCCGTCTGCGGTCGCGTCCAGGAAGCCTGCTTCGACGAGCCTGTTCAACAGCTCGGTACACTGCTGTTCATCGAGTCCCCACAACCGGCGGGCCTGCGGCGGCGTCAATCGCAATCCGGGCAACGCGAGGTATTCTCCGCGGATCCGATCGAGGAGGTCGTCCGGGTAACTGGAGGGCGGCGACATAGGGCACCTTCGACCAAACTACGCCATCCTCGGGAATTGTCAAGCCGCGGAAGGGCGCGCAAAACTTCTATACTTGGGCTGGTTCCGGCGCCCGAGCCGACCGCAGCAAGATGATCAACTGGTTTCGCGCACGTTGACCGCGGAAGCGGACGAACAGGATCTTGGCCACGGACGTCATCCGCTCACGCACGTGTTCCACGCCGGCCACCGCGTGATCGCGGCCGTGCGCGAGGCGACGGAGAAGCGCAGCTCGCCCGCCGGACGAGCGCTGTTCGGTCGGCCCCTCACGCGCGTTGACAACAACAGGCCGGAACATTAGGCTCTGACTCTTCGCAGTTCCGACCATCTTTTCAACAGGTTGCCGGCCGCGGCGACCGAAGGCTGCCGCATGCCACGAGGTGCGTTCCAGTTCGAGACCACCGCCGCGGGCGAGCTCGCCAACAGCGCGACCAACGTCGAGACGCTGCGCCGGCTGTGGATGCATCACTCGCTCATCATCGGCGAGGATCTCGGTCCCGGCGACCGCGGCGACTTCGACATCGGCGCGTGGCACGTGGCGTGTCACCTGGCGGGCGCGGGCGCGGTCCGGCGCACCCGGGACGGCGCCCTCGTGTGGCTCGAGATCTCCCACGACCCGCTGCGCGACGAGTACTACTCCAGCGCCAGCGTGCGGCGCGGGTCCACCGCTGACACCCTCCGGCTCGATTCCGCCGAGGCGCGCACGCTGCTCGACGGATCCACGCTGCTCGGGTTCGTCGAAGGGAATTCGACGGGGCGCACGTCGTCGCGCGCCGTGAACGATCCGCCGGACCGGTTCAACCTGTGGCGCCGCCAGGACTTCGACCAGGCGATCGCGAGCCCGGACGACGGCGGCAAGGTGTGGGAGCACTGGTGCACGCTGCGCGACATCAGACCGGCCAACCGGATCGGCACGTCCGTCCTGACGGCGTACGTCTCGCTCGCCGCCGCCGCCGGCGATCGATTCCTCCCCACCGTCGCGCGCGGACGCCGCGATTACGGACACCCGATCCAACTCGCCGCGATGATCTACGCGGGGTTGACGACGGCGCGCGCCGCGACGTGGAAGATCACCCCCGTCGAGATCCCGCGTCCCGTCGAGCCGCTGCTGCTCGAGGCGCAGCCGGTCCGCGCGGTCGAGGCGATTCACCGGCTGCCATGGGGGCGCACGCCGCAGTACTTCATGTTTGCGCGCCGCATCAAGAGCTGGAGCAAGGTCAAGGACGTCGAAGCGGATCTGAAGAAATACGCCGGCCAATTCCAGGCCTGAGCGGGACGGCCAGAGCATCGCTGGCGAGGTCCGATGGACTTCGTCGCCTCGCGCGCCGACGAGAAGAAGCACGGCTGGCGCAACCGCGTCGGCGAGGTCCTCCGCCATTTCGGCGTGACCGTGTTCGATCCGTGGATGAAGCCCGACATCCGGGGGCTGCACGAGTTCGGGCGCGAAGACGAGGGCACGACCGAGGAACGCGACAAGTGGACGTTCGAGATGGGACCTGCGGGCGCCGCGGCCCGCGCGGCGTGCGCCGACGCGTTCTGGCCGATGCTGCACGTCGATCTGCGCATGGTCGACACCAGCGACTTCATCGTCTCGTACTGCCCCACGAACATCTACAGCGTGGGGACGCCCCACGAAATCATCCTCTGCCGGCAGCAGCACAAGCCCGTGCTGTTCGTCAGCCCGTACGTCGATTTTCCCGCGCTCGACGACCTCGAGGCGCACCTGAAGCAGCGGCACGACGACCGCGGACTGGCGCTGCTCGAGACGCTGAAGGCCGAAGTGCCGATCAAAGGGAATCCCACGGGCGCGCCGAGCCTCTGGTACTTGCCGCTCGTCGGCGGCGAGCACTTTTTCGACGGCTTCGGCTTCGCGGACTACCGGCGTTCGTTCGACTGGCCCGACACGCCGCTCGACGCGCACGAAGCGCAGCATCCGCCGCGCAGGCCGCTGCTGCCGTTCCTCGCCTCGCTCAACGAGCGGTTGCCGGAGAAGTGGGATCGGGCGCGCCGCAAGTTCGTGCCGAACGACGATTGGTTGTTCTGGGAACTGTCGCGGAGCGAGAAGCAGGCGCCGGCGCGGCGCCGCCGCTGACGCCCCCGCGCACGCGCCGACGGGAGAGAACGTATGGCCATCGACGTCGAACGTAACGCCGCCCCCGTGCAACGGCTGGAGAGCGTGCTCGTCCGGCCCGGCGAACTGCCGGACGTCCCGGAATTCCGGATCGCGTCCTACAACGCCTACAACCTGTTCGGCGATCGACCCGATATCAACTCCTCGCGCCCCAATCCGCCGGCGCCCGAGGAACAGCTCGACGCGCTCGCGGAAGTCATCCTCGACCTCGACGCGGACGCGATCGCGTTTCAGGAAGTGCAGAACGAGCAGACGCTTGCGGAGCTGTTCCGCTCGCGCGTGAACCCGAAGATCAAGGAGAAGGAGTACCGGTTCACCTCCTTCGTCTGCATCCCGGCGAGAGATCCGCGCGGGATCAACGTCGCGCTCGCGACGCGGCTCGCGGTCAACGGCACGCTCACGTTCCACGATCGCGAGTTCGGTCCGCTCGACGAACGTGCGGCGCGGTTTTCGAGGGACCTCCTCGGGGTCGAGCTGTTCGCCACGAAAGCGTATCGGTTCCTGTTCTTCGTCGCGCACCTCAAGTCCAAGCTCGGCGCGGACCACGGCGTCGCCAAGCGCGGGCTCGAGACCGGCGAGATCCGGACGATCCTCGAGACGCCGCAGTTCGGCGGCAACGCGTTCATCGCGCAGGACCTGGTCCTCTGCGGGGACATGAACGACGATCCCGATTCCGCCGCGGTCGCCACGTTGAAAGGGAACGGGACGACGCGGCTCATCGACGTGCTCGGAGAGCTGCGCCCGTCGATGAGTTTCCCGACGCACAATCGCTACAAGAAGACACGTCTCGACTACATCCTCGCGTCGCCGACGCTGGCCATCAGCGATCCGAAGATCCACACCGACGAGGACGCGGCGCCCGAAGCGTCCGATCATTACCCCGTGTCGGCGACGGTGAAAGTCCAGAACCCCTGAGCCCCGGATCGTGGCAGCCATGGCACGGCGCACCGCGGTCCTGAGGCTGGGGGAGGTCGGCCCGCCGGGAGAACTCCGGGCGCTCGACGTCCAGCGCGAATACCCGTTCGAGCTGACCATCGACGGCCGCGTCGTCGCGGCCGGCAGCTTCTCGTCGCCGCTCGGCGATCAGGGCTGGCGCGATGCGGCCACCCAGATCGAGCGCGCGGCGCAGGCAGAGGAGCGCGAGCTCTCGTCGCTGCGGCGGCCGCTGGAGATCGTCCGCAGCGCCGGGCGCCACCTGTTCGCATCGGTCGCGCAGCTCGCGCCGGAGCTGCGCGCGTTTCTGGCCGACGCGGGCCCGCGTCGTCTCGTGATCTTCACCAGCCGTCCCGAATTGCACGCGCTGCCCTGGGAAGCGATGATCGACGAGCAGTGGGCCCATCCGGCGTCCGCCGATCTCTCGATCGTCCACGCCGCGGACCGCTTCGATCCGATCCCGGCGCCCATTGAGCCGCCGCTCTCCGTCCGGATCGTGATCGGGCCGCGGACCGAGCGCAAGACGCTGCCCGCGATCGAGGGTCTTCTTCAGCGCGCGTCAGCGCGGCGCATCGTTCGCGCGCCGGAAGGCGCCGTCGCGGCAATGGTCCACGTCGAAGCGCACGGCGATCCGGAAAAAGGCACGATCGAGCTCGAACGCGCCGACTTCCTCGACACGCAACGGTCGGCGACGATGGTCTTGCTGTGGAGCTGCGTGTCGAACCTGATGCAGCCGTGGGGCGAGTCGCTCGCGATGAAGCTGCACCGCCAGGCGAATCGCCTCGTGCTGGGCTTCACGACGCCGGTGCGCGAGGACACGGCCGGCGATCTCGCACGCCGATTCTACGATGCGGTGTTCGAAGGACGGCCGCCGGTTGATCCGGAGACGGCGCTCACCGCGCTGCGCGCGGCGCTGTATGCGGAACGGCTGCGCGCCTGCGAATGGGCGTCGCTGTCCGTGTGGCTGAACGGCGCCGTCGATCTCGACGCGGCGGTGCTGGACGGGCCGCGCCTTCCTGCCGACGGCTGGACGACGGCGGCGGCGGACGAGGAGTGGCGGTTCGTGCGAGATCAGCTGCGGACGTTCGGCCGCCGTGGCTGCATCGCGGTCGTCCCCAACGCCACCGCCGGTCCTCAGGCGCCCGCCGACGCGGCGGCCGAGTACCGCGGCGCGGCGATTCATCTGCGCCAGCCGCAATGGACCGCGGATCTGGACGCGTGTCTGCCGCGGCTCGGCGCGCGCGCGCCGAGCGCGCATCCGGGAGACAGCCTGGTCGCGGCGATGAAGGCGCTCGCCGCGTTTCCCGACTCGGTGCTGATCTGGACCGGAGCGGGCCAGCCGGAAGTGGACGCGTTGCAATGGCTGTCGCACCTCCCGCCGGGCCTGACCATCCTGCTCGTGTCGCCCGGCGCGGTCGCCGTGCCCGTCGGCCTCATCGAGGCGGCCTCCGGCTCCGACGCGTCGACGTCAGCTTCCGTGACCGCGGCCGCACCTGACGCTCTGGAGACGCTCGAAGCGTGCGAGCGTGCCGGCCGGTATTCCGCCGGGGTCGAGCGATGGGACGCGCTCGTCACGGACGCCGCGCGCTGGGATCCCGAGCGGCTGCGGCGTCTGTACGCCGCGGGCTACTGGTGTTTCATCCGCCAGAAGGGGCGCCGTGCCGAGGCGGCAGCGTGTCTCGACGCGCTGGATCGTGTCGCGCCGTCCGAGGCGGCGCTGCTGCGCGGTAACCTTGCCTCGCGCGACCACCACAACGACGAGGCGCTGCGCCGTTATCGCGAGGCGGAGCGGCTCGCGGCGAACCCGCGCGATGAGGGGAGAGCGCTGCTCGAGCAGGCCTATCTCGCCTCGCAGCGGCCCGACGGCGGCGGCGCGGAGGTGCTGTTTCGCGACGCGCTGTCGCGTCTCGAGAGCGCGAACGAACGCGATGACGATCGCTGGCGGTCCGCGCTGGGTCGCGCGCTGCGCGATTACGCGGACATGCTGGTGAAACTCAACGACCGTCTCGACGAGGTGGAGGGCTACCTGGAGCGCGCGCTCGTCATCCATTCGATCGACGGCCGGACGTCACAGGTCGCCGCCGCGCTCGAGACGTGCGGGCACCTGGAGCGGACACGCGGGCAGTACGCGAAGGCCGAGCAGGCGGCCGGCGCCGCGGTGGTGCTGCAGAACCAGTTCGGCAACACGGTCGGGCGGCTGCGCAGCATGCGCGAGTTGATCGAGCTGGCGCTGCAATCCGGCGCGCCGGCCCGCGCGCTCGCGATGGCCGAGCGGTTGCTCGCGACGGACGCGGCCGGCGGCGACGAGGGCCGCATCGCCGCGCTCGCCGCGCGCGCGAGCTGGCAGCTCGGCGACATCTCCAAGGCGGCGGACTGGGCGGACAAGGCGCTTGCCGCGCTGCCGCCGTCGGAACGCGATCAGCGGGTCGCGCTCGGCATCATCCGCGACGTCGCGCGATCGCTCGGCCCGCCATGATGCTCAGCGACGCCAGGTGAGGCTCGATCCCACGCGGAGACGCGAGCGAAGATCTCACGCGGGGGCGCAGCGAGCGCGGAGAAGATCCTATTAGGTGGCTTTTCTTTGCGCGCCCTGCGCCTTGTGCGTGAGCCCGCTGTCTCAGGGCAGCGCCGGAGTGGACGCGATTCCCTGCCGGATCGCGCGAATCAGGATCCCCTCGTTCGCCTCGTAAATCTCCCCCGAGCCGTCGAGGCGCGCCATGTTCTTCTTGCCGGAGTGGTGCAGCGCGACGACGGTCCATTCCTCGTCGTCGAACACCGGGCTGCCCGAGCTGCCGTGTTCGGTGGGCGTCCGGTAGTGGACGCATCGCTCGTTGAACCCGAGCAGCTCGTTGTCGTGCATCGACAACTGCAGATCGCCGCCGCCCGGGTAACCGATGATGTAGAGGCGAGACGCGCCGTTCGCGCCGCCGGGCGCGGTCAGCGTGGCGTCCGACAGCGGAAGAGGCGCGGCGTCGGGCGGGAGCGCCTTCAGCGTGGCCACGGTCACGTCGTACGTGGCAGCCGAGAACGACCACAGCACGCGGTCGATTCTGCAGAGTTCCGGGCCCGTCTGGAAACGCGCGCGCGCCTGCTCCGGCCGCAGCAAGCCCCCCACGCCCTGGGGACTCATCACGTGCGCGTTCGTGACGAGCACGAGATCTTTGGATCCGTTTCCCGTCAGCGCACCGCATTCCACGAGCCATCCGGTCCCGACAGCTTTTTCGCTCGCGCTCTCGATGCGCGCGACCGACTTGCAGCGCTCGAGGCCGTCACGGTACCACTTCAGCGTGACGAACCGGTCGGCGCCGAATACCCTCTCCAGGGTGCCGCCGTTTTCCGGGGCGGGGCCCGGACTAATCCGTGCGACGCCGTCCTGACCGGTAGAGGCGCGAGCCGGGTGCCGTCGCTTCCTCGAGCTGGTACACCTCCATGAGCTGCCGGAGCGTGCCGCCCAGTTGAAACGCGGTCGTGTCTGGGTGCGCCGCGAACTCGCGCGCGAAGCGTTCCGCTTCGTTGAGATTGCCGAGCACGAGCGACGCCTCGAGCGCCGTCGCCAGTTCCCACGGCCCCGGCGTTGCCGGCGTGACGCTCGCGAGGACCTGTTTCGCGACGTCCTGCGCGTCCGGCCAGCCGTCTGCCCGGACGACGCCGTCGCGCTGCGCGCGGCTCAAGAGCGCCACCACGTTGATCCCGTGCCAGTAATTCCGCGCAGGGTTCACGCGATAGGCACCGAGGTACGCGTCGATCGAGCGTGACAGATAGGCTTTGTAGCGCGCGGCCGCGCCCGGTCCCGCCTTGATGTAGCGATCCTTGAGGATGCGTCCTTTCAAGCCTTGCGTCTCCGCATCGTCCGCATCCGTACACGGCGCGTCGAGCAGGCGCTCCGCCGCTTCGAGATACCCGCATTCGATCAGCGTCTGCGCGTACGGCACGATGACGCCGCCCGCCCGCACGCCGGACTGCAGCAGCGCGTCCGCGACGCGCGCGAGCGTGTCGAACCGCTTCGCGCCTCTGAGCAGTCCGAGAATGCTGAGCGCGCGCGCCGTCGAAAGCGGCGCCTCCTCGCGTCGGATGCGTTGGATGAGCAGCCGGCACAGGTCCTCGGCGCGCGGCCAGTCGAAGAGCGCCAGCGCCGTCTTCAGATCCCGTTCGCTGTTCTCGTCGTCCCAGGCCATGCGCGCTCAGTACACCTTCGCCGGGTGTGTATACCTGAACAACTCCGTCTCCCAGAACACTGGTCTCCAGGTGCGATTCCAGCGCGCGAGACCGCCTTTCGGATCGGATCCCTTTCGGGGATACATCGACACCCGATCGAGGACGCGCTGGCCCGCGACCGTCAGCGAGATGTTCGTCGGCGACCACGGATTGTTCCCGGTGTTCACGACGCGGATGTAGCGGCAGTCGAGAAACGTTCGATCGCGCACGCGCTGGCTGTACGAGATGTGGCTGTTGGGTTTCGGATAATCGCGCCCCGAGAACGTGAACTTTGCAACGACGCCGTCGCCGAATTGCGATTTCGGCGCCTGGCGCAGATCGGCCGCGACGTTGGAAAACAGGATCCCGATGAGATCGGTCGTCGGCGCGGTCTGATCGAACTCGAACGTGACCAGCAGTCCGACGACGACGCTGCGCTGCGCCATGGCCTGAGGCGCCTCGCGAGGCCCGGCCGTGCGCGGGAACGCCGCCGCCAGCGTCAACATCAGGCACGCGATCGCCAGTGCGGCTGCGGGTCCGCGCGGTCCGTCCCGCGCGCCGCTCGATGGATTCATTGGCTCCCTCCAGTCGTAACGCCGCGGGCGCCGGCGGCCCGTCGCAGGGCCGGATGACCCGGATAGAGCCGCGTCGCTTCGCGTCTGCTGTCGTCCGTACCGGCGGCGAGCTGGTCCTGGACGAACCGCGACACCGTCATCTGCGAGTACGGCGAGATCGTCCGTTGCCAGCGATCGGCGAGAAACCACGCCGCGATTCGTCCCGACAGCGTCGCCGGCGGCGCGCCGCGCCGCGCGACGTCGTCGCGCATGGTTTGAAGCGCCCGGACCGGCGCGTCCAGCCGGTTCAGTTCTCCGCTCGACACGAGGTGGTAACCCGCGACGGCTTCGGCCAGCGTGGCGAGAGCCGCGACGTCCGCCGCGTCGCCGCACGGCAGATCCCACACGCGGGCGCGTCCATCCGCGGCGGCCGTCAGGATGTGATCGCCGTCGGCGCTGAACACGGCGGAGGCGACGACCGACGGGTGCGGCAGAAACGCGGCTCGCTCGGCGTTCTCGACGTCCCACACGCGCGCATAACCATCATCAGCGGACGTCACGATGCGATCGTCGGCGCACGTGCCAGGGCCATCGCGTTTCGCGGTGAATGCCGCGGACCCGACCGATGAATTGTGGCGCAGCACGAACGGCGTCCAGGCGTGCCACGGTTGTTTCCAGAGTTTCGCGGTGCCATCCGCCGATGTCGTCACGATGACGGTGCCGTCCGCGTTGAAGCGGCTCGAGAGCACGCGGCGGTCGTGCGGCAGGGAAAATGCGGCCGGACCCTGTCGGGGATCCACGGCGAACAGGGTTGCCGCATCGTCGGCGCCGAACGCGAGCAGCCTCTTTGCATCGGAGCTGAACTCCGCGGAGATGAGAGGCGCCGGCGCCGGAAATTCGCGGGGTGCGGCGCCGGGATTCGAGAGATCCCAGACGCGCACCATGCCCGTTGGCCCCGTCCCGTTCCCGGGCGCGACGCCGGGCACCGCGAGCAGCTTCGCGTCGGGACTGAAGTCGAAGAACACCGGCCGCGTCTCGTCCTTGCCGACCGGCAGATGGAACGTCGTGGCCGGCGCCCCGTTCCCGTCGTAGAGGCGCAGCGTCCCGCGTTCCGACAGCGTCGCGATCCGCGATCCGTCGGCGCTCGCCCGCGCGACGAGGATCGTTTCTCCGGCGGGCATCTTCGCGACCACTTCCTTCGTTGAGATGCGAATGACGCCCGCGGCGACCCGATCCACGACCAGAATCGCATCCCCCTTGCCCAGGAACTGCGGTGGACCGACGCCGCTGTGGGCCACGGCGAACGCGGTCCCGTCGCGCCGATCCCAGATGTGCGCCACGTCATTGGAGGCTGCGACCGCGACGTAACGGTCCCCGAATCCGAACTGCGCCGACCGAAGCGCGGCCGCCGCGCTCCACGATTCCGGCGCGGCCGCGCCCGGCCGGACATCCCACACTTCCGCGGTCGCATCGTCCGACGCCGTGACGACGCGGTCGCCGTCGGGGCTGAAGGTCGCGGACTCCAGCGGCCGCAGGTGCCACATCGGCTCCGCGATGGATCCGCCGGCCGCGTCCCAGAGCCGCGCGGAACCGTCGCGCGACGCCGTCAGAATCCGCGATCCGTCCGGGCTGAAGACGGCGCTCACGACGGAGCCGCCGTGTTTCATCGGCGCGCCGAACTGATTGCCCGCCGTGGTGTCCCAGATCGCCGCGGTGCCATCCTCGGACGCGGTGACGACGAACAGTCCATCCGGACTGAACTGCGCGAAGAGCACACGGCCGTTGTGTTGAAGAGAGGCGTACGGCGAGAGCGCCGCCGCCGCGCGTCGGGCGCGATTCTCGCGTCTGCCGCCGGCGGACTCCGTCATCTGCCAGAGCCGCGCCGCCCCGTCGTCGTGCGTCGTGATGAGGTGAACGCCGTCGGATGAGAAGTCGGCGGACAGGATCACCGCCACCTGCGGCTCGAGACTCGTCGGCGAGAACGACGGCAATTCCCAGAGCGACGCGTTGCCGGCGCTCGCCGTGAGCAGCCGCCGGCCGTCGTCGCTGAACTGCACGATTGAGATCGGTTCCTTGTACGCAACATGCGTCGCGGGCGGCTGCCCGGGCGACGACAGCAGCCAGACGTGGAGATGCCCCTTCGCGTCGCCCGCCGCGAGCATCGTCGCATCCGGGCTCAACGCGGCCGCGGTGACAACGTCGTCCGGCTCCGCGAACGTGCCGACGCGTTGACCCGACGCCGGGTCCCACAACTCGACGGCGCCCGCCGGCGTCACGACGAGCGCATCGCGCTTCGACGTGAAACGCGCGAACGAGGCAGCGCCCGTCAGACGATGGGCCGGGTCGCTGGAGCCGGTCGCCGGCCAGACGTTCACGCTGCCGTCGTCGGAGAGCGTCAGCACGCGCGTGCCCGTGCCGTCGAATTCGGCCCAGCGAACGCCGGCTTTGTGCTGGAGCACGGCGAGCGGCAGCGGCCAACTCTTGTGCAGCAGCGAGTCGATCAACCGGAGGCGCGGCCGCGGATCGCCGGGGTCCGTTCGGGCGGCGAAGGCGATGTAGGCCAGCCCCATGTCGGTGTGGCCCCCCTCGCTCGATTGGATCGACGCCTCGGTCAGCGTCCTGGCGGCGTTCGCCCGCTGCGCTTTCTTGCTGAGGAAGTAGGCCCCCGCACCGAAGAGCGAGGCGGCGATCGCGAGGACCGACGCGACGACGAGAAATGCCCATAAACGGCGGCGCTGCCCGCGATCGAATGCCTCCTGCGCAGCCTTGCGTGCCCGCTCGTCGGCGTCGCGTTCGGCCGCCTCCCGCTGGATCTCCTGTTCGCGCGCGTGCCGCAGGTCGCGGCTCCTGCGGACAGGATCGACCAGCACGTCATGTGTCAGCTCGATCCGCGGCGGCCCGTCGCGCTCGTCGCGCCGCAGGAGACGCCGATCGATCAGCGTCTCGATCGCCGCGGGCGTCACGCCCGGCTTGCGCAGCGCGACCTCCTCGGCGACGAAGTTGCGCTCCGGCGAATCCGGCAGCACCAGATCGTCCTCGATGAAGATCTGCACGCCGGGGTCCATGCCGTCGAGCGACCGGATGTAGAAGTTGTCGAGGATCGTCGCCTGCGTGTCCTTGAGCAGCTCGCCGGTGATCCGATCCTGATGCAGAAGACGGCGTTCGTTGTTCAGCTCGCGGCAGAACACGCTGAGCAGCGTTGGATCGACGGGCAGGTCGCTGGCGAGCTTGCGGCGCGTCGGGCGTTGCGCCGCGATGATCTCGATGATGCGCTTCGCGACGTCTTCCGAGACGAGGTGACCGCCAGGCGTCAGGATCACGCGCAGCCCGTCGGCGGTGCTCATCGGAAGCAGGCGGAAATCGTTGCCGCCGACGGCGGGAAACACCTCGCGCAGCTCGACGAACTCGGCAAGATAGTCCTCACGAAAACTGAAAAGGACGTGGACGGGGCTTCGGGCGAGCGAGTACTTCAGCGCTTCGTCCGGATTCTCGTCGCACCGCTTCTTCACGTCATCGGGCGGGAATCCGAGCGCGAGTCCCCGCAGTTCCTGCAGAAACGCCCACGTCGCGGCGATCGCTTCCGGCGTGCGCCGCCCGATCGTGAACATCTCCTCGAACTGATCGAAGACGAGCAGCGGCGTCAGCAGCCGATGGCGGTCGCTCCACCACAGCGAGTCCTTGCGATAGAAGAACTCCCAGATCGAGGCGTTGCCTCGCGCCGGCGTCTCGACCTTGTGCTCGGCCGCATCGCGGACGATGACCGCATAAATCTGTTCGATGAGGTTGGACGGACTGGCGAAGTCGAGCCGGATCCGGACGGGGAACATGTCCTTCGCCCGCGCGCGCGGAAACAGGCCGGCTTGAATGAGGGACGTCTTCCCGAGCCCCGACGCGCCGTAGAGGACCGAGACGCGTTCGCGCGTCGCCAGGTCCAGCAGGACCTGCACCGCCGCCTCGCGTCCGTAGAAGAAGTCGCGATCGCGTTCCCGAAACGCCGCCAGGCCGGGCCACGGGTTGTCGTGATCCACCAGGCCGGTGTCGCGGACGACGGCCTCGGCCGCGACGTTCACAGGCCTCCCCGCCGTTTCTGGAATTCACGGTAATCGGTCGTCATGCCGCGGATCGTCTCGTCCGAGAGGCGCCCGTTCTGCAGGCGCGCCGCCTGGACGGCGCCGAACTCCTCGGGCAGATCGGGACTGTCGAGCGGGACGTCGTCGATCACGATCGGTACGATGAAATGCCGCGACGGCAGCGCTTTGTGCGCCTCGATCTTCGCGTAGTCCCACTCGAGCTGCAGGAAGCGGCGGTTGCGTTTCAAACAGGACTTCGACAGCACCGGCACGAACAGCGCGCACGCCTCGATCGTGAACTTGATTCGCCGCGCGAAGTCGTCGCCGGGGTGCAGGTCGTGCTGATCGAACCACACGTCCATGCCCGCCGCTTCGAGGCTGTCGCGGATCGACCGCACGACGTCGCGGTCTTCGCTCGCGTAGCTGAGAAAGACGACGCCTTCCCGCGCGTAGATTTGCGGCGGCGGCGTCGCGGCTGAGGGACCGGCCGCCGGATCCGGCGCTTGCGGCGCGCGGGCGGTCCAGCGGCGGTGCAGTTCGTCCACGAAATCTATCGCGGTGCCGGTGTCGAAGACTTCCGTCCGCGTCTTGTAGCTCTGAAGAAAGCTGACGAGCGCGAGATCCTCGCGCGTGCCGGAATCGACGACGAGATCCATCTTGCCGCGCGCGAGGAGCAGCCGGCTCTCGCGTGACGCGCGGATCAGGAACCGGACGATCCACGTCGGAAAGCTGCACCCGAGGATCAGCAACTGCCGCTTCTGCAGGTGGCCGAACAGCCGCTTCGGCCGCGCGCTGAACAGCAGGTTGTGCAGGAACTCCAGCGCGTCCTCTTCCGTGACGACGTAATCCTGCATCGAGGAGACGTGGCCGAGGAGCTGATAGACGCGCGTGCGCGCCGGATTCTCGACGTCGTCGGGCACGTCCTGCGGATTGCCCGGCGAATAGGTGATGACGTCCGTCGAGGACGCGCCGCCGAAGCGCTCGGCGTTGAGCGCCTGCGCGAGCAGCGAGTCGAGCGTCGTGCTCACGAAAAAGTAGAACGGTTTGATCGACGCGAGCTTGCGCAGCGGCGCCGGCGGCGCGAGCGGCCCGACGTCCTTCATCACGCGCTGCAGCTCGGAGTAGATCCGCTCGGGTTCGCCGCCCCCTTCGAGAAACGCGCAGGCAACGCGGTTGAGCGGCGCGTGCGAGTCCGCGTCCGGCGGCTTCACGCGAAGCGCCGCCGCCAGCCGCTGCGCGAGATACTCGTAAAGGAGGATCGTGCGGCCGCCGACGTCGACGCTGAGCAGCTCCTGGCCGACGACGGGGATGACGACGCCGTCCTCGACGTACTGGAGCAGCCGCTCCCACAATTCCTCGTGGCGCGACGGATCGCCGGCAACTGCAGCTTCGCCTGGGCCCACTCCCATCGATTTGAGCTTCGGTCGTGATGTGGCGTGAGATTATACGCCGATTGGATAACGGATGACGGATGGCGGATGGCGGAAGGCAGAAGGTAGAAGGTAGAAGGCAGAAGGCAGAAGGTAGAAGGCAGAAGGCAGAAGGCAGAAGGCAGAAGGCAGAAGGCAGAAGGTAGAAGGCAGAAGGTAGAAGGTAGAAGGCAGAAGGTAGAAGGCAGAAAGGCAGAAA
>QHWR01000146.1:10509-11437 GCA_003223835.1 Acidobacteriota bacterium | reverse complement strand
GCTCCCCGGTCCGGCCGATCGGTTTCGCGACACGAGCGTGACCGATCGCGGCGAGTCGTGGGGGCCGCCGTACGATGCCGTCGTCGCCGACGCCACGCGGCGCGGCGACCTCGTGATCGCCGCGCAGGGCGTCGAGGGGGACGCCGCGTATGCGGCCACGAATCACCGTATCCTCGACGACGCGATCGCGCTGGGCGCCGAGCGACGGGAAGACGTCAGCGCCGTCCTGGTGTGGGACGGCCAGTCGCGCGGCGCCGGCGACCTGACCGAGGCGTTCGGCTCCGCGGCGCGCGATCGCAACCTCCCCGTCGTCGAGATCCGTACTCTGCTCTAGCGGAGACAGTCTCTGCTAGCTCCGGACCTCCAAGACAGCAATGATGCCATCCGAACAATCCGAGATCGCCGCTGCCGCGCCCATCGCGCCGGCCGGCATCTGGGCGACGCTTCGCGAGGCGATCCGCGGGTCGCGGATCGACTACACGACCGCACCCGTCGGCCGCGCCGTCGTCATGCTCGCCGTGCCGATGGTGATGGAGATGGCGATGGAGTCCATCTTCGCCGTCGCCGACGTGTTCTGGGTCGCGCACCTCGGCGCCGCCGCCGTCGCCACCGTGGGCCTGACCGAGTCGATGCTGACGATCATCTACACGGCCGCGATGGGGCTGTCGATCGGCGCGACCGCGCTCGTCGCGCGCCGCGTGGGCGAGCACGATCGCGACGGCGCCGCGCGCGCGGCGGGGCAGTCGATCGTGCTCGGGCTGATCGTCGCGGCCGCCGTCGCGGTTCTGGCCGCGCCGCGCGCGCCGACGCTGCTCGCCGTGATGGGCGCGCCGGAGGACGTGATCCGCACGGGCCGCGTGTTCACGCGCACCATGCTCGGCGGCAACGCGACAATCGTCATGTTGTTCCTGATCAACGCGGTCTTCCG
>QHWR01000146.1:8105-10497 GCA_003223835.1 Acidobacteriota bacterium | reverse complement strand
TCCTGAACATCGTCCTCGGACCGTGCTTCATCTTCGGTCTCGGTCCGTTCCCGGAGCTCGGCGTCACCGGCGCCGCCGTCGCGACCAACATCGGCCGCGGCAGCGCCGTGATCTATCAACTGACGATTCTGGCGCGCGGGCGGGACCGCGTCCACGTGCGCTGGCGCGATCTGCGGTTCCACCTGCCGACGATGCGGACCGTGTTGCGGCTCTCGGGATCGGGAACGATCCAGATCCTGATCGGGACGACGAGCTACATCGGCCTCGTTCGCATCCTCTCGACTTTCGGCGCGGCGTCGCTGGCGGGCTATACGATCGGCATCCGCGTCATCATCTTCGCGCTGCTCCCCGCGTTCGGCATCAGCAACGCCGCGGCCACGATGGTGGGTCAGAACCTGGGCGCGGGGCGTCCCGACCGTGCGGAGCGCGCGGTGTGGACCGCGGCCGTCTACAACATGATTCTGCTCGGCGCCGTCGGTGTCGTGTTCCTGAGCACGGCGCCGCTGATCGCCGCCGCGTTCACGTCGGACCCGAACGTCCAGCCCTACACGATCTCGTGCCTGCGCATCGTCAGCCTCGGCTTCCTCTTTTATGCGTGCGGCATGGTGGTCACGCAGGCGTTCAACGGGGCGGGGGACACATGGACGCCGACGCTGATCAACCTGTTCGTGTTCTGGCTCTTCGAGATTCCGCTCGCGTGGTTGCTCGCGGTCCAGGCGGGCATGGGTCCGCGCGGCGTCTTCGTCGCGCTGACCATCGCCTATTCGGCGCTGGCCGTCGTCAGCGTCGCGCTGTTCAGGCGGGGACGGTGGAAGGCTGAGCGGGTCTAGCAGCCCGCCGTCGCGCAGCCCTACGGCCTGAAAAGCCGACTCTGTATTGGGGACTACTTCACGCGACCGGCTGGCGCTCGCCGCGCGTGACGAGCCACTCGGCGGGGACGTCGACGTACGAACGATCGAGCTGCGACACGGACGGGCAGCCGAGCAGCCTCATCGTCCGGATCACGTCCGCGCGCAGGATGTCCACGGCGCGCCTGACGCCTGCCTCGCCGCCGGCGCCGAGGCCGAACGCATAGGCTCGCCCGATCAGGACGGCTTTCGCGCCCATGCACAGCGCCTTGACGACGTCGCTGCCGCGGCGGATTCCGCCGTCGAGCATCACGTCCACGCGGCCGCGTACGGCGTCGATCACTTCCGGCAGCGCGCGGATCGTCGCGGGGACGCCGTCGAGCTGACGGCCGCCGTGATTCGACACGATCACCGCGCTCGCCCCTTCGTCGATCGCTTTCCGCGCGTCGTCGCCGATGTGCACACCCTTGACGACGATCGGACCGTTCCAGAAGTCGCGGATCCACCGCAGGTCGCGCCACGTCACGGTCGATTGCTCGAGCGCCGTGCCGACGTCCGCGTACAGCATCGGGCCGTCCGCGAGGACGACGTTGGGGAATTTCATCAGGCCGCCGTCGCGGAGGAAGCCGGCGAGCCAGCGCGGGCGCGCGAGAAACTGCCAGACGTACGGAAACATGTGGAGCGGATTGCGCGTGAGCAGCTCTTTGACGCCGTTGCGCAGATCGCGCTCGCGCATGCCCGCGACCGGCGTGTCGACCGTGACGACGAGGGCCGAATAGCCGGCGGCGCGCGCGCGCTCGAGCATCGTGGTGGCGATGTCGCGTCCGCCGAGCAGATACACCTGATACCAGGCCGGACCTGGCGTCGCGGCGCGGACGTCCTCCAGCCGGGTGCCCGACAACGTCGAAAGCGTGTAGACGGTGCCGGCGGCGCCGGCGACCCGCGCGGCGACCTCCTCGCCGTGCGGATGGAACATCCGCGTGCTGCCGACCGGCCCGAAGAGGAACGGGACCGAGACCGTCGTGCCGAGGACCGTCGTCTTCAGATCGACGGCCGGCGTCTCGACGGCGCAGCGCGGCCGGAACATGATCCGGTCGTACGCGCGGCAATTGTCGCGCATCGTGATCTCGTCGTCCGCTCCGCCGTCGATGTAGTCGAACACCGCCCGGGGCAGACGCCGTTTCGCGATGCGGCGCAAGTCCTCGATATTGACGGCCCGGGCGACCCGTCCTGGCATGCGACTACTTTAGTATGAGAGCCGACGAATTGCTGATTGCTGAATTCTGATTGCTGAATGAAGAGCGTCATGCCTTAATTCAGCAGTCGGCATTCGACAATGCATTCCTGGTATGTCCTGGATTCAGGTTTACGACCCGCTCGGCGGACCGTGGCTCAGCACCGCGATCGCGGCGCTGCCGATCGTGCTGCTGCTCGTGACGCTCGGTCTTCTCGAGTGGCGTGCTCACCTGGCGGCGCTGACCGGCCTCGTGTCGGCGCTCGCCGTGTCCGTCCTCGTGTTCGGCATGCCGGTGACGACGGCGGCC
>QHWR01000146.1:0-8040 GCA_003223835.1 Acidobacteriota bacterium | reverse complement strand
GTCGAGACCGGACAGTTCGAGATCGTCAAGCAGTCCGTCGGGCGATTGTCGAACGATCGACGGATCCAGGCGCTCCTCGTCGCGTTCTCGTTCGGCGCGTTCATCGAAGGGGCGTCGGGTTTCGGGACGCCGGTCGCGATCTGTTCGGCGCTCCTCATGGGCCTCGGCTTCACACCGCTCTATGCCGCGGGCCTGTCGCTCATCGCGAACACCGCGCCGGTCGCGTTCGGCGCGATCGGCACGCCGATCCTGACGCTCGCGGCGGTCACGGGCATGCCGGCGAAGACGCTCGGCATCATGGCGGGACGCCAGCTCCCGTTCGTGTCGCTGCTCGTGCCGGCGTGGCTCGTCGTGACGATGAGCGGGTGGCGCGGGCTGAAGGGCGTGTGGCCGGCCGTTCTCGTGTGCGGCGGCACGTTCGGGATCGTGCAGTTCGCGTGGAGCAATCTCGTCGGCCCCGAGCTGGTGGACATCGTCGGCGGCTTGACGTCGATCGCCGCGCTCGCGCTGTTCTCGCGCGTGTGGCAGCCGGGGAACGTCTGGGACTTTCCCGAGGCGCGTCAGCCCGGACGGTCGCTCGCGCGCGAACCGGCGCCCTCCGCGATCGCGCGACGCGACGTCCGCCGCGCGTGGATGCCCTGGCTGTTCCTCAGCGTCGCCGTCATCTTGTGGGGGGCCGCGCCGGTGAAGTCGTTCCTCAACGGCGCGGGCCGGCCGGGGGTGAATCACGCGCTCGCGCCCGCGCTCAACGTGCCGTGGCTCCACCGCATCGTCTATCGTGACTATCCGGTCGTGACGGCGCCGGTCGATCGCGCGCGCAAAGACGACGACGCGTACCGGAACGCGAAGGCGGAGGCGGCGCAGTTCATCTTCAACTGGGCGTCGGCGACGGGGACCGCGATTCTGCTGGCCGCACTCGTGACCGCGCTGTATCTGCGCGTCCCGTCGCGACAAGTCGTCGCCGTCGCGCGCACGACGCTCCGGCGCATGCGCGCGCCGCTCGCGACGATCATGCTGATGCTGTCGCTCGGCTTCGTCACGCGCTACGGCGGCACGGACGCGACGCTCGGGCTCGCGTTCACGCGAACCGGCATGCTCTATCCATTCTTCGCGACGTTCCTCGGCTGGCTCGGCGTCGCGCTCACGGGGTCGGACACGAGCTCGAACGTGCTGTTCGGCAGCCTGCAGAAGATCACCGCGCAACAGCTCGGCTTCAATCCGATCCTGATCGTGACCGCGAACAGCACCGGCGGCGTCATGGGCAAGATGATCGACGCGCAGAGCATCGTGGTCTCGACCGCGTCGACGGGGCAGACCGGGCAGGAAGGCCGCATCCTGCGGTTCGTGTTCTGGCACAGCGTCGCGCTCGCGGCGATCATGGGCGCGATCGTCATGCTGCAGGCATACGTCTGGCCATGGATGATTCCGAGTCCCTAATCCCTCATGACGTGTCGCGGATCAAGCAAGTGTTCGTCGCGCTGTGGATCGCGGCGATCGTGACGTCCCCGCTCATCGTGCCGTATTTCATGGCGCTCAACGCGATCGCGGATCACCCGCGTCCGCTGCCGGCGTTCTGGCTGCCGTTGATCCTGCTCCGCGCGGCCGTCGTCGGCGCCGTCGTGATTCCGCTCGGGCTGTGGTTGTCGGCGAAGGTGGGTCTCGGGGCGCCGTATCTGGAGCACCGGCTGTACGGGACGCCCGCGCCGGCTCCAAGCCGCTCGATCGTCGGGCCCGCCGTGTTCTGGGCCGTCGCGACCGCGCTCATCGCATTCGCAATCGACGCGATCTTCTATTACGGCCTCGGCGTCAACCACCCCGCTCCCGAGATTCACGCGCGCATTCCCGGCGTGTCGCCGTGGGCCGGTCTGCTCGCGTCGTTCGGCGCGCCGATCGACGAGGAAGTGACGTATCGCCTCTTTCTGACGTCGTTGATCGCATGGGTTGTGCTGCTGGCGTCCGGCAGGGTAGGACGCCCGGCGGCGCTGTGGATCGCCAACGTCGTGTCCGCCGTGATGTTCGGCTGGGCGCACATGGGCGGCGTCGAGATCTTCGGCCCCGCGCCGGCCCTGGCATGGCTGCGCACCTTCCTCGTCATTCTGGCGCCGGGCCTCGCGTTCGGCTGGCTGTTCATCAAGCGCGGCCTCGAGGCGGCGATCCTGTCGCACTTCGTGATCGACATCATCGTGCACGTCATCCGGCCGCTCGTCGATCCGGGCGCGTGAGAGAATGAATGCGCCTCGGCGTGAGATCGGCCCTGCGCCTCCGACGTGAGGCCGCGTGGTACGATGCGCAATCGTGACCCAGACTCAATGGACCGCCGTCGATCGCTACATCAGCGACCTGTTCGTTCCCTCCGATCCCGCGCTCGACGCCACGCTGGAAGCGAGCGCCAAAGCGGGGCTTCCCGCCATTCAGGTCGCGCCCAACCAGGGCAAACTGCTGATGATCCTCGCGAAGATGCAGGGTGCGCGCCGGATCCTCGAGATCGGCACGCTGGGGGGCTACAGCACGATCTGGCTCGCGCGCGCATTGCCTGCCGGCGGACGGCTCGTCACGCTCGAAGCGGATCCGAGGCACGCCGACGTCGCGCGGGCCAACATCGCGCGCGCGGGCGTCGCCGACAAAGTCGAGGTGCGGCTCGGGAAGGCGCTCGACGCGCTGCCGCGCATCGAGGCGGAACAGATCGGTCCGTTCGATTTCACGTTCATCGACGCCGACAAGGAGAGCTATCCGCAGTACCTCACGTGGGCGATGAAGTTGTCGCGGCCCGGCAGCGTGATCGTCGCCGACAACATCGTCCGCGAGGGGCAGGTCGTCGACGCCGGGAGCAGGGACACGAACGTGCAGGGCGTGCGGCGGTTCAACGCGAAACTCGCGGCGGAGACACGCGTCGTCGCCACCGCGTTCCAGGTCGTGGGCAGCAAGGGCTACGACGGGTTCGCGATCGCCGTCGTCGCCGGCGAGGACTGATGCGCCGGGTGCAGGCGTTCGAGCTGGAGGATCAGCCTTGGTTTCCGGCGGTCATCCGCGACCTGGCGACCGACTACCTGCACTTCCTCCAGACGAGGTTCGCGCTGCACGAGCCGGCCGTCCCGTTGCTGGCGGACGCGCTCGCGGCCACGGGCGCGACCGCGATCGTGGACCTGTGTTCCGGCGGCGGCGGTCCGCTGCCGGCGGTCCAACGCGACCTCGCGCGCGAAGGCCGCCGCGTCCGCGTCGTGCTCACGGACCGGTTTCCCAACGCTCCGGCGTTCGAGCACCTCACGCGTGGGTCCGAGGCGCTCACCTTCGTCCGGACGCCGGTGGACGCGCGAGCCGTCCCTCCCGATCTCCACGGCTTCCGGACGATGTTCAACGCGTTCCATCATTTCAAGCCGGCGGACGCCGTCGCGGTCCTGCGCGACGCGGCCGTGCAGGGACAGCCGATCGGCATCTTCGAGCTCCCGAACAGGGCGGCGTCCATGCTCATCCCGCTGTTGCTGACGCCCATCTATCTCTGGATTGCGACGCCGTTCATCCGGCCGTTCCGCTGGCGCCGTCTGTTCTGGACCTACGTCGTCCCGCTCGTTCCGCTCACGTGCTGGTGGGACGGTCTCGTGTCGCAGTTTCGGGCGTATACGCCGTCGGAGCTCGAAGATCTCGCGTCGCGGACCGGCGCCGGCGGATTCACCTGGCGCGCCGGGCAGGTGCCGATAGGGAAGACGCCGGGACGTTTGACGTATCTGATCGGCACGCCCTCGTCGTAGCGCAGGGCTTCCGCCCTGCTCGTGATCCGTGCGACGCCCGTCGATCGCGAGCAGCCCTGAAAGGGCTGCGCTATGCCTGCGGTAGCTGGAAGCTGATCCCCGCGCTACTATGCACTCGCATGGCGAAGAAACGGACCGTTCGTCGCCGGAAGAAGGTCGCCGCCAAGTCCGTCGGCCTGGCGCCCGCCGATACCAAATCTCTCGACGATCCGGCGGCCGCCCGGCTCGCGGCGCAGGTGGACGAGGACGGCGGCGCCGTGCTCGCCGCGTACCGCGAGCCGTTCGGCGGCACCCCCATCCTCCTCGCGGCGCTCCCGATCGATCGTGTCGACGCTGGGCCGCTTCCTCGAGCCGATCGTGACGATCCGTCAGGGCGACGGGTACTGGACGCCGAACGGCAATCATCGCCTGCAGGCGCTGCGCAAGCTCGGCGCGAGGACGATTATCGCCCTGCTCGTTCCGGACCCCGAGGTCGCGTTCAAGATCCTCGCGCTCAACACCGAGAAGGCGCACAACCTGAAAGAGAAATCGCTCGAGACGATCCGGATGGAACGCGCGCTCGCGGACGCCGACGGTGCCCGCCCCGAACGCACGTTCGCGTTCGAGTTCGATCAGCCGTCCTTCCTCACGCTCGGCGCCGCGTACGAGGAACGGCCGCGATTGAGCGGCGGCGCGTATCAGTCCGTGCTGCGCCGCATCGACGATTTTCTCGACGAGCCGCTGAAGCGCGCGGTCAGGGAGCGCGAGCGCCGCGCGCGCAAGATCCTCGCGATCGACGACGACGTCGCCGACATCGTGAACCGGCTGAAGAAGCGCGGCTTCACGAGCCCGTACCTGCGCCCGTTCGTCGTCGCCCGCATCAATCCGATTCGGTTCTCCACGTCGACCGAGTTCGATTTCGACGACGTCGTGGATCGGATGAAGAAGAGCGCGGGCAAATTCAACGTCGAGAAGATCCGGCAGGAGGACGTCGTGCGGGCCGGAGGACCGGCGGAGACGGAAGACTGAAGACAGAAGGCGTCAGGCCGCGTCGGCTACACAATCGTCGGCGGGGAGCGGAGTGGCCTCCAGGGTTGCTGCCGGCGCCGTCGCGGGACGGCAGCCGAGATGATGCCGAACGTGGAGGGTTTCCCAACACGCGGCGGCCGAGTAGACGACGGTATTGACGGCGAGATGGCGTTCGCGCCGTCTCAACCATGCGGCGCCGTTGTAAAGAGCGCATAGCGCGGCGGTCATCAGGACGAGCCCGTGGACGGCGGCCTTGAGCGGCTCACAATTCCCGTTATTGAGAACCGCCAAAAACTCCGTTTCCTGCGTTGACGGCATCTGTCACCAGCCCTAAACCCATCCTGCAACTGTCGAGCCATCGCGGACCCTCGGGTAAACGGCCGTGTTAGCATGGGGCAGCGCTTCCCGTGATCACCAGTTTCCAAATTCTTGTCTTCGGGATCTTGGTTTTGTATGCCGCTCACCGGCTGTCTCGCTGGATGCACCGGCGCGGCTGGATCCGGCGGCGGATGCGCCGCGGGACGAGCAGCGCGCTCGGCAATGCGATGCTCGGCGTCCAGGTGATCCTCGAGCCGCAGAATCGCGAGGTGCTGGAGATGCGCCTCGAAGACCCCAGCGAGGCGGGGGAGTCGGGCGACCCGCCGGATCCCGCCGTCCGCAGGCCACCGATTCCGCCGGAGTGATCGCCACACCAACAAAAGCCGAGGCGTCTCGTCCAACGACGCATGCCCTCCCTCGAAGCGTTCGTCAAAGATCTGCGCCATTCCCTGCGGATGTTCCGGCAGAGCCGGCGAAGCAGTACTGGCCGAAGAGCGATCCGCTCACCGATCGTCTCTCGATCGGCCGCGGCATCATGCGCGAGTTCAAGGATGAACCGTCGCGCTGCTGGCCGTCTGGCTACCGGCCCGCCGCGCCAGCCGCGTCGATCCGATCATCGCGCTCAGATACGAGTAGGTTGCTGGGGGCTGGGTGCAGCGGCACGGTGCTGGGCAACGGACGTGCAGCGTGCACGTGCTTGCGCAGCACCGCCTCTCAGCACCCAGCCCGCAGCACGCGCGCCGTCCGCTAGCCGTCCGGGCGCGTTTCGTCGTAGGATGGCCCGCAGGCGCGGGGCCGACATTCCGCCGGCTCGCCTTCAGAGCTGAAGGGGTACATGGCTAAGAAATCGACCCGAAAACCGAACGCGGCTTTCATGCGGCCCGTCACGCCCAGTGCGGCGCTCGCCGAAGTCGTCGGCAACAAGCCGATGCCGCGCACCGAGGTGACCAAGAAACTGTGGGCCTACATCAAGAAGAACGGCCTGCAGGACAAGAAGAACAAGCGTCAGATCAACGCGGACGCGGCGCTCAAGCCGATCTTTGGCGGCAAGGCGTCGGTCAGCATGTTCGATATGACGAAGATGGTGAGCAAGCACCTGAGCTAGCCTGTCTTCGCCGCGGCACCCGATTCGCGGAGGGCTGGACGCCGCGGTCGTTCCCCATGGCGAGCCACGTTCGGTTCCCGAGCACGGTGCTGGCGACGCTGCGTGACGCGCGGTTCGTCGGGGTCCGCGCCGGCCGCGTCGATCACCGGTTCACCGGCATCTGGGTCGTCGTCGTCGAAAACCGCGTGTTCGTCCGGTCGTGGACGATGAAGCTGGGCGGCTGGTATCGGACGTTTGTCGAAGAGCCGCACGGCGCGATGCAGGTCGACGGCCGCGAGTTTCGGATTCGTGCCCGCGTCGTGACGGGCGAGCGCCTGACGGCCGCGGTCGATCGCGCCTACCTCGAGAAGTACACCACGCGCGGGTCGGTCAAGTACGCGCGTGGCCTCGGCCGCGGGCGCCGTCGCGCCACGACGACCGAGCTCATGCCCTTCCGGACGGCACGCGCTCCGCGCCGTGCGGCGCGCGCATGAGGGCGCGCCGCACCGCAGGCGCCCTTCTCGCCTGCGCGATCGCGCTCGGCAGCCGTGGCGCGGCGCGGCCGCCCGCGCAGGCGCCGTCCGCGTTCGGCAAGCAGATCGCCGCGCTGTCGGAGCGCGGCGGCTACTTCGACACCGACAACCTGATCTCCAACGAGTCGTCTTATCTTCAGGTGCTGCCCGACCTGCGGCGACGCAACGTCCGCGGCGGCGCGTACGTCGGCGTCGGGCCCGACCAGAACTTCACCTACATTGGCGAAACGCGTCCGACGATCGCGTTCATCGTGGACATCCGGCGCGACAATCTGCTGCTGCATCTCCTGTTCAAGGCGCTGTTCCACGTATCGCGCACGCGGGTCGAATATCTCGCGCAGTTGTTCGGCCGTCCGATTCCTGCCGACGTCGCGGGCTGGCGGGCCGTGAGGGTCGATCGACTGGCGCAGTACATCGACGAGGCGCAGCCGGCGGCGATCGATCGGCTGCGCGCGCGGCTGGACGACGCGATCGGACGGTTCGGCGTCCCGCTCTCGCGCGACGATTACGCCACCATCGATCGGTTCCACCGGCGCTTCATCGACTCGGGCCTCTCGCTGCGGTTCCAGAGTACGGGACGTCCGCCGCAGAGTTACTATCCGACGTACCGCGATCTGCTGGTCGATACCGACGGCGCCGGGCGTCAGGCGCACTTCCTCGCGTCGGACGATGCGTTCGAGTTCGTGCGCTCGCTCGAGGAGCGCGACCTCGTCGTCCCCGTCGTCGGCGATCTCGGCGGCCAGTCCGCGCTGATTGCGATCGGCCGGCTCCTCGCGACCCGTCGCGAGCGGCTGACGGCGTTCTACACGTCGAACGTGGAGTTTTATCTGGATCGCGAGGGCACGTTTGCGCGCTTCACGTCGAACCTGTCGCAGATTCCGCACAGCGACGACGCGGTCGTCATCCGTGCGATCTTCCGCGGGTACGCGTACGGCGCCGCGCGCACCGGCGACTCGAGCGTCTCGCGCCTCCAGCGCATCGACGACCTGCTCGCCGGCGTCGCGGCGGGGCGCATTCGCGGGTATTGGGATCTCTTACGATGAAGCCGGAATGCTGAATGCTGGATGGTAAGCGTTCGTAGCGCAGGGCTTCAGCCCTGCTCGTGATCACGAACGGCTCGCGGATCTCACGCGCCAGATCACGAGCAGCCCTGAAGGGCTGCGCTACGACGACCGAGCGCTGAATGCCGAATGCGAATTGTTCGTAGCGCAGGGCTTCAGCTCTGCTCGTGATCACGAACGGCTCGCGGATCTCACGCGCCAGATCACGAGCAGCCCTGAAGGGCTGCGCTACGACGACCGAGCGCTGAATGCCGAATGCGAATTGTTTGTAGCGCAGGGCTTCAGCCCTG
>QHWR01000371.1 GCA_003223835.1 Acidobacteriota bacterium | reverse complement strand
GAAGGTAGAAGGCAGAAGGTAGAAGGCAGAAGGTAGAAGGCAGAAGGTAGAAGACATGCTGCGAACGGAACAAGCAGTGCGGATTCCGGCGGGCCGCGATCTCTTGGACGGTGACCTTGTCGTGCCGGAAGGGGCGTGTGGGATCGTCGTGTTCGCGCACGGCAGCGGGAGCAGCCGGCACAGCTCGCGCAATCGGTTCGTGGCCGGCGAGCTGCAGCGCGGCGGGCTCGGCACGTTGTTGATGGATCTCCTCACGGCGGCTGAAGAGCGGACCGACGTGTTCACCGCCGAGCACCGCTTCGACATCCCGCTCCTCGCCCGGCGGCTCACGGCGGCGGTGGACTGGCTCGCGGGGGACGCGACAACGGCGCCGTTGCGCGCCGGCCTCTTCGGCGCGAGCACGGGGGCCGCGGCCGCGCTCATCGCGGCGGCGGATCGGCCGGCCCGCGCCGGCGCCGTCGTCTCGCGCGGCGGCCGGCCCGATCTTGCGGGACAGGCCCTTGCGCGCGTCGCCGCTCCCACGCTGCTCATCGTCGGCGGCGACGACGAGCCGGTGATCGAATTGAACGAGGAAGCGCTCGCGCAGCTCACGTGCGAGAAACGGCTCGTCATCGTCCCCGGCGCGACGCACCTGTTCGAAGAGCCCGGCACGCTCGAGGAAGTCGCGCGGCTCGCGCGCGACTGGTTCAGGACGTACCTGACGAGATCGTGCTAAGCGTGCCAGGGGTGCTAACGGCGCTACGTGCTCGTAGCCACGAGCAGGCCTGAAGGCCTGCGCTACGAACGAAAAGCGTTAGACCCGTGCGACAGCCGCTATTCGAACAGCCGCTCGCGGCCGGACAGCAGTTGATCCGCGCGCCGGCGGGCCTCGTCAGGGTTTCCCTCACGCGAAGTCACGTCGGCACCGCTGAACCCGTACGTATCCCGCGTCACATCCTCCGTCGACGCGTCGTCTTTTGCGACGCCGCCCATTCGAACGACATCGTCTTCGGGGGCGGAATCATCGAAATCAGGCATGGCACCTCCAGAAAAGCGGATGCAATGCAGAGGTTGTGCCGAAATTCGGGTGCTGGGGGCTGGGTGCTGGGACAGGGTGCTGGGAAAAAGCGTGCTGGGTGCTCGGGCGGTGCTAGCAGCCAGCCCCCAGCACCCGTGTTGCGCAGCACTCTGTCCCAGCACTCAGCCCCCAGCACCTGTCTTATCATCCCGCGATGATCAGATCTATCGTTGCGGTCGCCGCGGCCTCCATGATCTCCGCGACGGCGGACCCTCCTATGTATGCGTTACGCGTCGGACACCTCTGGAACGGCACCACGCTGATCGACGACGCGGTCGTCGTCGTCGAAGGCGACCGCATCGTGAAGGTCGGCGCGGGCAAGCGCGACGTGCCGAAAGGGGCGCAGGTCGTCGACCTTCGCCGCTACACGGGGCTCCCAGGCCTGATCGACCTGCATACCCACATCACGTATTACTGGGACCGGAAGCCGGGTACGCGGCCGCGCGGTCAGAGACGGCGTCCGGCCGTCACGGTGTTCCTCGCGCAGGAGAACGCGCGCCGGACGCTCGAGACCGGCGTGACGACGATCCGCGACCTCGGATCCGCGAACGAGATGGACTTCGCGATGCGCGATCTCGTCGCGATGGGCGCGATGATCGGGCCGCGCATGTTCGTCGCGGGCCAGGGCATCTCCGCGCGCGCCGGCGCGACGCCGAATCCCGACGCGATGCGGCAGGCGGCGGAGGACCGCATCAAGGCTGGCGCCGACTGGGTCAAGGTGTATGGATCGCTCGGCAGCTTCGAGAGCGTCGAGACGACGCAGACGATCACGTTCGAGGAGATGAAAGCGATCGTGGATGCCGCGCACGCGCAGGGACACAAGGTCGCGATCCACTCGTACGGTCCGTCGGGGGTGAAGGACGCCGTCCGCGCCGGGGCCGATTCCGTCGAGCACGGCATCGATCTGGACGACGAGACGCTGCAGGAGATGGTGCGGCGCGGGACCGTCTGGGTGCCGACGATCGACCACAATCGCTACTACATCGATGCGAAGGACGAGTTCGCCTTCCGCCCGGAGACGATCGAGCCGTTGCGGGAGTACATCCAGCGCAACCTGGATGCGACCCGCCGCGCCGTGCAGGCGGGCGTCCGCATCGGGATGGGATCCGATGCCGTCTACACGATGTTCGGCCAGAACACGCGCGAGCTTGGATGGCTCGTGAAAGCGGGGATGACGCCGCCGCAGGCGCTCGCGTCGGCGACGACGATCCCGGCGGAACTTCTCGGGATCCAGGATCGTCTCGGACGAATCGCGCCCGGCTACGTGGCCGATCTCGTCGCGGTCGAAGGGCGTCCGCTCGAGCGCATCGAGGATCTCTTCGACGGCGTGCGGTGGGTGATGAAGGACGGCGCGGTCGTCGTCGACAAGCGCCGTCACGAGCAGCCCTGACCGCCTCTGCTAAAGCTACGGCGGTCCGCCGAAGCCTTGGCGGAGGCGGGCAGCCCTGCTCGTGATCGACGGCTGTCGTCACGTGCGGGTCGCGAGAACGATCAACAGAATCAACACGACGAGCGCGATCACGCCGATCGCGATCCACACCGGGCTCGCCCACCACGCGCGGCCGCCACCGCGGTTGATGTTGATGTCGATCTCGCCCTTCGGCGGCGGCTGCTGCTGAGCCAGCTCGAGCCCGGTCGAGGTCGCGACGACCGTCGGCCCGGTCAACGACTGCACGGTTCCTGCGCGAGCGTGCGCCGCAAAGGCGAGAAACGCGACGATCAGGAACGTCGCTATGCGCATGTGCCCTCCTCAGCGGAGGGAACTGCAAAGCGGGGGCCGGGGGAATTGGTGAGTTGGTGAGTTGGTGAATTGGCGAATTGTTGAGTTGGTGCCAATCCACCAATTCACGAATTCACGAATTCACCAATTATTCACCGCCCCGGCTTCGCGAACAGCGCGTCGTCCACCGGCGCGTTGATCTTCACGTCGATGAACTTCTCCGTCTGCAGGTTCTGCCACGTCGCGTAGCGGACCAGGAAGGGAACCTTGACGCCGTTCACGTCGCGGTAATCGCTGTAATCGATCTGCTCCGGAAGCTGACCGAGCGGCGTCCGCGTCGCGATCGTGCGGCGCAGCAGCAGGCCCGACGCCTTGTCGAACTGCAGCTGCTCCTGCACGTCGGGCGCGGTGTTCCCCACCAGCATGATCGTGTCCTTGCCGTCGATGTTGGCGTAGCGGACGACGCGGAGGCTCGCGTAGCGCTGCTTGAGATTGAGCGGCAACCCGAGGTCCGCCTGACGGCCCGCCTGCGAGAGTTGCCAGCCGTCCAGATCGCGTGCGCCCTGCGGCGTCTGCGCCCATCCTGTCGTCCCGATCGACACGCGAGCGAACGCCGCGCCCTGACGGCCCGTTGTCTCGACGCGGATCGACGCGGGCAGCTTCTCCTGGACGGTGATGGGCGTCGTCTGCTGCGCGCGATCCGTGACGGTGCCGCTCATGACGCGCGTCTTGATCTTTTCGAGCGCGTCGCGGCCGCCAAGCGCCTGCACGTATTTGTCGATGACCTGATCGAGCGTTTCGGCCGGACGTTGCGGCCCGGCCTGAGCCGGCTGGCCGCCGCGTCCCGGACCGGCCCCCGGTTGTCCGGGCGCGCCCGGCTGTCCCGGCGGCGGGGCCGCTCCCGGCTGGCCGGACTGCGCCGGGGCTGCGCCAGGCTGTCCCGGTTGCGGTGGCGGCGGACCAGGTTGTGCCGGCGGCGGCGGGCCCGGCTGGTCCGATCGACCCGGGCCGCCCATCTGTTGCATCCGCTGCTGCCGCGCGCGCTCCGCGGCGGCCGCCTCGGCGGGTGTCAGCTCCGTGGCGAGCGGCGGGATGCGATCGGGTGTGTTGCGACCGTGATGACACGACGCGCAGTCGATGCGGTTGCGCCCCTCGAAGTCGCGCTGGTTGATGGTATTCACCATCTGCATCATCTCGCGCGCGGTCTTCTTGTTGCGCTTGTCGTCCTTGTCGAACTGGTTGACGATGTGACAGAAATCGCACTGCACGCCGAGCGCGGCGGTGATGAACTGCATCG
>QHWR01000370.1:993-3835 GCA_003223835.1 Acidobacteriota bacterium | reverse complement strand
TTCGTATAGCGGGCTGCCGAAGTACACGCGGCGCCCGTCAGCGGACAACGAGAGCACGGGATACTGCCACCGCTGCGGGAACGCTTCGTCCAGCGTGACGGATGCGACGCTCGCCGCCGTCTGCAGGTTCCAGATTTCGATCGTTTTATCGAATGCGGCCGCCGCGTGCGTTCCATCGGGGCTCGTCGCCAGCGCGCGGACGGCTGTCGCGCCCCGCACCGGACGATCGATTTCCTGCCACGCGGCAGCATCCCACGTGATCACGGCGCCGCTCTCGTCTCCGGAAACGACGCGTGTTCCCTCCAGGTCCACGGCGATCGCGGTGACCGTCGCATCGTGGCCGCTCAGCGTCGCGACGCGCTCGGCGCGCGCGACGTTCCACACGTTGATGGCGCTGCGCAACGCGCTGAGCGCGAATCGTCCATCCGGCGTCAGCGCGATCGGCGTCCTCGCACCCGGTTCCGCCTGTCCCGCGAAGCACGCCGCTTCGTTGCCCGCGTCGAGGTCCCAGACACGAACGGTTCCGTCGGGAGCGGAGTTACCCGCGGAAATCGCCCATCGGCCGGACGGCGCGATCGCGACCGTTCGCGGCGTCCCTTCGTGCCCCGAGAGCGTCAGCAGACTCCTGTTGCTCGCGAGGCTCGCGCGCACCGGCCGCAGCCACGGCGGCTTCGTCCGCGCACGTGCGCGATCGAGCAGCGGCAGCAGCGCAGGATCCGCGACCGGATCGATCCTGGCGAGCAGCTGACCCGCCAGCTCGGACGGGTTCGATTGCAGCGCCTGCGCGGCGCGCCTGAGCGCCGCCCGGACGCGCGTGGCGTCCGGAGCATCACCACACGCATCGTAATCGCGATAGAGCGCCGCAAGGCTGCCGGTCGTCAACCGGCGCTCGATCCAATCGAAGCTCGTGACCAGCGAGACGAGTTCCTCACGCCGTTCCGCCTGCACGAGGTGATAGGCCAGTTGGTCCAGGAAGTACCCATCGTCGGGTCCCGTTGCCCAGCCGTCGGAACACTCTTTCGCGTATGACGCGAGCAATCGATCGTGCAGGGCACGCGCGGACGGCGTGCGCCGGCGGACGAAGTCCGCCTGCAGGTCGTGCAGGACGATGCGTCCGCGTTCATCGCGGCGGGCCAGCGACCGATCGACGATGAGGACGATCGCATCGTCGGCATCGAGCGCGGCCATGCCGGCCGGCGCCCAGAGTCTGCGCAGCACGGCGACGGGAACCGGCAGCGCCGGCGGGAACACCGCCAGCTCGAGATACCGTGTCCGGACGTCTCCGTCGAGCGCGTCCACGCTGACCTCGATGGCGCTGAGGAGATTGGGATACGGATAGTTCGGGAACTCTGCCTGAATCCGATCGAGATCGGCGCGTCGCAGCCGCTCGACAATGCCGGGCCATCGCTCGGGCTTTCCGCGCGCCATGGCGCCGACCATCGCGAGCGCGAGCGGCAGACCGCCGCATTCGCGCATGGCGTCGTGCGCGTCGGGGGGCAGCGACCGCGCATCCTGCGCGGACCATTCGGCAATCATCGTGAGCGCGTCCGCGTCGGACAACACGTCGACCCGGTGTTCACGCGCCTCGAGCGTCGTCATGAGCGCGGCATCGCGGCTCGTAACGAGGAGACGGCCGCGCGTGCCGAGGGCATTGCGAAACGGAGCCACGTGCGCCGCGCTCCAGACGTCATCGAGCACGACGAGGCAGTTCTTGCCCGCGATCGCGGACTGCAACCCGGTCAATTGTCCGGTTGCTTCGATCGCCGCGGCCGTCTTCTCCTCGCCGAGCGCCCGCGCCAGTGCGGCCCCAAGCAGCGGCAACGCCGGCTGCTGGCCGGCGCGGAGCCACACGATGCCGTCGCCGCAGGCCCGCCGTGTCGCGCAGGCGTGCGCGAACGCCGCCGCGAGCACGGACTTGCCGACGCCGCCCATGCCCTGCAGCGCGGCCGTCTGCTTCGCTGACGTGATCACCGTCGGCGCCACCGTGTCTTCGAGCACGGTGCGCGCGAGCGCCGCGATCGCCTCGGGCCGTGGAAGGAAATGGGCGGGGAGCGCCTCCACGCCGTGCAGCGGGGCGAGCGCCGGAATCGTCGCGCGCAGGATACGCGTCAGTCCGGCCAGCGCGGCCTCGAACTTGCGGTCGTCCCGGAAATCCGGGCAGTGCAGTTTCGCCAACTCGCCGGGGAGCAGGAGGTAATCGTCCTTCGCCAGATCGCGCGGCACGTCGATCGTATTCCCGAGGCTGAGGATTGGACCGACCACCTTGCACATCTCGAGCGCGAACTGNAGTCCGACGCGATGGCGCGCGGCCCGACGACGAGGACGACGCGCTCGCAGGCCGCGATGGCGTCGCGGATTTCCTGCAGGAACGTCCGCCCGCGGCTCTCCATCTTCTCGCGGTCCCACCAGACGGTGACCTTTTTCTTGCGGAGACGCTTGTACAGCTCGAGGACGAACGCCTCGTCATCATCCCGGGCGTAGGAGATGAACGTCCCTGGCATGCCGCGCCTGTTTCGCGCGCGTTAGTATCCCGCAATCATCGCCGGGATTGTTGTTGTCATTTCCAGGCGGCAGGTGTAAGGAAGCCGTATGCGATCCCTGATTTTCGCGTTGGCGGTCGTCGTGTGCCTCCCCAGTGCACCGGCATCTGCGGCGCAGATGCGGATTCTGTCGGTCGATCCGCCGGACCCCTCCCCCGGAGAACAAATCGAGATTCGCGGGACGGGGTTCGGCCTGGAACGCGACCGAGCGGGACGAGTGGTTGTGGTCGGTCGAATCGTCGACGGGCACCTCACCGAGTATCGGACCGAGCTGGTGATGTGGACGCCTACGCTGATTCTCG
>QHWR01000370.1:0-958 GCA_003223835.1 Acidobacteriota bacterium | reverse complement strand
CAGGTCGCATTCCGGGCCGGCTGATCGCGTCGAATCCCGTCGCGCTGGCGATCCGTTTCCCGCGGCCATCTCCCGACGCACGGGCGGTGGACGATCTCAACCGCGTGGCACGGAACAGATGCGACCGGCCGGGGCGAACCCGAAGCAGACGCGACGAGGAGGTCTGGTCCGGCGGGATGTACGCGCCGGGCTGCGAAAACCCGCCGCGTCGCATCACGACGCGCAACAGCATCGTCGAACCCGGCGAGCGGTTCGCCATTTTCGGCGACTTTGGCGAGCGGCGGCGAGATGAGGTACTGGCGCTGATGGGCGATCGCGACGAGTATTACTCCATCCGACGCGTGCTCAGCTTCTACAGTTGGACGCCGAGACGGATCGAATGGGTCGTGCCCGGCGACGTCGCGCCCGGCGACTATGCGCTGGGGATCGTGAATCGTCTCCCGGGCCGGCCGGGGACGCGTCCCGTCTTCGAGCATGGCAGCAATATCATCCGGCTGAGGATCCGCCGGTGACGTGAGGATGTTGTCGAGGTGGCGACGCGCGCGCCAGCTGAGCCGTCGACGCGGTTCAGCTTCGAGCGCAGCGGATCGGAGTAGAGTGCGAAGAGGGGCAGCGCAAGGCCATGGACACCGCCACCGAACTACGGGCGGCGCGCGAGCGGCGTGGACTCTCTCTTCAGCAGATGTCCCGCCTCACGAGGATCAGCCTGCGCATGCTGCAGGCGATCGAGGCGAACGACGAGCGGCAGCTTCCCGCACCCGTCTTCACGCGCAGCTTCATCAGAAGCTACGCGCGTGAAGTCGGCCTCCAGCCGGACGACACCGCGGCGCGGTACCTCGCTCAGTTCGTCCCGCCGCCGGCGGCCATCCCGCCGCCCGCGAGCGACACCGTACCGCGCGGGGGTAGCGCGAACATCAACGCGATCCTTGCCGCGGCGCTCGGGATTGCGGTCGTCGTG
>QHWR01000369.1 GCA_003223835.1 Acidobacteriota bacterium | reverse complement strand
TGTGGAACGGCGAGGAAAAGGGATCGCTCGGCGCGGAGGAATATGTCGCCGCACCCGTGCCTCGCCGCCGCATCGTCGCCAACATCAACCTCGATATGGTCGGACGCGACGAGGAGATTCCCGATCCGGACGACTGGCGCTTCCAGGGATTTCCGAAGACGACGGCCGCGTCGAGCCGGAATACGCTGCACGTGCTCGGGTACTCGTATACCGCGGATCTGGCGCGGCTGATCGAGGACGCGAACGCCGCGACCGGACTGACGATTCTCGAAGACTACGACCGCGGCGCACAGAACCTGCTGCGGCGGTCCGACAACTGGGCGTTCCTGGCGCACGGCATTCCGGCGGTGTTCCTGACGACGGGGCTGCATCCCGATTACCACACGCCGGCAGACGATGCGGATCGGCTCGACTACGCGAAGCTCGAGCGGATCGCGAAGCTCGCCGCGCGCGCGGCATGGCTGGCGGCCGACGGTCCGCCGGCGCGCCTGACGAGGCGCTGAGTGGCAGACATGGCTGATACCTCACAGGCTCCCCCGCTGCCGTCCGAAGTTCCGGTCGTGCCGCTGCGCGAGGCGGTCGTGCTGCCGATGAGCGTGGCGCCGCTCGCCGTGAGCCGCCCGCTCTCGGTCGAGGCGGTCAATCGCGCGCTCGCCGGCAACCGGATGGTTCTGCTGCTGCTGCAGAAGAACGAAGCGGACGACCCGTCGAGCGACGACCTGCACCAGGTCGGCACGGTCGCCGTCATCCGGCAGATGGCGAAGGCGCCGGGCGGCATGCGCGTGCTCGTCGAGGGCGTCGCCCGCGTGCGCGCGGAGTTCCTGCAGTTCGAGCACGGCTACCTGCGCGCGCTCGTGAAGCCGCTGCCGGAATCCACCGAATCGTCCATCGAGATCGACGCGCACATGCGGCGCCTGCGCGATCTCGTCGATCGGGCGCTCTCGCTCGCGACCGGACTCTCGCCGGATATCCGCACGCTCGTCGCGAGCCTCGACGATCCGCTGCGCATCGTGTATCTGCTGGCCAGCCTGCTCGACATGAAGGCGGAGGACAAGCAGAAGCTGCTCGAGGAGAACAGCCTGCTCGTCAAGCTGCACGCCGTGGCGAGCGCGCTCGCGCGCGAGATCGAGGTCCTCGAGCTGAAAGGCCAGATCGAGTCGAAGGCCGAGAAGGAGATGACGGACGCGCAGCGCGACTACCTGCTGCGCCAGCAGCTCAAGGCGATCCAGTCCGAGCTCGGCGAAGGCGACAGCGAGGCCCAGCAGCTCCGCAAGAAGATCGCGGACGCGAAGCTGCCGGACGCGGTCGCCGGAGTCGCGAACCGCGAAGTCGATCGGCTCGAACGCATGGGCGCCGCGTCCCCCGAGTACCAGATGATCCGGACGTATCTCGACTGGGTGCTCGAGGTGCCCTGGTCGGTGCGGACGGAGGATCGGCTCGACCCGATCGAGGCGCGCCGCGTGCTCGACGAGGATCATTACGACCTCGACAAGGTCAAGGAACGCATCGTCGAATACCTCGCGGTCCGGAAGCTCAAAGGGGACATGAAGGGGCCGATCCTGTGCTTCGTCGGACCGCCCGGCGTCGGCAAGACGTCGCTCGGCCAGTCGATCGCGCGCGCGATGAACCGCAAGTTCGTGCGGATTTCGCTCGGCGGCATCCGGGACGAAGCGGAGATCCGCGGCCACCGTCGCACCTACATCGGCGCGATGCCCGGCCGGATCGTGCAGGCGATGAAGAACGCCGGCGCGATCAACCCGGTGATGATGCTCGACGAGATCGACAAGGTGTCCGTCGGCATCCAGGGCGATCCGGCGGCTGCCCTGCTCGAAGTGCTCGACCCGGCGCAGAACCACTCGTTCCGCGACCACTACCTCGAGATCCCGCTCGACCTGTCGCACGTCCTGTTCATCGCAACCGCGAACCAGCTGGGCACGATCCATCCGGCGCTGCTCGATCGGATGGAAATCATCTACCTTTCCGGCTACACCGAAGAGGAGAAGGTCCACATCGCGAAGATGTACCTCGTGCCGCGCCAGCGCGACGAGCACGGCCTGAAACCCGAGCAGATCGCATTCGACGACGAGGCCATTCGGCGGATCATTTCGGAGTACACGCGCGAGGCGGGCGTACGATCGCTCGAGCGGCAGATCGGCACCGTCGCGCGGAAGGTGGCCGCGCGCGTCGCGACGGAGTCGACCTATACCGCCCGCGTCGAAGCGCGCGCGATTCCCGAATACCTCGGCCCGGCAAGGTTCCGATCCGAGGCCGCGTTCAGGCTGTCACGGCCGGGCGTCGCGACGGGCCTCGCGTGGACGGAGACGGGCGGCGACGTGCTGTTCATCGAGGCGGTCCTGCTGCCGGGAGGCGGCGGGCATCTGACGTTGACGGGACAACTCGGCAACGTGATGCAGGAGTCCGCGCGCGCGGCGTTGAGTCACGTGCGGCAACAGTCCACCGCGCTGGGCATCCCGCCGGAGATGCTCACGAAACACGACGTCCACATCCACGTGCCGGCCGGCGCGATCCCGAAGGACGGCCCCTCGGCCG
>QHWR01000145.1 GCA_003223835.1 Acidobacteriota bacterium | reverse complement strand
CGATCCTGATCGAGATGATGCGGCGTGAGGGGTACGAGCTGCAGGTCTCGCGCCCCGATATCGTCACGAGGGACCTCAAGGGGCAGATCGTCGAACCAATAGAAGATCTCGTGATCGACGCGGCCGAGGAATTCCAGGGCGTCGTGATCGCGCTCGCCGGCACGCGCCGCGGGACGATGACGAAGATGGTGAATCACGGCAGCGGCCGGGTCCGGCTCGAATTCAGGATCCCGGCGCGCGGGCTCATCGGATTCCGATCGCAGTTCCTGACGGACACGAAGGGCACCGGGATCATGAACCACATCTTCTCGGGCTGGGAGCCGTGGCACGGCGCGATCCCGGCGCGCGCCACCGGCGCGCTCGTCGCCGACCGCGCGGGCGCGACGACGGCGTACGCCATCTCGAATCTCCAGGAGCGCGGCGAGATGTTCGTCGAGCCGGGAGAACAGGTGTACGAAGGGATGATCGTCGGCGAGAACTCGCGGACGAACGACCTCGACGTCAACATCACCAAGGAAAAAAAGCAGACGAACATGCGCGCGTCGACCGCCGACGAGGCCGTCCGGCTGATTCCGCCGCGCAAGCTCGGGCTCGAGCAGGCGATCGAGTTCATCAACGACGACGAGCTGGTCGAGGTGACGCCCAAGAGCATCCGGCTGCGCAAGAAGATCCTGGCGTCGAACATGCGGCCCAANNNCGGCCCAAACGCGCCGACCGGTTAGCCCATGGCGCGCCGGCCGCGGCTACACGCGGATGAACGTGACCGTGTTGCCGCGTGTCTGCAGAAACTTCTCCACATCGGTCCACGAGACGACGATGCTGGCGGTGTTGATATTCGGATGAAAGATAAGGCGCGGGGCGCCGCGCAGGTCCTCGTCGATCAGGACGCGGACCGCGTGATCGCGATCGTTGATCAGCCCGAACGGCGTCACGGATCCCGGCGTGAGCCCCAGCGTGTCCATCAGGCGCTCGGGCGAACCGAAGCTCAGACGGTCGTCCCCCACGAACTTCACGATCTGCCGCAGGTCGGCGCGCTTCGAGATCTCGAGGATTACGAGGTAGTGCCGGTGGCCTTTCTTGTTGCGCAGGAACAGGTTCTTGCAGCGCACGCCGTCGATCGGCGCCCAGTGCCGCTCCGCTTCTTCGGCGGTGAACACGGGCGGATGTTCGTAGCGCTCGTATGGGATGCCCAGGCGCTGCAACTCGGCGTAGACGGCCGCGGAAGGATCCACGGCCGGTGATTGTGTCACGAGCCGCGGATTTCGCGGATCGATCGGCCGCGGATCACACGGATCGCTTCGCCACGGATCACGCGGATGTGTACGGAAATCGCGTGCATCGGTTTAATCCGTGTGATCCGTGGCCAAGTGCAGCACGCGAAGCTTCACGCGGGTGAGCCCATCCTTGATGAAGCCCAGCTTGCGCGCCGCGGCCCTTGACACGTCGATAATGCATCCCTGGCGCCGGTTGCGGCCGAACGGACCGCGATCGATCACGCGGACGACGACGCTGCGGCCGTTCGCGAGGTTGGTGACCCGCACCACGCTGCCGAGCGGCAGGCTGCGGTGCGCGGCGACGAGCTTCCGCTGGTCGAATCGCTCGCCGCTCGCGGTGCGATCTCCGTGGAGGCCGGCGCCGTAGAATGACGCCAGCCCCGTCTGGATGAGGCGCGCCGAGGGACGCGCGTGTCGGGATTGCGAACGCGGCTGTGCGGGAGCGGTGCTCGCCACGCCGCCGGCCATCGCGCACAACGTGAGCGTCAGGACGACTCGGTCGATCACTCGGCGGTTTCGATGAAAGAACTGCGCCAGGCCGCCGCGCCGTCGAGGCACAATACGGCCCAGGAGCGAACGTGATGGTGAGGCTGAGCAGCCGGTTCGACGAGGCGGTCAGGTACGCGCACGAAGCGCACGAGGGGCAGCGGCGCAAGAGCACCGACGTCCCGTACCTCGGCCACCTGATGGGCGTCGCCTCGATTGTCCTCGACGACGGCGGGAATGAGGATGAGGCCATTGCGGCGCTGCTGCACGACACCGCGGAAGATCAGGGAGGACGCGCGCGCCTCGACGACATCCGCCGGCGCTTCGGCGACGCGGTCGCGACCATCGTCGAAGACTGCACCGACTCGTGGGCGCAGCCGAAGGAACCGTGGATGGACCGCAAGCGACGCTACATCGAACACGCCCGCACGCTGACGCCCTCGAGCCTGCGCGTGTCCGCGGCCGACAAGATCCACAACNNNTTCAACGCCGGCGCCGACGACGTCATCTCGTATTATCAGTCGCTCGTGCGCGCGTTCCGCGACGCGGGGGGCGGTCCGCTGGTGGACGAACTCGAGCGAATCGTGCGCGGGATCGAGCGGGAGATGGGGTATTAGCGGCGCGCCCGACGCGCGTCCGTCGTCCATAATGAACCACAGAGGTAACGGAGATAACAGAGACGATAAGGATCTCACGAGAGTGTTTTTCTCTGCGATCTCTGTTATCTCTGTGGTGAATCACGTGCCACCGACGTTTCTCACGATCGGCGCGATTGTCCTCGGCGTGTCCGCATCCGCCGGCGCGGAGACGAAGCGATACACGGCCGAACGGTTCGACGTCGCGGCGCGGATGCTGCCCGCGGGATCGGTGAATGTCACCGAGACGATCCGCTTTCGCTTCGACGAAGGCACGTTCTCCCGAGTGTGGCGGGAGATTCCGCGGCGGCACACCGACGGGATCGCCGTCGTCGACGTCCGCCTGGACGGTCAGCGGTTCGAGCCGGGCGCGGGTCCGGGCCAGTTCTCGGTGAGCGGCACGCCGCAGACGCGGGTCGAATGGCACTTTCAGCCGACCGGTCCTGGCGGGCATACGTTTCAGCTCAGGTACACGTTGGCGGGCGCCGTAAGGCAGAGCGACGCCGGCGATCTGTTCCTGTGGCAGGCGTTGCCGACGGAGCACGCGTATCCGATCGATGCCAGCCGGATCGCGATCGATTTCGCCGCGCCCCCGGCCGGCGTGCCGCTGATCACCGCGTCGCGCGTCGCCGCCCACGAGCAGACGCTGACGGGACGTCATCTCGAGGTGACCGCGACGGGCATTCGCCGTGCCTCCCGCATGGCAGGAACAGGAACAGCACGCGCGCACGCTCGCGCCGCGCTGGGTCGCGGCCGCCTTTGCGGCGTTCTTCGTGTGCGCGGCCGTGCTGCTCGGCGCGCGCCAGGGTTACGTCGCGCCGCCGCGGGTGCCTGCCGCGCTCGGCGTGCAGGCGCCGCCCGAGCCGATGCCGCCGGCGCTCGCCGGTGCGCTCCTCATGAAGGGGCGCGGCGCGCTGTGGCAGGCGATGGCAGCGCTCGTTGACCTTGCCGATCGCGGTGACGTCGAAGTCGTCGAAACGCCCGGCCACCTGGGCTCGCACAAGTACGACTTGATCCTGCGCGCCGACGCCGCCGCCGTCGAGGAACACCAGCGCGCCGTGCGCGACATCGTGTTCGGCGGGCCGGCACGGCCGGCGACCGTCACGCTCGGCACCGCGCGCTCGCGGCTCGCGCGCCGCGCGAAGCCGTTCTCGGCGGCCGTCGAGCGCGATCTCGGCGCGCGGGGATTGCTCGATCCGGCGCGTCAGGCGGCGCGCAATCGGCTGAACAGCCTGGCGCTCACGGTCCTCCTCGCCGGCGCCGCCGGCTGCATCGCCGGCGCGATGCTGATACACACGTACGGACTGTGGCCCTACTTCGTTCCCGCAGCGGTGGTCGCCGCCGGCGTGACGGGCCTCGTGATGGGTGCGGGCATGACCGCGTTGACGGATGAAGGCGTCGCGCGCGCGGCGGCATGGCGCGGCTTCGGACGTGAGGTCGACCGCTTCGCCCGCCATCCGGACGATCGCGTGCCGCCGTCGACGTGGCTGGCGTATGCGATGGCGATGGGACGCGCCGCGCTCTGGGCGTCATATCTGAACAAGCATCAGCGCGACGTCCCGTCCTGGTTCCATGCCGCAGCCGGCAGCAGCGGGCATCCCGCCTCCGCGTTCAGCGGCTTCGTGGTGTTGGGCGGCGCCAGCAGCACCGCGGGCGGCGGCGGGAGCGGCGCGGGCGCCGCGGGCGGCGGCGGGTCGGGGGCGGCGTGAATCGCCACGAATGACCGCCGAACGGCAGCGTCTGGCGGACGCCACCGAACGGCGCGCGCACTGGAAGCGCTGGGGTCCGTACGTGTCCGAACGGGCGTGGGGCACCGTCCGCGAGGACTACAGCGCCGACGGCGATCCCTGGAATTACTTTCCGCACGACCACGCGCGCTCGCGCGCGTTCCGCTGGAACGAAGACGGCCTCGCCGGCCTCTGCGATCGGCATCAGCACATCTGCTTCGCGCTCGCGCTCTGGAACCGCCGCGATCCGTTCCTCAAGGAACGGCTGTTCGGCCTCTCGAACCACGAGGGCAACCACGGCGAGGACGTGAAGGAGTGTTACTTCTTCCTCGACAACACCCCGACGCACTCGTACATGAAATGCCTGTACAAGTATCCGCAGCAGGCGTTTCCCTACGAAGCGCTGATCCGCGAGAACGGCCGCCGCACCCGGCGTGACCCGGAGTTCGAGCTGCTCGACACGGGCATCTTCGACGGCGATCGGTACTTCGACGTGTTCGTCGAATACGCGAAGGCGTCGCCCGAAGATGTCCTCGCGCGCATCACCGTCGAGAACCGCGGGCCGGATGCCGCGCCGCTCGATGTGCTGCCGACGATCTGGTTTCGCAACCAGTGGTCGTGGAAACCGGGCGCCGTCCGCCCGTCGCTCACCCGGATCGACGGCCTGCCGCACCGCGCGGTTGAGATCTCGGACCCAGTCTACGGGCGGCGCTATCTGTATGCGGAGGGAGAGCCCGACCTGCTGTTCACCGAGAACGACACGAACCGCCGCCGGCTCTTCGGCGCGCCGAACGAAACGCTGTTCGTCAAGGACGGCATCAACGCCTACGTCGTCGACGGCGACGTCAACGCCGTCAACGCGCAGGGTACGGGCACGAAAGCGGCGGCGCGTTACGCGCGCGAGATCGAGCCGGGCGGACGCGCCGTCCTGCGGCTGCGGCTGACCGATCGGCCCCCGGCGGATCTCGCGACACCGTTCGACGAAGCCTTCGATCGCGTGTTTGCCGATCGCCTGCGCGAAGCGGACGAGTTCTACGCGGAGGTCATTCCGCCGTCGCTGGCGCCGGACGCGCGCGACGTGATGCGTCAGGCCTTCGCCGGCCTGCTCTGGACCAAGCAGTTCTATCACTACGTCGTCCGCGAATGGCTGGATGGGGATCCTGGGCAGCCGCCGCCGCCGCGCTCGCGGCGGCGGGCGCGCAACCGTGAATGGATCCAGCTGTACAACTCGGACGTCATCTCGATGCCGGACACGTGGGAGTACCCGTGGTACGCGTCGTGGGATCTGGCGTTCCACTGCGTTCCGCTCGCGCTGATCGACGCGCAGTTCGCAAAAGAGCAGCTCGTGCTGTTCCTGCGCGAGTGGTACCTGCACCCGAACGGACAGTTGCCCGCGTACGAGTGGAACTTCAGCGACGTCAATCCGCCCGTGCACGCGTGGGCGGCGTGGCGCGTCTACAAGATCGATCGGAGGCGATCCGGAAAAGCGGACCGCCCGTTTCTCGAGCGCGTGTTCCATAAGCTGCTGCTCAACTTCACGTGGTGGGTGAACCGCAAGGACACCGAGGGCAACAACATCTTCGAAGGCGGGTTCCTCGGCCTCGACAACATCGGCGTGTTCGACCGGAGCGCGCCGATCCCGCTCGGCGGACACCTCGAGCAGTCCGACACGACGAGCTGGATGGCGATGTACACGCTCAACATGCTCGCGATGGCGATCGAGCTGGCGATGGACGACGGGGTGTACGAAGACATCGCGAGCAAGTTCCTGGAGCACTTTCTGTACATCGCGCACGCGATGGGCAGCCACGGCGACGCGTCGCTGCGACTGTGGGACGAGGAGGATGGATTCTTCTACGATGTCCTCCAGACGCCCGACGGCGCGCGACGCGAGCTCAAAGTCCATTCGATCGTCGGTCTGATCCCGCTGCTGGCCGTCGAGACGCTGGAGCCGCGCGTCCTCGAACGCCTGCCGGGTTTCCGCACGCGCCTCGAATGGTTTCTCATCCACCGGCCGGACCTGACGGAGAACATCGCCAGCGTGAAGGTCAAGGGACACGCCGACCGCCGCCTGCTGGCGATCGCGGACGCGGATCAATTACGCCGCATCCTCCGCGTCATGCTCGACGAGCGCGAATTCCTGTCGCCGCACGGCGTGCGCTCGCTGTCGCGCCGCCACGACGATCATCCGTACGTCCTCACGCTGGACGGCCACGAACACGTCGTCGACTACGAGCCGGCGGAGTCCACCACGCCGCTGTTCGGCGGCAACTCGAACTGGCGCGGGCCCGTGTGGTTCCCCGGAAACTTCCTGCTGATCGAGGCGCTGCAGCGATATCACCACTATTTCGGGGACGCGTTCACGGTGGAATGTCCGACGGGGTCGGGGCGGATGATGACGCTCTGGCAGGTCGCCGGCGAATTGTCGCGCCGGCTTTCGTCGCTGTTCCTGCCGGGCCCCGATGGCGCGCGGCCCGCGCACGGACGGATCGAACGGTTCCGGACCGACCCGCACTGGCGCACCCTCGTCCTCTTCCACGAGTATTTCCATGGCGACACGGGCGAGGGACTCGGCGCCAGCCACCAGACGGGCTGGACGGCGCTCGTCGCGAAGCTCCTCCAGCAGAGCGGTCGTTCCCTTGGGGTATGATTTTCAGGTTTTCATGAAGGCGCTGCTGGCCGCGGTCCTGCTCGTCGTTCCGGGCTCCGCATGTGTGTTCGGGCAGGATGACGCGCCGCGGCCGTTCGGATCGCTCGTCCGATCGATCGGCGGCGACGTCACGAGACTCGTGACGCGCGAACCGGCGATCGTGCTCGCGCTCGGCGGCGGCCTCGCCGTCCTCGCGAAGCAGCAAGACGCCGGTTCGCTGCGCGGGATGACCCGCTCGCACCGGCTCGAGGAAGCGCTCGACGCCGGCGACGTCGCCGGGAACGGCTACACGCACGCGGGCGCGGCGTTCGCCGTCTACGTGCTGGGAGCGGCCACCCATTCGCCGAAGGTCGAGAACACGGGCGCCGATCTGATCGAGGCGCAGGCTGTTTCCGGAATATTGACGTTGGGCCTGAAAGTAGCGGTGCGCCGGACGCGCCCGAACGGCGCCCACTATTCGTTCCCGTCCGGTCATTCATCCGCCGCGTTCGCGACCGCCGACGTGCTCGAGCAGCACTTCGGGTGGAAGGCGGGCGTTCCGGCATACATCGGCGCCGCCTATATCGGGGCGAGCCGCATCGCCGACCATCAGCACTACCTGAGCGACGTCGTTTTCGGAAGCGCCATCGGAATCGCGTCGGCTCGGACGCTCTCATTCGCTCATCATGGCCACCAGGTGCGGATTGCTCCGGCGGCGACCGCCGGCGGTGCCGCCCTGGTCATCAGCATCATTCCGCTTCCTTTACGGTGAAGCCCATGCGAACTCGTACTCGTGTCGCGTTCTTCGTCGCCACCGCTCTTTTCACGATCGCCCCGCCACCTCACCTTCGCGCCAGCGGTTCCGCCGCCGCGAAAGCTCCGGCGGCGAGACAGAACCCCGCCGTTCAGCGCGAACCGGACGTCATCTACGTGCCGACGCCCCAGCCGGTCGTCGATGCGATGCTCTCGCTCGCGAAAGTCACCGGCAGCGACGTCGTCTACGACCTCGGGTCGGGCGACGGCCGGATCCCGGTGACCGCCGCGAAGAAGTACGGCGCACGCGGCGTCGGCATCGACATCGACCCGAAGCGAATCGAGGAGGCGAACGAGAACGCCAAGCTCGCCGGCGTCACCGACAAGGTGAAGTTCCTCAATCAGGATCTCTTCACCACCGACATCAGCGAAGCGACGGTGGTCACGCTCTATCTGCTCCCCTCGCTGAACGTCAAGCTGATGCCGAAGCTCAAGGCCGAGCTGAAGCCTGGCACACGCATCGTGTCGCACGCGTTCGACATGGGCAACGACTGGCCGCCGGAACAAAAGCTCGAGGTCGACGGCCGAACGATCTATTACTGGACCATCAAATAACGCGTCGTCGCTGGTCGCTCGTCGCTGGTCGTTGGTCGTGCGATAGAATTGGATGAGGGAGCTCGAATGAGGATGCCGTCGCTGTTCACCACCGTCGTGTTGACGTTCGCGCTCGTCTCGCCCGGCGCCGCGGCCGGCCAGTCGTCGAAAGGGGCGTCGAAGGGCGCGGACGGCCGGACCGTCAAGATCACCGGCACCGAGACGATGAAGTACGACGTGACGACGATCAACGCGAAGCCCGGCGAGCGGCTCCACGTCGTGCTGACCGCAGTCGGCACGATGCCGAAGATCGTGATGGCGCACAACTTCGTCCTGCTGCAGCAGGGGACGGATGCGATGGCGTTGGTGACCGCCGGCGCGCAGCATCGCGAAACGGATTTCATCGCGCCGGAATCGAAGAAGGACGTCCTCGCCGCCACCGGAATGGCCGGCGGCGGCGAAACCGTTGACGTCACGTTCAAGGCGCCGATGAAGCGCGGCGAGTACCCCTACCTGTGCTCGTTTCCCGGCCACTACGTCGGCGGCATGAAAGGCACGCTCGTCGTCAAATAGTCGCTCTTCCGCCTGAAGGCGGAAGCCACGGCTTCCGGGTGTACCTGCTACGCGAGCGCCTGCTTGCAGTACTCCACGCACTTCGCGACTTCCACGATCGGATCCCCCGCGTACTCGAACTCGATGTTCGCCGGGATCTTGTAGCGGTTTCGCTTCAGGAGCTGCAGAACCTCCTTGATCGGCGTATCCCCCTGTCCCCACGGGACGTTGTCGCCCTGGTCCTTCTTCCGATCCTTCAGGTGCAGGTTGGTGATGCGGTCGTGATGTTCCTTGATGTAGGCGACCGCGTCGAAATTCGCCGCGGTGAAGTGGCCGATGTCGAGGTTCACGCCGTGGTACTTCGTTGGGATCCTTCACGTTCGAGTGGCCGTGGTAGCCGACCATCATTTTGTGCTTGTCGGCGAACGGCGCGACCTTTTTCGCGACGGTCAGCTGCGTGGACGTGGTAATCGCGTGCGCGCCGAGCGCCTTCGCCATCTGGAACGCGTACTCGATGTCGTCGTCGGTCGTGTTCTGGTTCATGTTGTAGCAGAGGAACCGGACGTCGACGCCGGCGGCGGCGAACTTCTTGCGCACGTCCTTGTACTTGTCCATCGAGATCGACTGGCGCCATTTGCGCATCTCGTCCGTGCGCGCCTGCTGCGCCTGGCGTATCTCGGCCTGCTGCTCGGGCGTCGTCTCGCCGCGGCCGCGGCCCCCGCGGCCCCCCGGCGGCGCGGCCGGCGCGCCGGCGAGCGCCTCGGCGTGATTCGACATCAGCTCCGCTTCGCTGAGGCCGATCTGCTGCATCGCCTTGAGGATGTCCTCGGCGTTGGGGATCGTCCGGAAGCTATAGGTCTGCGCGCCGATGAGGACGCCGTGGAACGTCGAATTGCCGCGCGCCGCCATCGCCAGGGAGAGCGGCAGGCCGGCGAGCACCATCGTTCCGAAGTCGCGCCTCGAGTACAGGATCCGTTCGCTGGTGTCCATCGTATTTGCCCCTTCTTTAGATCTTCGTCCATGTGCCGCCGCTCGCATGGCTCTTGAGGATCGCCTCGATGATGCACGCGGAACGGTAGCCGTCCTCGAACGTCGGGAAGGGCGCAGCGCCGCTGGCCCCTTTCCCGCCCGCAATCCATTCGTACACGTCGCGCATCAGGTTGTGGAACGCATCGGCCCAGCCTTCCTGATGGCCGCCGGGCAGGCGCGCGTAGCGCGCGGCCGCCGGCGCGAGCAGCGACGGGTCTTTCGCGAGCAACGCGTTGGCCTCGTGCCGCTTGCCGATCCAGAGCTCGTTCTGGCGCTCCTGGATCCAGCGCAGCGACGCGCGGCGGCCGTTCACCTCCAGCTCGAGCCCGTTCTTGTGGCCGGCGCACACCTGCCCGACCGAAAACGCGCCGCGCGCGCCGTTGTCGAAGCGCAGCAGCACCGACGCGAGATCCTCGCTCGTGATCGCCACCTCGCGGCGGGTCTGCGTCCCGGCGGTCGCCAACGCCTCGGCCGTCGACTCGGGCTTCATCCGCGTCGAGATGACGGTGGTGAGATCCGACAGCACCGACTGGATGCGCGCGCCGACGACGTACTCGGCGAGATCGCACCAGTGCGATCCGATGTCGCCGAGCGCGGAACTCTGTCCGCCCTTGTCGGGCTCGAGGCGCCACGAATAATCCGTGGGCTCGAGCAGCCAGTCCTGCAGGTATTGCCCGTGCACGTAGTGGACCGGGCCGAGCTCCCCCTTCGCGATCATGTCGCGCGCCTGCTGCACGAGCGGGTTGCCGCGGTAGTTGAACGTGACGGCGTGCACGACGCCGGCGTCCTTCGCCGCCTGCCACAGCCCGCGCGCTTCCGCCGACGACACCGCCAGCGGCTTGTCCGACACGACGTGCTTCCGCGCGCCCAGCGCCGCGCGAATCACGGGATCGTGCAGAAAATTCGGCGTCGTGACGTGGACGACCTGCACGTCGCGGTCCGCGACGAGATCCTGATAGCGGCCGTAGGCCTTCGGGACGCCCCAGGCGTCCGCCTTCTTCCGCGCCGACGCGTCGCTGCTGCCGGCGAGCGCGACAACGTCCACGAACCCGAGGCGGCGGACGGCGTCCACGTGATGAGCTGCGACAAACCCGGGGCCGACGAGCCCCATTCCAATTCGCTGCATCGTGATCTCTTTTCTCGGCTTTCTCAGCGCTCGCCCTTCGACGTCGCTCAGGGCGACCCTGAGGCTCTCGAAGGGTCGGCGACTTCGCGCCTGGCTCGGGCCGCAGGCGCTCTTCTACCGCCTGCCTTTCAGCACAGATACAATACCGTTCCGCATGCGCATTCAACCATTCGTCCCGAAGTTCATGAAGATCGGCATCCTCACCGCGGCCATTCAGGAGCTGACGCCGCGCGAGGTGCGCGACGCGGACCCGGATCGCGCCATCGAGGAATGGATCGCGTACGCGCGCGAGCTGGACGCCGATCATATCCAGCTCTCCGCCGCGCTGCATCCCACGGAGACCGACGTCCCTCCGGAGGCGATGCTCGACCCCGTCGCCAACACGCTCGACCTGCGGAAGCCGTTCGACCGCGAGCGCGCCCGCCGCGTCCAGGCGGCGCTGACGACGCACCGGATCGGCATCACCGAGGTCGGCTACTTCGACAACCTGCTCCACCACGAGACCGCGGTCCGGCAGAAGAAACACGACTTCATGCGCCGCGTGTTCGACGCGGCCGTCCTGCTCGGCGTCAACGCCGTCTGCGGCTTCGTGGGCCGCAACCAGCAGCACAGCATGGATCAGAACCTGCTCGATTTCGAGCAGTGGTTCGTGCCGCTGCTCGAGGACGCGAAGTCGCGCGGCCTCACCTACCGCGTCGAGCAGTGCCCGATGCCCGGCTGGACGACGGGCGACAACTTCCACAACAACATCGCGTATACGCCGGGGGCGTGGATTGCGCTACACAAGATCTGCGAGAAGCACGGCGTCGGCGATCAGTTCCGCATCCATTACGATCCGTCACACGCGATCCTCATGGGGCAGGACACGCGGTCGCTCTTCCAGTTCCTCAAGGACGCCGGCTACAACTTCCTGATCGGCGGCTTCCACGTGAAGGGGCAGGTGATCGACGCGCGCGGCGTGTCCGGCTGGGGGTACGGCGGCCAGACGCTGCAGCGCGGCGACTGGATCGACGGGCGTCCGTCGCCGAATCCCGCGGATCAGGTCAACGCGTGGAAGAAACAGACGGTGCTCGCCGAGCACGAGCTGCCGGGGACCGCGCGTCACGATCCGCTCGCCTATCTCCAGAACCGCACCGTCGATTGGCTCGACCACCAGCTCGCCGCCCGCGAGCTGCTCGCCCTCGACGTCGCCAACACGCCGCTCATCGTCGAGCACGAGTACCCGCCGGCGCGCATTCAGGACAAAGCGCGGCTGCATCCGATCCTCGCCGGGTCGCTGGCGTTCGTGCGGCACATCGACGAAGCGGCGGCGGCCATGTACGCGCTGCAGCACGAGGTCCTCGCCGCGCAGAACATTCCGGTGCAAGGGAAGGGGAGGGAGGCGTATCGATCGTGAACACCGTCACTGCAGGTCGTGGACGTTCAGCGACCTGCTATTTCACGACCAATCCCCAGGGACTGCCTCCCACCGCCACCTTACGCGTCACCTGTCCGGTCGCGGCGTCGATGAACGACACGTCCCCCGACGGCCCGTTCGCCGTATAGATGGTGCGGCCGTCCGCGCTGATCCCGATCCCCCACGGACGCGTCCCCACGTCGTCGAACACCCGCGCGACGCGGTGCGACGCGACGTCGATGACGGCGACCGATTTCGCGCGGCCGTTCGACACGAACAGCGACTTGCCGTCCGGCGACAGCACCGCCCCCATCGGGCGCGGCGGCGTCGGCGCCGACGCCCCGCGCGGCATCGCAATCGTCGCGGTGGCTCGATGCGACGTGGCGTCGACGACCGCGACCGCGCCGCCGTTCTCGGTCGTCACGAACGCTTCGCGGCCGTCCGGGGTGAAGACGACGGCGCGCGGCCGCGCCGGCGTCGCGATCGTCGCGACCGCGGCCAGCGTCCCGGTGTCCACGGCGACGACCGCGTTGTCCCCTTCGCACGTGACGTAGACGAACCGGCCGTCCGGGGAGACGGTGACGCCCTCCGGCTCTTCGCCGACGTGGACGCGTCCGCGGATCGCGCCGCTTTCCAGATCGACCGCCGACATTTCCGCCGTCTCCTCGTTCGACACGTAGATCGTCTTCTCGTCGGGCGACAGGGCGAACGACTCGGGATCCTGTCCGCTCGGGATCACGCGCGTGACTTTCCGCGACGCGAGATCGAGGACGCCGATCCCGTCCGCCGAGCGATCCGCGGGCGGCAGCGTTTTCTCGTCAACGCCGGGGCCGGCGATCGGCGAGCCGGACAGGGCGACGAGCATGCGGTGGCCGTCCTTCAGCACGCGAAGCCCGCGAGGACGCTTGCCGACGGGAATCGTCGCGAGGACGGCGCCGTCGCCCGGCTGGATCACGATGACGCGCCCGCCAGTTTCATCCGAGACGAAGATCAGCTGGCCGTCCAGGCGCGCGATGCACGCGGGCGCGATGGACAGGGCGGCAACGACCAGCGCGTTACGGATGCAGCGTGAACGCATACAGCGTGTCGCCGGCGGCGACGAGGACGTACTGCTGCCCATCCAGCATGTAGGTCTGGGGCGCGTTCGAGACGTTGCCGAGATAGGTGTGCCACAGGATCTTGCCGTTCGCCGGATCGTACGCGATGAAATTGCCGGACGTGTCGCCGCCGAACAGCAGCTTGCCGGCGGTCGTCAGCAATCCGTTGCCGTTGCCGCCGCTTCCCGGATACTTGTGACGCCACACGGTCTTGCCCGTCTTGTAGTCGATCGCGGTCAGGTAGTTGCCGATGACGGTCAGACCCTGCTCGTCCTTGCCGCCGAGCCCCATCGCGCCGCGCGGATCGGTTTCGGTCAGGTAGTACATGGAGTACGACTCGGTCAGCGGCACGTAGAAGAGACCGGTGTCGGGGCTGAAGCTGGGCGGCGGCCAGTTGGCCGCGCCGCCGTTGCTCGACGAGACGAGCGCGCCGCCAACGGTTGAATCCTTCGCCGGATTCCTGACCGGCTGTCCTTTCGCGTTCAGTCCGGACGCCCAGTTGACCGTCTGCGAGAATTGTCCCGTCACGAGATGCTCGCCGGTCAGGCGATCGACGGCAAAGAAGTAGCCGTTCCGCGCGGCGGTGAGCACGAGCTTCCGCGGACGTCCGTTGAACTCCGCGTCCACGAGCACCGGCGTCTGCGCCGAATCCCAGTCGTGCGTGTCGTGCGGCGACGTCTGGTAGTGCCAGGCCATCTTGCCGGTGTCCACGTTCACGGCGACGAGCGAACACGTGAACAGGTTGTCTCCCTTGCGGGCCGGCGAGTCGGTATACGCCGGCGTCGGATTTCCGGTGCCGAAAATGTACCAGTGCGTTTCCGGATCGTACGAGCCCGGCACCCAGACCTGGGCGCCGCCATGGCGCGCCGCGTCGAGGCTGCCCCATGTCTCGAGCCCCGGGTCGCCCGGATTCATCGGGACGGTATAGAACTTCCACTGCAGCTCGCCCGTCTCGGGATCGAACGACTGCAGGAATCCCGGCGCGTCGAGGTCGTTGCCGGTGCCCACGAGCACGTGATTGCCGACGACGATCGGCGCCGGCGTCGAGAAGTACTGCTGATTGAAGTCGGCGATCGGTTTGTGCCAGCGTTCCTTCCCCGTCTTCGCGTCGAGCGAGACGAGAGCGTCGTCCGGCGTTTCCATGAAGAGGTACGTCCCCCACATGCCGAGCCCGCGGTTGCCGATGTGCGTCCCACCCTTCGTGCGCCAGAAGTAATGCCAGAGGACGCGGCCGTCATGAGCGTCGGCGGCCCACGCGTTGTCGGGGGTGGAGAAATACAGGATGCCGTCCACCTGCAGGATGGACGCGCGGATGTTCGTGCCGCCGCCGAACGCGCCGACGGACGCCTCGGCGTCTCCTTCGCCGCCGATGATCGTCGGTGGACCGCCGCCGAAGCCGCCGAAACCGCCGCGCCCGCCGGAGCCCGGACCGCCGGCGCCCGCGGTCACGCGGCTCACCCACGCGAGCGTCAGGTGCTTCACGTTGGACTGGTTGATCTGCGTCAGCGCGCTGTAGCGTTTCCCCGAGTAGTCGCCGGAGTACGTCAGCCAGTTGTCTTTCAGCGGTTCCAGGATGCGGGCGGGGTCGAGCCCCTTGCTCTGGCCCGCGAGGCCGGCAGACGAGGCGGCGACGAGGATGGCGGCGAGAGCGAGCGTGTAAGTGCGCGTCATTTCAAGGTCACCAGGTAAGCGGTGAGGTCGTGGATCTGCTGATCGGTGTACTTCGCGAGCAGGTCGCGGTGCGGCTGCAATGGGTCGTGGACGTCGACCTTCGGCGTGTCACCTTCGCGGCGGAAGCTGCGCAGCGTCCCGTCGGCCTGCGTGAGCGTGACGAGGAAATCGTCGATGCGTCCGAGACGGCCTTCGACTCTTTCACCCGACGGCAGCGTCACGGTGACGGTCGTCGGCGGCACGTTCAGCGTGCCGGGGGGCGCGCCGCCGCGGCCGGATCCCGGCACGAGCCACGTCTGCTGCAGCGCCTTCGCGTCCGGGATCTTCGCGGCCAGGCCCTTGAGATCGCCCGTGACCGAGTGACAGGACGCGCACATCGACCCGAACGCCGTTTCCCCCGCCTTCGCGTCGCCGACGAGAATGCTCGGCGGCACCATGCGCGAGATGTCATAGCCGCCGACCCTGAAGCTGTGCACGAAGGCGGCGATGTCGCGGATCTGCGCGGCGGTCAGATCGAGCTTCGGCATCCCGCGCTCCGGCCGGCCGTTCTGCACGACGGGGATCATCAACTCGCCATGTTGATCGTTCAGCACGAGCTGCGACCGCAGCAGGTTCGGTCCGGTCTCGCCGCCGCGCGCGTCCGATCCGTGGCAGAACGCGCAGGTGACGCCGTACAACGTCTTGCCGCGTTCGACCATCGCGGGATCTTCCGGGCTCCGCTGAGGGTACGCTTCGGGCCGTCCCACGCCGCGTCCCTGCACCGGCGGCTGCCCGCCGCGCCCGGCCGGCGTCGGCGGCGTCTGCGCCCCCTGCCCCGCGACGGCGATGGTCCAGATCAGAAAACCCGCGCCGACCAGCGCGGATCGAGTGCGAATCGTCCACATCGACATGGCCGGATAACGTAACACAGGTGCTGGGGGCTGGGTGCTGAGAGAGGGTGCTGAGGAAATCCAGCTGCTGGGGGCTGGGTGCTAGAGAACGTGCTGAGGAAATCCGGGTGCTGGCTGCTGCGTGCAGAACCTCAGAGACGTCGCGGCGCAGCAGTGGGCTGGGCCGCGGCACTCGTGTGTGCCCCAGCACTCCCTCTCTGCCCCCAGCCCCCGGCACCAGCTTGCGTATGCCAATCGGTGTGCGGCGCGCGGTTCTCGACGAGCCAGCCGTAGACCAGGCCCGAATAATTCTGCCACCGCATCCCCTTGCGCTCGTAGAACGGCACGAGCGCGCGCTGCAGCGCGGCGAGGCGGTAGAACGGCACGCCGGGAAAATAGTGGTGCTCGAGGTGATAGTTCGAGTGCAGGAACGCGAAGTCCCAGAACCAGTGCCCCTTCATCAGCGTGCCCCACTTCGCGGGATCCGACGGGTCGATGTCGTAATGCTGCCCGAGCCGATTGAGGGTGAACGCGATCGGGAACACGAAGAACACCGGAATGATGCTCGTGCGAAGCGATGTGTAGAAGCCGAACACGTACCACAGCACGGCGATGGCCGAGAGGTGCGCCAGCATCGAGACGCGCCGCTCGCGCGCGATCGTGCGCTGCAGGTCCGGCGGATACGTCGCCGACTCTCGCCGCGCCGCCCGGAAATAGATCGGAAACAGCGCCGGGCTGCAGTACAGCAGCTTGTACCAACGCTTGTTGACCTTCGGCGAGAGATGATGCCGCTTCGGGTCGTCCTCGTCGGACCCGAGCTCAGCGTGATGGTCGAGGTGCCACCGCGTGAACTGGCTGGCCGAGATGCCGCTCGGGACCGCGTAGAGATAGCCGAGCGCCCGCTCGGCCGCCGGCCGGCGCCGCGAGAAGATTGTGTTATGCACGACCTCGTGCAGCAGGACCGTGAAGTTGAAGATCGTGAACCCCTGCACGAACGCCAGCGGGATCCAGATGAGGGGATTCTCGAAATGGATGAGTCCCCACGTCGCGAGCGCGAGGATCCCGAACTGGCGGATCGTCACCACGAAGTGCCTCAGCGGCGCCTTGCGATGGAACACCCGCATCTGGTCGCGCGTAATCGCCCGTCCCAGCTCCGCCCGGAGCTCGACGGCATGCTGCGAGTAGTAGTGGGATTTCACGGTCGCATCTATTTTACAGGCTTTAGTTAGGCTTTGGGCTTGGGGCGGCCAAAGCCTGAAGCCCAAAGCCTTCTTTATTTCATTCCGCCGGCGCGGCTATCTTTGCCCGGCCGACGCGTGTCAGCGCCACCCCGAGCAGCACCAGTGCCGCGCCCGTCAGCTTCGCGGACGACAGCGGCTCGCCGAGCCACACCACGGCGAACAGCATCGCGATAATCGGCGTGACGTTGGAGTACACCGACGTCCGGGCGGTGCCGATCTCGCGGACGGCGGCGTACCAGATCGTGTAGGCGACGCAGATGGCGAACAGCGTCGAGTACACCAGAATCACCCAGGTGCGCAGGCTGACGTCCGGCCACGACAGCCGCGCCAGGTGCCCCCACATCAGCGGCAGATAGAAGGCCGTCCCGAGACTCATCGACAAACCGGTCACGCCGACGGGCGAGTGCCGCGTCATCAACGGCCGCGCGCCGACCGTGTAGATGGCCCAGCACACCACACCGATCGCGACGAGCACGTCGCCGTGAACGGAGTCGCCGCTCAGCCGCGCGCCCCGGCCGACGACGACGTAGATGCCGGCGATCGACAGCGCGGTGCCGAACCAATGGAGCCGGCTGATGCGCTCCTGCCCCATGGCCGCCGTCAACAAGGCGACGACGATCGGCGTCGCGGCAATCAACAGCGCGCTGTTGGCGACGCTCGTGCGCGCGAGCCCGGCGATGAAACAGTACTGATAGATCGTGTGGCCGACGAGGCCGAGGCCGGCGAACGCGAGCGCGTCGCGGCGGGTCACCGGCGCGCGCGTGTAGAAGATGCCGGCGCCTACCCGCAGCCGGCGCGTCAACGTCATCGCCGTGAGGAACACGCCGGACGCGAGCATCAACCGCAGGCAGTTGAACGCCTGCGGGTCGATCTCCGCGAACGTGGACTTGACGATGGCGTAATTCGTGCCCCAGATGAGGGCCATCAGGAGGAGGAGCGCGTCGATCGTCGAAAAGGACGACAAGAACGACAAGGACGACACGCCCGTCCCCCGCCCCACGAGTCGGCGGCCTCTACGCCGAGATGCGGGCGAGCCCGAACAGCAGGATCAGAGAGATGACCAGCGTATAGATGACCAGCGACTCGATCAGGACGAGACCAAGAATCAGCGCGCCGCGGATGTCGCCCGTCGCGCTCGGGTTGCGCGCAATGGCTTCGGCGGCCGCCGCGATCGCCCGCCCCTGGCCGAGCCCGCAACCCGCCGCCGCGAGCCCCAGCGGAAAGCCGGCGGTGATCACGGACCACATGATGAAGTTCGAATGCGCGGTCCCGCCGGACTCCAGCGCATACAAGGGGGAGAAGGCCCCCGCGGCGACGATGAGCGTCGTTGTCCACAATCCACGTTTGCTCACGACCGATCCTCCCTCATGACGAATGCTGAATGTCGAATGTGAATGCTGAATGCATCACGCCGCCGCGGGCGCGTGCCGTCCGGCCGGCGCGTCGTGGCCGTGCGCGTCCTCTTCGTGTTCGACCGCGACGGCGCCCTGCAGGTAAACG
>QHWR01000368.1 GCA_003223835.1 Acidobacteriota bacterium | reverse complement strand
TCGTCCACGGCGGCGGTCTCCGCTACCTCGCGTCGCGCGGGATTGGCACGACGGTCGGGATCCTCAGCGCGGAAGCGGAGCGCCAGAACGAAGCCTTCCTGACATTCATGCGCCGCGGGCGGCCGCTCGTCATCCTCAAGGCCGCCGTCAGCCAGGACGGCGCGATCGCCGGCCCGCGCGGCGCGCCCGTCAGGCTGACCGGGAGCGCCGCCGACCGGCGGATCCACCGGCAGCGGGCGGAGGTGGACGCGGTCGCCGTGGGCTCGGGCACCATCCTGGCGGACGATCCGCTGCTGACGCCGCGTGGCGCCCACCGCGCCCGTCCGCTGACGCGGGTCATCTTCGATACGCGCCTGCGGACGCCGCCGTCCGCCCGCGTGCTCTCGACGCTCGATGCGGGTCCGGTCATAATCATGAGTACGGCAGCGGCGCACGCGGGAGCCCCGGAGGCCGCGAGCGCGCTCGCGGAAAGCGGCGCCCGCGTCGAGCTGCTCGATCATCGCGATCTCCGACACGCACTGACGCGATTGGGCGCCCTGGGGCTGACGTCCGTCGTACTCGAAGGCGGCGCCACGCTCCACCGCGCGGCACTCGACGCCGGGGTCGTCGACGTCGTTCACGTGTATGCGACGCCGCGGCGGCTCGGAGCGGACGCCGTGCCGTGGGTCGGGGACCGCATCCGCCTGGGCGAGCTGCACGACCGGCGGACGACGATGCTGGGCGACGATGTGCTGGTGGAAGGACATGTTCACCGGACTGATTGAGGGGATCGGGGAAGTCGCGGAGGTGAAGCCCACGCCGGCGGGATTCCGCCTGCGCCTGCACACCGACCTCGCGCCGGCGCTGGCGCCGGGGGAGAGCCTCGCCGTCAACGGTGTCTGCCTCACCGTGGTCGCCGCCGATGCGGACGGCATCCACGCCGACATCTCCCCCGAGACCGCCAGGGTGAGCGCGCTCGGCGCGCTGAAGCGCGGCGCGCTCGTCAACCTCGAGCGGCCGCTTCGGGCCGACGCGCGCATCGGCGGTCACTTCGTGCAAGGGCATGTAGACGGCACCGGCACGATCGAGGAAATCCGGCAGGAGGGTGATTCCTGGTGGGTCACCGTCAGATTTCCGCCGGCGCTGGCGCCCTACATCGTGCGCAAGGGATCGATCGCCGTGAACGGGATCAGCCTGACCGTTGCCGGGGTGGACGACAAGCGCCTCGACGTGCAGATCGTGCCGTTCACGTGGGAGCACACGAACCTGCGCGCGGCGAAACCGAACGATCCGGTCAATCTCGAATGCGACGTGCTCGGCAAGTACGTCGTCCGCGCGATCGAGTTCGCGGCCGCAGGAAGAAAACCATAATGCGAAAATCGAAATCACCGTTTGCGCCGATCGAGGCCGCCGTCGCGGCGATCCGCGACGGACGCCTGATCATCGTCGTGGACGACGAGGACCGCGAGAACGAAGGGGACCTGACCATCGCGGCGGAGAAGATCACGCCGGCCGTCATCAACTTCATGGCGAAGCACGGCCGCGGGCTGATCTGCATGCCGATGACGCAGGACCGGCTCGCGGAGCTGGACCTGCCGCAGATGGTGCCGCAGAACACGGCACGATTCGACACGGCGTTCTGCGTGTCGATCGAAGCCAAGCACGTCACGAGCACGGGGATTTCGGCCGCCGACCGCGCGGCGACGGTGCTCGCGGCGATCGATTCGGCGACGCGCCCCGCCGACCTCGCGCGGCCCGGCCACATGTTCCCGCTCAAAGCGCGCAACGGCGGCGTCCTCGTGCGCGCGGGGCAGACCGAAGCGGCGGTCGATCTCGCGCGCATCGCGGGCCTGTATCCCGCCGGCGTCATCTGCGAAATCATGAACGAGGACGGCACGATGGCGCGCGTGCCGGAGCTGACGAAGTTCGCGAAGCGGCACAAGCTGCTGATGATCACGATCGCGGATCTGATCCAGTACCGCATGCGGACCGAGGCGCTCGTCCGCCGCGCCGCGGGGGCGTCGCTGCCGACCGACCACGGCGAGTTCCGCGTCATCGCGTTCGAGAGCGTGCTGGACGGCGAGACGCACGTCGCCCTGGTGAAAGGAGAGATCGGGGACGGCGCGAACGTGCTGGTGCGCGTGCACTCGAAGTGTCTGACCGGCGACGTCTTCCACTCCGCGCGCTGCGACTGCGGCCCGCAGCTCGACGCCGCGATGGCGCGCATCGCGCAGGAAGGCCGCGGCGTGCTGCTGTACTTGAATCAGGAAGGACGCGGCATCGGGCTCGCGAACAAGATCCGCGCCTACGAACTCCAGGACCAGGGCTTCGACACGGTCGAGGCGAACGAGCGGCTCGGGTTCAAGGCAGACCAGCGCGACTACGGCATCGGCGTCCAGATCCTGAAGGACCTCGGCGTCCGCTCGATGCGGCTCCTCTCGAACAATCCGCGAAAACTGGTCGGGCTCGAGGGCTACGGACTGTCGGTCGCCGAATGGCTCCCGCTCGAAATCCCGCCCTCCGAGCACACGCGGCGATATCTGAGAACGAAGAA
>QHWR01000024.1 GCA_003223835.1 Acidobacteriota bacterium | reverse complement strand
GGATACCAGGGGATGTCGAGCACCTGGCGCGTGACGGCCCACGTCAGCGCCAGCGCGCCCGCCGCGCCGATGACGCCGGCGAGCAGTCCGAGGCCCGCGTATTCGAACGCGAGCATCGCGCCGAGCATGCGCGTGCTGGCGCCCAGCGTGCGGAGAATCGCCGCCTCGTAGACGCGCTGGAACTTCGTCATCGCGACGGCCCCGATGAGAATCAGGACGCCGCTGAAAAACGCGACGCCGCCGACCACCGAAATCGCGAGCGAGACGTTGTCGAGCGCGCGCTGCACCGTCATGAGGATCTCGCGGATGTCGATCACCGACACGTTCGGGAAGCGCTCGACGAGGTCGCGCTGCAGCCGTCCGCGCGCCGTCGGATCGTCGGGTGCCTTGACGATCCCGATCCACGTCTGCGGCGCGCGCGCGAACGGCCCCGGTCTGAAAACGAACATGAACCCGCCGTTGCGCGCATCGGACCACTGCACCTCGCGCACGCTGGTCACCGTCGCTTCGAACGGACGCCCCACGATGTCGAAGCGGACGGTGTCGCCGACGTCGATATGGAAGCGGACGTGGAGGCTCTTCTCGATCGACACTTCGGCGGGCTGCGCATTTTCCGCGAGCGGCGGCTCGCCGGTCCAGAAACGGCCGGCGATCACTTTCTCGTTCGGCTCCAGTTCGGAGCGGTAGGTGATCGTGTATTCGCGGGCGAGCGAGCCGCGCGCGCGGACGTCCTCGTAGCTCGACAGATTGACCGTGCGGCCGCGGACGCCGGTCACGCGCGCGCGCAGCACAGGAACCAGCCGCGGATCCGGGGCGTCCGGCGCCTTGCGCGGCGTCAGAAAGGCGCGCATCGCGTCCACCTGCGGCGGGAGGATCTCGATCAGGAACATGTCGGCGCCGCTGCCGGACAGCTCGAGCGTCAGTTGACGCAGCAGGTTGGTTTGCATCGCGCGCACGCCGATGACGAAGAAGCTGCCCAGACCCACCGCGAGCAGGATGACGCGCGTCTGGTTGCCCGGACGCCCGAGGCTGAGCACCGCGTGCCGGAGGGAGAACGAGCGCGCGCGTGCGGCGGGCCGCACCGCCCACACGATGCCGCTGCTCGCCAGGTGCAGCACGACCGTCACGGCGGCGAAGCCGCCGCAGACGATCAGTCCCGCGCGCAGCGACGACGCCTGCCAGCCCGCGACCGCGACGAGCGCCAGGCTCATGAAGACCGCGGCCCCCGCCTGCAGCCAGTCGATCCGCGCGAGACGCGCCGCGATCCCCGCCGCCGTCCACCACGACGGCAACACGTCGGCGGCCGCGGCCCCGGTGCCGCCGCGGAGCAGCAGCAGCGGCCGCACGCGGCGCACCTCGAGCAGCGGCACGAGCGAGAACAGCAACGAGACGAGCACCCCGACGCCGACCCCCTGCCAGACCGCGGATGCGGTCAATCCGTAACGCACGCCGCCGAGCGCGACCGCGACGGCCGCCGGCAGGAAGACGATCGCGAGCTTCGCCAGCGCGACCCCGAGCGCGCTCCCCGCGAGGCCGAGGAACACGACCTGGACCACGTACGCCGAGAGGACCTGCGCCGTCGTCGCGCCCACGCATTTCAGGATCGCGACGCTCCGGATTTTCTGCCGGACGAACACGCGGGTGACGCTCCAGACGCCGATGCCGCCGAGAATGAGGATCACGAATCCGACGAGGCTCAGGTAATTCTCGGCGCGCATCAGGTCATCGCCGATCTGGTCCTCCGTCGACTTGTACGACCGGACGCCGACGAACCGGTCGCGGAACTCGCGGCGCAGCGTCGTCACGAGCGGCGTGACCCCGTCGTCGCGCACGCGCAGCAGGATCTGATAGCTGGCGCGGCTCCCGAAGGACAGGAGGCCGGTGGCCTGAAAGTCGTCGTACCCGACGATCACGCGCGAGCCGAAGCTGAAGGCGCCGACGCGGCGTCCCGGCTCCTGCGAGATGACGCCGCGGATCGTGAACGGCCGTCCCGCGATCACGAGGGTGTCGCCGGCGCGCACGCCGAGCTGCGCGAGCAGCTCCGGGCGCACGAGGACGCCGTGGTCGCGCAACAGGTCGTACGAGTACGGCCGCCCGTCCTGGAGGACGATGCGGCCGTAGAAGGGATACGCGGGCTGAACTGCAAGCAGCTCAACCATCTTCGCGATGGCCGCGCCCTGCCCCGTCTCGGGCCGCACCATCGTCGGCGTCTCGATCAACTCCTGACGCGCCAGAATCGGCGCGTCCGCGAGACGCGCATCGAGGTCGCGGCGCACTTCCGGCGTCCAGGCGCGGCTCGTCAGGATGGCGACGTCGGCCCCCACGAGCGCGCGCGCCTCGTGCGCCAGGCCGGTGCGCATGCTCTGGATGATCGAGCGCAGCGCGACGATCGCCCCGACGCCGACCGCGACGCAGACGAAGAAGAACAGGAGGCGCCGCCAGGACGCGCGGATCTCGCGCAGCGCCATGCGGATCACGAAGGTCATGATGTTGCCGCTCTGCTCACTGCGGTCTCGCTCACGATCCTGCCGTCGCGCAGCGCGACGGTGACCTCGGCGAGCGCGGCCAGCTCGGCGTCGTGCGTGACGAGGACGACCGTCGTGCCGCGGCGGCGGTTCACGTCGATCAGCCGATCGATGACCTGACGGCCGGTCGCCGAATCGAGGTTTCCGGTGGGCTCGTCGGCGAGCAGGATGGGCGGATCGTTGGCCAGCGCGCGCGCGATCGCCACGCGCTGCTGCTCGCCGCCCGAGAGCTGCGACGGATAGTGATGGCGCCGCGGCGACAGGCCGACTTCGTCGAGCAGCGCGTCGGCGCGGGCGCTCGCGCCGGAGACGCCGGCGATCTCGAGGGGCACGCGGACGTTCTCCCACGCGGTCAGCGACGGCAGCAGATGAAAGAATTGAAAAACGAAGCCGATGCGGGCGCCGCGGAAGCGCGCCAGCGCGTCCTCCGAGAGCGCGGTGATGTCCGTGCCGTCGATGACGACGCGTCCGGTGGAGGGCGCGTCGAGCCCCGCGATCAGCCCGAGCAGCGTGGACTTGCCGCTGCCCGACGGTCCCGTGATCGCGACGACGCGCCCGGCGTCGATGCGCAGATCGAGCGGGTGCACGATCGTCAGCGACGCGTCCCCGCTCGGCACCGTTTTCGAAATGCCCTGGAGTTCGATCATGGGTGGGGAACGCCGCGGGAACCCGCCGTGTCTGACGCGGCATCAACCATCGGCTTGAGGGCCGTCCAGACCGTGTCGGCGACGATGCGCGCCCCTTCGGGGTTGGGATGGATGCCGTCGCGCTGATTCAACGACGTGAGGCCGGCGACGCGATCGAGCAGAAACGGGATCAGCGTAACGTGGTACTCCGCCGCGAGCTCGCGATACGTGCGCCGGAACGAGGCCGCGTACTCGGGTCCGAAATTCGGCGGCGCCTCCATGCCGGCGAGCAGCACGGCGATATGCCTGGCCTGCGCGCGCTCGACGATCTGGGCGAGGTTGCGCTTCATCTCCGCGATCGACAGGCCGCGCAGGCCATCGTTGGCGCCCAGCTCGAGGACGAGAACCCGCACGTCTCCGTCGAGCGCCCAATCGAGCCGCTGCAGTCCGGCCGCGGAGGTATCGCCGGAAATGCCGGCGTTCACGATTTCCCAGTCATAGCCGTCGGCGTCGAGCTTCTGCTGCAGCAACGCGGGATACGACTGCGTTTCCAGAAGGCCGAGGCCCGCCGACAAACTGTCGCCGAGGACCACAATGCGCGGACGCGCGCGTTCGCTGCGCGCGGAGGATTTCGACGGTGGCGGCGGCGCGCCGACGGGACCTTGTTGAGTCTCGGGTGGCGCGTTGCGGCATCCCACGACGCCGGCGCACACGAGCACCGCGAGCAGCGCGCGACCGACGCGGATTGAAAGCATGTACCGCTATTATAAATAGACGGAGGATCGAGGACGGCGGATCGAGGACCGACGACCGATCGCAAAAGCTGGACGCTGGAAGCTGATTATGGCCCGTGGCTGGGAATCCAAATCGATCGAAGCGCAGCAGGAAGAAGCGGCGCGTGGCCGCGAGCGGCGCCCGGCGTTGACGCCGGACCAGCAGGGACGGCTGGAGCGCCGCCGGACGCTGGAGCTGGCGCGCACGCGCGCGGCCGCGGATCTCGCGCGCGCCACCAACCCCGCGCATCGCCGCATGCTCGAGCAGGCAATTGCGGCATTGGATGAACAGCTTTTGCAGCAGGGGTGAACCCATAGCTCGACTATTCACGCATTCCCTGACGCATTGACGCGGCCGATTCTCCGGCACCCATCTTGCTCAGCCGGAGATGTATGCCGACGAAGGAAACCGTCCGCATCGCGGCGATCGGCGACCTGCACTACAGCCGCACGACCTCGCCGGGAACTCTGCAGACGCTCTTCGCGCAAATCACCGAAGCGGCCGACGTGCTCGTCCTCTGCGGCGACCTGACGGACTACGGGCTCGCGGACGAAGCGCGCGCGTTCGTCAAGGAGTTCACCGCGACGGTGAAGATTCCGTCGGTCGCGGTGCTCGGCAACCACGACTTCGAATCGGGGCAGCAGGACGAGATCAGGCGGATCGTCACCGACGCCGGCATCATCGTGCTCGACGGCGACACGACCGAGGTCCTCGGGATCGGGTTCGCCGGCGTGAAAGGATTCGCGGGCGGGTTCGGGCGCCGCGCGCTCGGCCCCTGGGGCGAGGACATCATCAAGAAGTTCGTACACGAGGCGGTCGACGAGGCGCTGAAGCTTGAATCCGCGCTCGCGAGACTCCGCACCGATCGCCTGATCGCCGTGCTCCACTACTCCCCGATTCAATCGACGGTGGAAGGTGAGCCGCCCGAGATCTATCCGTTCCTCGGCTGCAGCCGCCTCGAGGATCCGCTGACGCGATTTCCGGTGAGCGCGGTGTTTCACGGCCACGCGCATCACGGGCGACCCGAAGGACGGACGCGCAACAACGTCCCCGTCTTCAACGTCTCGATCTCGCTCATGCGCGAGACCTTTCCGGAACGGCCGTTCCGGCTCATTGAGCTTGGCGCGACCGCGCCGCTGCTGGCCACCGAGCGACGTACGGGCAGCGACCGCCGCGCCGTCGAGGTGCATGGATGATCCCCTGGCTGGCCTGTCTCGCTCTCGCCTTCGCGCCGTTCTCGCCAACGACTCCGCTGTCGCCGCAGGAGCAGCGCGCGCTGGCGCTGCAGGTCACGCTCGATCGCGCCGGATTCTCCCCGGGCGAGATTGATGCGCATCTGGGCGTCAATACGATGCGCGCCTCCGACGCGTTCCGGCGAGGCGGCGGAAATCCTGACGCCGGGGGCGTACCCGCGACGATGAACTACACGATCACGGAGCAGGATGCGGCGGGTCCTTTCACACCCGACATCCCTTCGGATTTGATGCAGCAGGCCAAACTCGACGCGCTCGGCTACCGCAACGTCGTCGAAGCGCTCGGCGAGAAGTTCCACGTCAGCCCCGCGCTCTTGAAGCGCCTGAATCCGTCGGTGGAGTTCAAGGCCGGCGCGCAGATCGCCGTCCCGAACGTGCTCGACGCCCTCCAGCCGGCGCCGCCGGCGCGCGGCGGACGTCCGACGCCCGATCCGTCACACCCCGCGAACATTCTGGTGACCGTCAGCCGAAGCGACTCGTCGTTGACGCTGACCGACGGCGAAGGCCACGTGCTGTTCTACGCGCCCGTGACGACGGGCAGCGAGCACGATCCGTTGCCGCTCGGCGACTGGACCGTCACCGGCGTCCAGCACAATCCGAAGTTCCGGTACAACCCGGCGCTCTTCTGGGACGCCGACGCGTCGCATTCGAAGGCGACGATCCCCTCCGGGCCGAACAATCCTGTCGGCGTCGTCTGGATCGACCTGTCGAAGGCGCACTACGGCCTGCACGGTACGCCCGAGCCGGGATTGATCGGTCATGCGGAATCGCACGGCTGCGTGCGGCTGACCAACTGGGACGCGGCGAAGGTCGCGTCGCTCGTGCGGCCCGGCACGCGCGTGGTGTTCAGGGAATGAAGAAGATCGGCATCGCGGTGCTCGTCGGCTTCATCGCCGGCGCGTTTGCGGCCACCGCGCTGTTGTGGCGCTACGGCGCAACCGGCGCCGCGCAGGCCGCGGTGCGCACGCCGAGCATCGGACCCGATCGCTCGCGCGCGCGGCAGGTCGGCCCGGATCAATGGACGAGCGGTGTGGAGAGCAGCCAGAGCGCGGTGCCGCCCCCCGCGTCCACGATCGGCAGTATTCCGGCGCGTACGTCCGCCGCGCCCATTGTCGAAGCGCCGCGCGATCTCGTCTCGCGCAATCTCGAGATTCCGGTCCAGGGCGTCCGCAGCGATCAGCTCGTGGACTCGTTCCATGACTCGCGCGACGGACAGCGGGAGCATCAGGCGATCGACATCCTCGCGCCGCGCAACACGCCGGTCGTCGCCGTCGAAGACGGGACGATCGCCAAGCTCTTCGAGAGCAAGGCGGGCGGCACGACGATCTACCAATTCGACCCCGCCGCCGAGTACTGCTATTACTACGCGCATCTGGAGCGTTATGTGGACGGGCTTCGCGAAGGGGAGCACGTGCGGAAGGGACAGGTCGTCGGGTACGTCGGCACTTCGGGCAATGCCCCAAAAGGTACGCCTCACCTGCACTTTGCGGTCTTCCGGCTGAACCCCGACAAGCGTTGGTGGGAGGGCACGCCCGTCAACCCGTTCGGCGCGTTCCGCTGACCGTTTCCAACCTTCCCGCCGCTCCGATCCGTCCAAGCTGGTGCAGGAAAGGAGCTTGAGAGTCCTCGCGCTGCGCCCCGAACTGGAGTCCCTCACGGCCGTTCAGGACCCGTCCGACGTGGCGCGCGCCGCGGCGGGCGACGTCCGCGCGTTCGAGCGGCTCTACCGCCTTCACCTCGCCCGCGTCCACAGCCTCGTGCGCCGGATGACCGCCGGCCGCGACGTGGACGAACTGACGCAGGACGTGTTCGTCCGGGTCTGGCAGAAGCTGGCCACGTTTCGCGGCGACGCCTCGTTCACGACATGGCTTCATCGTCTCGCGGTCAACGTCGTCATCGAGCGGTTCAGGACGGACCAGGTGCGGCGGCGGCGAATGCACGACGGCGAGGGCGTGTTCGATACGATCGCCGCTTCAACGGGGTCGCGCGATCTGCCGATGGACCTCGAGACGGCGCTGGCGAAACTGCCGGACGGCGCGCGCGAGATCTTCGTCCTGCACGACGTCGAAGGCTACAAGCATCAGGAGATCGCGGACATGCTCGAGATTTCCGCCGGGACGTCGAAAGCGCAGCTCCATCGCGCGCGCATGATGCTGCGGCGGCATTTGACGTAGAGAAGAGCCATGCACGAGAAATATATCGACCGTCTCTCGGATTACCTGGACGACGAGCTGGACCCGGCCGCGCGCGCCGAGATCGACGCGCACCTGGCCGGCTGCCGCGAGTGCGCGGTCACGCTCGACGAATTGCGCGCGGTCGCCGCGAAGGCGCGCGCGCTGCCGCCCACGCCGCCGCAGAACGATCTCTGGCCCGGCGTCGAGGCGCGCCTCTCGCGCCAGGGCGACGTCCGTCCATTCCGCACGCGCATGACGCGGCGGATCTCGTTCACGCTGCCGCAGCTCGTCGCGGCCGGCCTCGCCTTGATGGTGTTGTCGGGCGGCGCCGTGTGGTTGTCGCGGATCGGCGGCCGCGCGACGTCGCTGCCGCCGGTCGCCGCCGAACGCGGGACCCCGACTCCGGGCGACGTTTCACCGGTGCTCTTTGCCGATCCTCGGTACGACGACGCCATCGCGGACCTGCAGCAGTCGCTCCAAGCGGGCCGGGCGAAGCTGGATCCGGAAACCGTACGCGTGCTGGAGGCGAACCTCGCGGTGATCGACCGCGCGATCGAACAGTCGCGTCGCGCGCTCGCCGACGATCCCATGAACGTGTATCTGAACAGTCATCTGGCGGCCGCGAAGAAGCGGAAGCTTGCGCTGCTCCGGCGTGCGAGCGCGCTGGTCGGCACCGAAGGCTAGCGGAGGTCGGATCGATGATTCTGGTGGCGGCGGCACTCGTCTCGATGCTCGCGCTGGCGCAGCCGCCGCCGCGTCCGCCGCAGACGGATCAGACAGAAGCCGTCCAGCGCGGCATGCGCCTGACCGTGGATAACTTCGCGGGCGAGGTCGTGATTCACACGTGGGACAAGGATGCCGTCCGCGTCCAGGCGCGGCACCACGGGCGGACGCGCGTCAACGTCCGCCGCACGGGAGGAGGCCTCTCGATCTCCGCCTCGGGCGAGATGGGGCCGAGCGCCGTGGACTACGACATCACGACGCCGGTCTGGATGCCGGTCAAGATCACCGGCACGTACGACTTCGTCACCGTGGACGGCGCCCAGAACGAGATCTCCGCCGAAACCGTCCGCGGCGACATCGTCATCAAGGGAGGCAGCGCGTTCGTCACCGCGAAAACGGTGGAAGGTGAAGTAACCGTCGAGGGCGCGCGCGGAAGGATCAACGTCAGCTCGGTGAACCAGGGGATCAAGATCACCGATTCGAGCGGCGACGTCACGGCGGATTCCGTCAACGGTGAGATCGTGATGACGAAGATGGACGCGAAGAGCGTCGCCGCCTCGACCGTCAACGGCGACATCACGTATGACGGCGCGCTCGCCGACGGCGGGCGCTACGAGATCGCGACGCACAACGGCAACATCCTCATGGCGGTCCCGGAGTCGTCGAACGCGACGTTCAGCGTGCGCACCTACAACGGCGATCTGAATTCGTCGCTGCCGGTCAAGGGAGGCAATCCGCGCGAGGCGCACCAAGGCAAGCGCGTGACGCTGACGCTCGGCAACGGCAGCGCGGACGTCGAACTGGAATCGTTCGGCGGCACGATCCGGCTGCGCCGCAGCGAAAACGTCAGACGTCGGGAGCCCTAGGCATCCTACCCCGCCGCCTGCGGCCGCTGCCGGCCGCCCGGCGGCTGCCATCCGGCGGCGAGCAGCGAACGCTGCAGCCGAATCGACCGTTCGAGCAGCGCGGCCGGGTCGGCGTAATGCTCCACTTCCTGATGCCCGTCCGGGTGCGTGATTACCAGTTCGTAATCGGGGCCGTCGGTCTGTCGCCGGATCTCGTAGTGCAACCGTGAATGACGGCGCTCGAAGAACCAGATCATCCACGCGTCTATATCGGTAATCGTGCTTAAGCGCTTTAGTGGGCGGAGAGATTTCTATTCCGCTCGCAACGCGACGACCGGATCGACGCGCGACGCGCGCGCGGCGGGGCGCCAGGACGCAAACGCCGCCGTCGCCGCCAGAAGCGCCGCAATCGCGGCATAGGTCCACGGGTCGGTCGCCCGTACCTCGAACAGCATGCCTCGCAGGAACCGCGTCAGGATGAGCGCGCTCGACGCGCCGAGCACGACGCCGGAGGCGGCGAGCATCAGCGCTTCACGCAGGACGAGTCGCACCACCTCGCCCGGCATCGCGCCGAGCGCCACCCGGATGCCGATCTCCCGCGTCCGTTGGCCGACGACAAACGCCATCACGCCGTAGATGCCGACCGCGGCGAGGAGCAGCGCGAGCGCGGCGAACGCGCCGAGCAGCAGGAGCGCGAACCGGCGCGACGTGGGCTGGTCGGGATCCGCGCGGCGCACCGCGGCGGCCAACGCATCGCCGAGGCTCTTCGGCGAAACGCCGTTCGTCCGCACGACGATCGACAGCGAGAGATTCGAGACCTGCCGCAGCGTCATGTACACCATCGGCCTCGGATCGACGTCGAGCCGTTCGTTGCGGATGTCGGCGACGATCCCGACGACGGTGAGCCATGGATTGTTGCGCGCCTGCGGCCGGCCCAGGCGGATGCGCCGGCCGACCGGATCCTCGCCGGGCCAGAACCGCCGCGCCGTCGACTCGGTGATCACCACGACTCTCGCCGCGTGCTCGTCATCCTGGCCGGCGAACGTGCGGCCGCGCACCAGACGAATGCCCATCAGCTCGAGATAGCCCGTCGATGCGACGTTCACCTGGACGGTCGAGACGGATGACGGCACGTCCGTCTCGCGCCCTTCGACCGTGACGGCGGCGTTGGTGCGCGACCCGTCGAGCGGCAGCACGGTCGCCGCGGCGGCCGCCCGCACGCCGGGCAAGGCGCGCGCGCCCCGGAGCACGTCCTCGTACAACGCGATGCGAGCAGGATGCTTGAAGTATTTCCCCGTCGCGGGATCGTTGGGCTGCGGCAGCCACACCCGCGCGGTGAGCACGTTCCGCGGATCGAAACCGATCTCGACGTGCTGCAGCCGCCAGAAACTCCGCAGCAGCAGTCCCGCGCCGACGAGCAGCACGAGCGCCAGCGCGAACTCCACGATCACGAGCGCCGCGCGAACGCCCCGGCGTCCGCCGGCCGACGAGCGTCCCCCTTCGCGCAACCCTTCCTGCACGTCCGTGCGCGTCATCTGCAACGCGGGCAGCAGGCCGAACAAGAGCGACGTGCCCAGCGTGACGGCGGCCGTGAACGCGACGACGCGCCCGTCAACCGAGACTTCCTGGAGGCGCGGTACGTTCGCCGGGACGAGCGCGATCAACACGTCCACGAGCCACGCGGCCAAGCCTGCCGCGGCGATCCCTCCGAGAACCGCGAGCATCACGCTCTCCGTGAGCAGCAGCCGCACCAGCCGCGGAGTGGTCGCGCCGAGCGCGCGGCGGACGGACAACTCGCGATGGCGCCCGGAGGCGCGCGCCAGAAGCAGGTTGGCGATGTTCGCGCACGCGATCAGCAGCACGAAGCCGACGGCGCCGAGGAGCAGCAGCAGCGCGGGCTTGATCTGGCCGACGAGATCCTCCTGCAAGGGGACGAGACGCGGCGCCCATCCCGCGCGCGCCGGGTAGTCGTCGGGATGCCGCGCGCGGAAGTCCGCGCCGGCCGCCGCGAGACGCTGCCGCGCTTCCGCGATCGACAGCCCGGGGCGGAGCCGCGCGATCGCCCCCGTCAGGAAGTACGAGACGCGGATCGGCGGCGATGGAAACGGCTTGGCGCTGAACCCCGTCGGCGCCCAGAGGTCGACGTCCGTCAACAGCGATCGTCCCGGATGACGAAACCCCGGCGGCAACACGCCGACGACGGTGTACCAATCGTTGTCGATGCGGAGCTTGCGTCCGATCGCGTCGGGCGACCCCGCGAAGCGCCGCTTCCACAGCGCGTCGCTGATCACCACCACTTCCTGGATGCCGGGCGCGTTGTCGTCCGCGCCGAACAACCGCCCGGCCTGCGGCCGGACGCCGAGGACGTCGAAGTAGTTCGGGCTCACGAGCAGGACCTCGACGCGCTCGGGGACGTCGATCTCGGTGAGGTTCGCGTTGATCGGATACACGCCGGCCAGCGCGCTGAAGACGCCCGACCGATCGCGGTAGTCGGCCAGTTCCGGAGGCGAGAGCCCGACGTCCGGCACGTTGAGTTCCGTGAAGTCCGCCGTCACGCGCACGAGGCGATCGGGATCCGCGTATGGCAGCGGACGCACGACGACGGCGTTCACGACCGCGAAGATCGCGGTGTTGGCGCCGATGCCGAGAGCGAGCGTGGCGACCGCCACCGCCGCGAACCCCGGGGCCTTCATGAGCCCGCGCCACGCGAAGCGCGCGTCACGGAACCACGTGTCGAGGGTGAGCATGCGGTGCTCTATCGCAAGCGCCGCGCCAGAAAGCACGCGCGGACTGGGCCCGTTCGCTTCCGCGGCGCCAGCGCGGATCGCGCGGCTGCGGGATCGCGTTGTCCGGAATCGGACAGGCCGCGGATCGCACGGCACGAAATCCAGCGGACTTTCGTCAAACACTTGGATGGCACATGCTTTGGAACCTGAACCGCCCCGTATGAGCCCGACCTGTGCGGCGGCGGCGCGCCTGCTGATCGCCGACGATCAACCGGATCTGCTGGACGCCTTGAAGCTCCTGCTGAAAAGCGAGGCGATCGACGTGCGTGCGGTGACGTCGCCGGAGGCGGCGCTCGCGGAGCTGCGATCGGCCGCGTTCGATCTCTTGTTGATGGATCTCAACTACACCGGCGACACGACCTCGGGGCGCGAAGGGATCGATCTGCTCTCGCGCGCGCAGGCCATCGATCCGCTGCTGCCGGTCGTCGTCATGACCGGCTGGGGCAGCGTCGATCTCGCGGTGGAGGCGATGCGCCACGGCGTGCGCGATTTCGTGCAGAAGCCGTGGGACAACGCGCAGCTCGTCGCGACGCTGCGTCATGAGATCGACGAGGGGCGCGCGCGGCGGCGGCGCGACCACGCCGAGCAGCGCGACATCGTCGAGGCGCGCCACATCCAGCGCCGTCTGCTGCCGCAGCAGATCCCGCAGATCGACGGCTGGGAGCTGGCCGCCTCGTGGCAGCCGGCCGCGGGCGTGGGCGGTGACTGCTTTGACGCGATCCGCTTCGCACCGTCGCGGCTCGGCGTGTCGATCGCCGACGTCGTCGGCAAAGGCATCCCGGCCGCGCTGCTGATGTCGAACCTGCAGGCCGCCGTGCGCGCCTTCGCGTCGGACGCGATCGAGCCGGGCGCGCTCTGCGAGCGCGTCAATCGCGTGCTCTTCGGCCACATCGCCGAGGGACGATTCATCAGCTTCTTCTATTGTCTGCTGGACGCCGCCGAGGGAACGCTGACGTATGCGAACGCCGGCCACTATCCACCCGTCGTCGTCCGCGCGGACGGGACCGTCGAGCGGCTGGACGAGGGCGGTACCGTGCTCGGCGTCTTCGAGGACGTGACGTACGCGCAGGGACGCGTCACCGTCGGCGCCGGCGATCGGATCGTCTTCTACACCGATGGTCTCACCGAAGCGCGCAACGCCGATGACGAAGAGTACGGCGACGCGCGGTTGATTGCCGCCGCGGTCCAACATCGCGCGTGCAGCGCGCCGGCGCTCCACGCACGCGTGATGGATGCCGTGACCACATTCGCGGATGGAAAGTTTCAAGACGACTCGACGTTGATCGTGCTCGCGGCGGATTCGTAAGAGGTCGTCAGTCCCTGGTCCCTCGTCGCTGGTCCTGCGTCCTTCGTCACTCGTCCGTGCGTCGTCCACTGCCATCGTTACGCACGTCGCGCATCGGGACGATTTTTGGACCGACGAGGGACCTTGGACGAGGGACCAGCGCCTCGGGACGAGGGACTGCCGTCTATCGCTCCCACGTCACCGATAGGACTGTACGACCATCGACTAATCCGTGCGCGACGTCGAGGCGGAGCACGCCGGATCCCGGAACCGAGACGCGCAACCCGGCGCCGGCATCGATCTGCGCGCGCGTGAGGCTGTCGGGCAATCCGCGCGTGGCACGCGCGGCATCGACGAACACGGCCGGGGCGACGCGCAGTGGCTTGCCCGCGAGTGACGTCCATCGCCTCCATTCCGCGCCGGTGAACAGCACGCGCCGTCCGAAGACGCCGCCCGTTATCACGCCGTCCCGGAGGAGCGGATGCGCGCGCAGCAGGATGTCGCGTGCGTGGCCGGTGTCCGCGCCCGGCCACAGGCTCGACGGCGCGTCGTCGCTCGCCGCCTGCGCGCCCGCGCGCGCGAGCCACACGGTCCCTCGCGGTTCCGCGGACGATCGCCACGATCCGATCAACGAGCCGGTCGAAAACGCCGGCGTGACGCCGATCCATCGCGCGGCGTTCGCATCGATCGATACGAGATCTCCGAACGGCCGCCAGACGATGCCGCCGCTGGCCGCGAACGCGCGGCCGCGGCCCGACCAGTCGTCCATTGAGAGACCGGTGCGCCAGCGCACGCCGGCGTCCGCCCAATCGGATATCGTGAGCGCCGCGCCCGAACGTGTTTCAGCGATGCGGACCGGCGCCGTTCCGAACGTCTGCGTTTCGCGCGAGGCTTCCACGCGCCAGACGCCGCCGAGCCTCGCAGGCGCCGGCGCCGAGAACGACACCGCCGTCCTCGGCCGGTGCTCCCACCATCGCCACGACGCCTCGATCAGCTCTCCCCCGCCCGACGGACTCGCGAACGAGGCGGTCACCTCGCGGTCGGTCGCCGCGTGCAATCCGGCCGCAATCCACGAAACAACATGATCCGGCGCCGCCGAGCGCTCGATGACGGCAGCGTCGACCTGCGCGCCGCCGCCTTCGATCGGATGAAACCCCACGCGCCCGCCGGCGACGGCGGGCACCTCGCCCAGGCGCCGCTCCGCGAGCCGCAGGCGCGACGGTGTGAGCACCGCGTCCGGCTCGATCCCCAGCGCCCGCGCGACGATGCGGTATCGCGTGCGCTCCAGTCCGCGCACGTCCACGAGATCGACCCGCGGCTCCCCCACGCGATTCCATGCCGCGAGCGCGCCGGCATCGTCGTGCTGCATGTAGCGCGCGGTCGCGAGGATGCGCCAGGCGTACGCGTCGCGGCCATTGCGCGCGATCGCGTCGGACGCGTGCGCCGCCGCGGCAGGCCATCGCTCGTCGAGGACGTCGATTCCCGCCAGCTCCCGCCACGGCGCGCTGTCGCCCGGGCACTCGCTCGCCGCGCGCGCCAACGTCGCCCTGGCGCCGTCGCGGTCGTTCTCGCGCGCCAGCTTGACGCC
>QHWR01000023.1:20778-27441 GCA_003223835.1 Acidobacteriota bacterium | reverse complement strand
CAGCATGTGCAATCGAGCGTGATTCCGCAATCGCCGCCGTGCGATCTTGCCGCTGAGGGTTGGATGAGGAAGACGACGATCTTCGTTTGCGTCGTCGGCGCCATTTCCACCGCCTGCGCCACGCTTCCGCGGATCTCCGCGGCCTCGGCGTGCGAACCGGGCGGTCGATCCGCGATCCTCGTTCGCAGTGTCGATCGGAACGGTGCGTCCATTACTTACATGGACGTCCTGGTAGAGAGCGTCAACAAACGGATCCGCATGAAATCCGGCACGAGCTCGTTGGGGACCGCACAGATTTGATTCTTTGGTATCTCTGTTTTCTCTGTGCGCCCTGCGGTGGATCTCTCAACGCTTCGACGGCGGCGCGCTCAGCGCAGCTGCGCGAGTAGCCTCTTGATCCCTTCGGCGTGGCGCGCCGACGTCGCGAAGCGGACGCTCGCGCTGACCGAGACACTTCCTCAACATTTCTCGGAATCAGCGCGCACAGTGAAAACAGAGATACCAAAGAATCAGGGTGCTTTCTGTGATCTCTGTTATCTCTGTGGTTCATTCCCGCGGCGTCACTTCCCCGAGTTCGTCAGCACCGGCCCCTGGCCCAGGTGCCGGTTCAGGAAATCCTCGAACCGGTCGAACGTGTAGAGCCACCGCTTGTAGAGCAGCGTCTCGTGCACGTCGTCGGGGAACACGATCAACTCGTACGGCACGTCGTGCGCGCGGAGAAGATCCACGAGCCCCACCGTCTGCGCGAAGTTGACGTTGCGGTCGTCGTCTCCCTGGATCAGCAGCACCGGAGACTTCCACTTGTCGATAGCCGAAATCGCGGATGACTGGTACGCGAGGTTCTCCGGGTCGAGGTTGCTGCCGTACAGATGCACGCCGGCGAGGTCGATCCCGGCCACGAAGATGTCGGAGTTGCGCGCGAGCGCCTGCGCCGTCAGCAGGCCGCCGTACGACAGCCCCCAGATCGCGACGCGCTTCGGATCGACGTCGGGCCGCGACTGCAGATACTTCGCGCCCGCGACGACGTCCTGGTATTCGGAGTTGCCGCGCGCGTTCGTGTTCGGCGCCGTGCGAAACGACTTGCCGTAGCCGATCCCGCCCCGATAGTTGATCGACATCACGACGTAGCCCTGCGTCGACAACCACTGATTGATCGCGTAGGCGAGATGGTAGAACTCCATGTAGTGGTAGCCGAGCAGCATCTGCCGGATGGGGCCGCCGTGTACAAAGATGATGGCGGGCCGCTTGTCTCCCGGGCGGATGTCCTTCGGGACGAACACCTGGTTGTGGATGTCGAGGCCGTCGGCCGCCTTCGTCATGACGAGCTGCGGCACGACCTCGTCCGCGATCGGAAACTCCTTCGGCAGCGTCGGAAAGATCACTCTCTGATCGCCGGTCGCGTCCGCGACGATGCCGACCGACTGCGGCCGCTTCGCGTCGGCGCTCAACACCGCGAGGGTCTTGCCGGACGCGAGGACGACGGGATCGTGTTCGATGCCGTCACCCTTGGTGATCTGCACGGGGTCGCCGCCGGCGGTCGGCACCTTCCAGATGTGACGACGCTCGATGTCGCCGGCGTTCGTGCCGTAGTACAGATAGCGTCCGTCGCTCGAGAGCGCCATCGTCTCGATCTGCCCTTCCTGCGGCGTCAGCGAGACCGGCGCCGATCCGCCGTCCACGCCGACGGAGTAGTAGCGCGTCCACTCCTCGGGTTCGACCTGGAAGATCACGCGGTCGCCGGCCCACGCAATCGTGTTGATGTTCGTGAACGTCTTGTCCGCGGCCGCGTTGTGCCACAACTCCTTCGCGTCGCCCGTTGACGTCTCCGCGACCCAGAACGACAGGTTGTGGCCGCCGGCGAACGTCGCCGTTGTCAACCCCGGGCGTGGCGCCGGAGGCGTGCCCGTCTGCGCGCCACCACGGCCCCCGCGTCCTTGCTCGGTTGGGGTCTGCGGCGGCGGAACGCCGCCGCGCCCGCCGCCGCGGCCGAACCCGCCGCGTCCTTGCGGGTTGTTCGGGTTGAACGCGACTCCCGGTGGATTGCCAAGCCCGCCGACGCCCGACTGCGACTGCTGGCCGAACGGCGTGCCGGGACGGCGGATGAACGCGAGGCGCTTGCCGTCGGGCGACCACGTGGGGCTGGAATCCCAATCGACGCTGGGCGACATGTATGTGATCTTTTTCGTGCGCGTGTCGTACACCGTCACGAAGCTGTGATCCGTGCGGTTGCTGATGAAGGCGAGCTTCGTGCCGTCGGGCGACCAGACCGGATTCGTGTTGGTGCCCCAGATCCGAATGAACGGCTTTTCGCCTTTGTCGATCGCGTTCCTGCGCGGGCCCTGCGCGACGGGCACGCGGTAGATGTAGCCTTCCTTGGCGAACGCCACCCATCGTCCGTCGGGCGAGAGTTGCGGATTGCTGCCCTCGGCGAGACGCCAGGACGGTCCGCCCGCGGTCCGCGCCGCCCAGATCGCGCGCTCGATCCCGCGCGGATCGGCGCCCGGATTGGCAATCCATCCTTCACGATTCGCCGTGTGTCCGCGCACGAACACGACGGTCGCGCCGTCGTTCGAGATCTCGATCTGTGACAGGTCGACGCCGTTGTCGTCGAGGTACTGCGTCACGCGGACCGGATGGAACGCCGGCGCGGCGGCGGTGTAGACGTTGCGCCGCCCCTTGTCGTTGGCGATCCACGCGATGCGGTCCGCCTTCCTCGCGGCGACCAGCTCGAGCGGGAACGCCGGGCTCATGAACTGCGCCATCGTCGGCGCGTGCGGCGCGCGTGCCGGAGGCGCGGCCGCGCGCGGCGCGGCGGTGACGCAGAGCACAGACAGAATGAAGACGAGAACCGCCGCAAGCTTGCGAATCACGGGCGCCTCCTGATTTTGTCGGGCGTATTGTACCGCGAGTGCGCAGAGTCGGCGCTCTCTGCTTCCCCCAACTCGCCGGCGCAGTAACATAGCCGCCATGCGCACGCTGCTCGTCGTCGCCGGAGTGCTTGGGATCGCTCTTGCGCCGGCGCCCCCGCGTGAGACTGCGGGACCGGCCGAGTATCCGATCAAGGCCGTCGCGCTGACCGACGTGCAGGTCACCGACGCGTTCTGGGCGCCGCGGATCGCGACCAACCGCACGGTGACCATTCCGCACATCATCGCCGAGAACGAAAAGACGGGACGCGTGGACAATTTCCGAAAGGCCGCGCGCACGCTTCAGGGTCCGTACCAGGGGCAGCGCTACAACGACACCGACGTCTACAAGATCATCGAGGCGGCGTCCTGGTCGCTCGCGAAATATCCGGACCCCGCGCTCGACAGGACACTCGACGAGCTGATCGCGATCGTGGCCGCCGCGCAGGAGCCTGACGGCTACATCTACACGCCGCGGACGGTCGATCCCGCAACCCCCGCCGCGGGCGCGGGCCCCGAGCGCTGGTCCTGGCTGCACACGAGCCACGAGTTGTACGACCAGGGACATTTGTACGAGGCGGCCGTCGCATACTTTCAGGCGACAGGGAAGCGGACGCTGCTGCAGGTCGCGATCAAGAGTGCCGACCTCGTGTGCCGCACGTTCGGCCCGAATGGACGGCGTGACGTCCCTGGACATGAGGAGATCGAGCTGGCGCTGGTGAAGCTCGCGCGGGTGACCGGCGATCGCAAGTATCTGGACGAAGCGAAGTTCTTCCTCGACGAGCGCGGCCGCCGCCACGGCGTCGAGCATCCGACGTTCGAGCCCGGCAGCCGCTTCTTCATGTACAACGACCTCGCGTATCGCCAGGACGAGACGCCGGTCACGGCGCAACTTCAGGCCGTCGGCCACGCGGTGCGCGCGACGTATCTGTACTCCGCGATGACGGATGCCGCGACGCTGCTCGACGATCCGGCGTACGCGCGCGCGGTCCGCGCGCTGTTCGCCGACGTCACGTCGAAGCGGATGTACGTGACGGGCGGGCTCGGCTCCGAAGGACGCACCGAGGCGTTCGGGCCAGACTACGTCCTGCCGAACCGCGCGTACGCCGAGACGTGCGCATCGGTGGGCGGGATTCTCTGGTACCACCGTCTGTTTCTGAGAGAAGGACGGGCGGACGCGATCGATACGCTCGAGCGAACGCTCTACAACGGTTATCTCTCCGGTGTCTCGCTCGCCGGCAACACGTTCTTCTACCAGAATCCGCTCGTCTCGAACGGCACCCTGCAGCGCAGTGAATACTTCGACGTCGCGTGCTGCCCGGCGAACCTCTCGCGCCTGATGGCGCAGCTCCCCGGACTCATCTACGCGCAGCAGCCGGGCATCGTCTACGTGAACTTGTTCGTCGGCAGCAGCGCGCGCGTGTACGAAGCGGGCAAGGTGATCCGCATCTCGCAGGCGACCAATTATCCCTGGCAGGGCGAGGTCCATATGACGGTGAGGCCCGAGCGGCAGATGGATTTCACGCTCGCGCTGCGGATCCCGAGCTGGGCGCAGGGACGTCCGGTCATCAGCGATCTCTACCGCTACGCCGCGCCTCGATACGCGCCGCCGGTGCTGCGCGTCAATGGCGCTGTGGTCCCGATCGCGCTGACGGACGGTTACGCGCGGGTTCGTCGCCGGTGGAAGAAGGGGGACGTGGTGGACCTGTCGCTGCCGATGCCGGTGCAGCGCGTGCTCGCGCACGACGGTGTCGCGGAGGATCGTGGCAAGGCCGCGCTCCAACGCGGCCCAATCGTCTATTGTCTCGAGGCGATCGACAACGGCGGGAGCGTCAGCACCATCCGCCTGCCGCTCGATGCCGCAACCGCACACGCGTTCCGATCGGATCTGCTGAACGGCGTCGAGACGATCACGCTCACGACCGGCGACCGCACCGTCGTCGCGATCCCGTACTACGCGTGGAACAACCGCGGCAAGGGAGAGATGGCGGTCTGGGTGCCATACTGACGGAAGACGGAAGACGGAAAACGGAAGACGGAAAGAAGAAAGCGGAAAGAGGAAAGCGGAAGGGAGGGCTCGTGCGTTCGCAGAGAATCGCTGCCTTGTGTGCGGCGGCTATCGCCGCGGCGACCTGGCCCATGCACGCCGCGCCGCAAACGCCGGCCGCCGCGGCGCGCATCAAGATCGATCTCGACCGAACGATCGGCACGGTCGACCCGCTGGTCTTCGGGAATTTCGCCGAACATCTCGGCCGCATGATCTACGGCGGCCTGTACGACGAACGCAGCCCGCTCTCCGACGCCAACGGTTATCGCAAGGACGTCATGGACGCGGTCCGCGACCTGGGCGTCAGCATTCTGCGCTGGCCGGGCGGCAACTTCGCCTCCGGGTATCACTGGATGGACGGCATCGGTCCGAAGGACCAGCGTCCCGTCCGCGCCGAGCTGGCCTGGAACGACCTCGAGCCGAATCGCTTCGGCACCGACGAGTTCCTGCGCTACTGCGAGCTGATGAAGATCGAACCCTACGTGACCGTCAATCTCGGCCTCGGCACCGTTGACGAGGCGCGCTACTGGGTCGAATACACGAACGAGAAACGCCACACCTACTGGGCCGACCAGCGGCGGAAGAACGGGCATGACGCGCCGTACACCGTGAAGTACTGGGCGCTCGGTAATGAAATCGACGGGCCGTGGCAGCTCGGGCACAAGAGCGCGGACGAGTACGCGAAGGCCGCGCTCGAGACCGCGAAGGCGATGCGGCTCGTGGATCCCTCAATCAAGCTGGTCGCGAGCGGATCGAGCAACTACGGCGCCAACGCCGACTGGATCGGGTGGAACCGCACCGTGCTCCAGACGCTGCGGAACACCATCGACTACATCGCGCTGCACACTTATGTCGGCAACCGCGAGAACGACCTCGAGCGGTTCCTCGGCGTCTCGCAGCAGAACGTCGAGCGGTACATCGGCGTGACGTCATCGCTCATCCGCGAGGTGCAGGCCGGTCCGAATCCGCGCCCGATCTACATCGCGTACGACGAGTGGAACGTCTGGTACCGCGCCCGCAACGCCGAACACCTCGAGGAGATCTACAACTTCGAGGACGCGCTCGCGATGGGCATGTTCTTCAACGCGTTCTTCCGGCACGCCGACGTCGTCCGGATGGCGAACCTGGCCCAGATGGTCAACGTCATCGCGCCGATCATGACGAACGAGAAGGGGCTGTTCCTGCAGACGATCTACTTTCCGATCGTCGAGTACGGCCGCCAGCGGGGGAACACTTCCCTCGACGTGTGGGTCTCGTCGCCGACGTACAAGATGGAGAACCGGCCGCAGCCTGCGCCGTACCTCGACGTGTCGTCGACGTACGATCCAGGCACGCATACCGTCTCTGTCAACGTGCTGAACCGCAGCAAGGACAAAGACTTCGCCACTGAGATCGAGGTCCAGGACGCCACGCTCGAAAACAGCTACTCGACCTGGACGCTGAATCATCCCGATCTGAAGGCGACGCACACGTTCGGCGACGATCGCAAGGTGAGGCCGACGCTCGGTCGTGGCGCACTCGGCGGGTCACCGTACGTCCAGAACACGCTGAGATACACGTTTCCGGCGCACTCGCTGACCATTCTGAAGCTGGGCATCCGATGATGTCTTCCACCTGAAGGTGGAAGCCACAACACTCAACTCCACAACACTCAACTCCACAACACTCAACTCGTGGCTTCCGCCTTCAGGCGGAAGATCCTCTAGTACA
>QHWR01000023.1:11059-20770 GCA_003223835.1 Acidobacteriota bacterium | reverse complement strand
CCGTATCTGGATCTGGCCCGCGGCGATCGCGCTCTACGTCGCCGTCGCCGCCGCGCAGGGCCCCACCGACCGGCTCAACGCGGACACGTTCAAAGACTTCGCTTTCCGCAGCATCGGTCCCACGATCACGACGGGCCGCGTGTCCGACCTCGACGTCGACCCGAAGAACCCGAGCGTGTGGTACGTCGCCGCCGCGTCGGGCAACCTGTGGAAGACCGAGAACCGCGGCAACACGTGGACGCCGATCTTCGAGACCTACGGCTCCTATTCGCTCGGGTGCGTCACCGTGGACCCGCGCGACTCGAACGTCGTCTGGCTCGGCACCGGCGAGAACAACAACCAGCGCAGCGTCGGCTACGGCGACGGCGTGTACAAGTCGACCGACGCCGGCAAGACGTGGAAGCGCATGGGGCTCGAACACTCCGAGCACATCCAGAACATCGTCATCGACCCGCGCAACTCGAACGTCGTCTACGTGACCGCGATCGGCCCGCTGTGGTCGTCCGGCGGTGATCGCGGCCTCTACAAGACGACGGACGGCGGGCAGACGTGGAAGGCGGTCCTGACGATCAGCGCCGACACCGGCGTGACCGACATGGCGATGGATCCGAAGAAGCCGGAGATCATCATTGCCGCCGCGTTGCAGCGGCGCCGTCAGGTCGGGCAGCTCGTCGGCGGCGGCCCGGAGAGCGGCCTCTACAAGACGACGAACGGCGGCAATACCTGGACGAAGTTGACGAAGGGTCTGCCCGCCGTGGACATGGGGCGTACGGGTCTCGGCATGGATCCGAAGAACCCGAAGCGCGTGTACGCCCTGATCACCGCGAAAGGCGAGAAGACGGGCATGTACCGGTCGGACGACGAAGGGGAGAGCTGGACGAGGACGAGCGACTACCACGGCTGGGATCCGGGCTACTACAACGAGATCTTCGTGGATCCGCACAAGCCCGATACGGTCTGGGCCACGCAGACGAACGTCTGGAGGAGCGAGGACGGCGGCAAGACGTTCAAGCAGGTGCCGCTCCAGGGCGTGCACGTGGACTATCACGAAATCTGGTTCGATCCGACCGACGACAAGCACATGCTGTTCGGCAACGACGGCGGCCTCTACGAGACGTACGACGGGATGAAGACGTTCCGTCATTTCACGAACCTCCCGCTCTCGCAGTTCTACCGCGTCTCGAGCGACAACGCGCGGCCGTTCTATCACGTGTGCGGCGGCGCGCAGGACAACGGATCGGTCTGCGGCCCTTCGCGAACGCTCAACCGCGCCGGGATCCGCACGAGCGATTGGTACACCGTGGGCGGCGGCGACGGCTTCCAGGGGCGCGTCGATCCGGAAGATCCGAACATCGTGTACGCACAGTCGCAGGAGGGGAATCTCACTCGGCTCGACCTGCGCACGGGACAGAGCGTCAATGTCCGCCCGCGGCAGCAGAACGTCACCGGCATGAGTCCTGAAGATCTCGACGCCGAGATCCAGGCGGCGTCGCGCGGACGCGGCGGCGAGGAAGGGGGCGGCGCCGGCCCCGGTGTGCCGCCGGTCGGACCGCCGTCGGGCACGCCGCCGCCGGCCGGTGCCACGCCCGCCGGCCGCGGCGCGCAGGGAACGCCCGAAGCCGCGCGTGGAGGCCAGGTCCCGCCGGCGGGCGGGCAGGGAGCGCCGCCGGCGCGCGGCGCCGCGGGCGGACCGCAGGGACGCGGCGGCTTCGGCGGACGCGGACAGATGCTCGGACGCTGGCAGTGGGACGCGCCCGTGATCATCAGCCCGCACTCGTCGCGGCGACTGTACTTCGGCGGCGATCGCTTGTATCGCAGCGACGATCGCGGCGACACGTGGACGCCGATCAGCGGCGATCTCACGCGCAACCTCGATCCCACGAAGCTGCCGATCATGGGCAAGGTGTGGCCGCCGGACTCCGTGGCGTTCAATCAGGCGACGACGAAGCTGAGCACGATCACTGCGCTCGACGAGTCGCCGCTGCTCGAAGGACTCCTCTATGTCGGGACCGACGACGGCCTCGTGCAGGTTTCAGAAGACGGCGGCAAGAGCTGGCGCAAGGTCGAGCAGATCTCCGGGCTGCCCGAGCACAGCTACGTGACCGACATCTACGGATCGCCGCGCGACGTCAACACCGTATTCGCGACCTTCAACAACTGGCAGCGCGGCGACTACAAACCGTACGTCATGAAGAGCCCGGATCGCGGACGCACGTGGACGTCGATCGCCGGCGATCTCCCGTCGCGATCGGGCGTGTGGTCGATCGTGCAGGACACCGACACCGGCAATCTGCTGTTCGCGGGGCTCGAGCACGGCGTGTTCTTCACCGTGGATGCCGGCAGCCACTGGGTACAACTCCGCGGCGGAATCCCGACCATTCAGGCGCGCGATCTCCTCATCCAGAAGCGCGAAGGGGATCTCGTGGTCGGCACGTTCGGCCGCGGCGCGTTCATCCTCGACGACTACACGGCGCTCCGCGACGTCACCCCGCAGGCGCTCGCGCAGGATGCCGCGCTGTTCCGGGTGCGCGACGCCTACACGTACGACGAGCTGGGACAGATCGGCGCCGTGTGGGGGGATCCGGTCACGCCGAATCCGGCCTTCGGCGCCGCGTTCACCTACAACGTCGGGCAGTCGCCGGGGACGGACGCGAAGCTGGTCCTCAACGTCACCGACGAGAGCGGCAAGCAGATCCGTCGCCTGACGCTCTCGAGCGATCCGGGAATCCATCGCGTCACGTGGGATCTACGCGGGGAACCGCCGCCCCCGCCGCAGGGACGCGGCCAGGGCCCCGGCGATCAGGAGCAGCAGGCGGCGCAGTTCTTCGGCCGCGGCGGCGCGCGCGGACCGCTCGCCGCGACCGGCCGCTATCGCGCGACGATCGGGAAGCTCGCCGGCGATAAGGTGACGAACGTCGGCCAGCCGCAGTCGTTCGTCGTCATTCCGCTGCCGCGGTGACGTTGGGCTACTTGCCAATTTTCACCATCACGGCGCCATGCCGAGGCACCGTGGTGGTGAAGGCATCGGCGACCTTTCCGAGATCCTTGTGCTGCCAGAGATCGCGCACAGGCAGGGACCCGCTCAATCCAAGATCGCTCCACTTCGCGGTGACGCTCGCGGGATATGGGCTGCGGTTGAAGAGGCCGACCGCCGTCGATCCATCGCTCAGCGGGCGCGCCCACACCTCGAGCCATCCATCGCGCGACACGCGGCCGGCTGCCTTGCCATCCGGATCCTGACCCACCGCGAGGACCTCGTCGTTCCCGAGGAGATCGGTCGTGAACTTGTCGAGCGCCGACATGTCGGCGCCGATCAGCAGCGGCGCCGCGAGAAGACTCCAGAGCGTGATGTGCGTGACCTGCTCGTTCGGGGTCAGCCGCGTCGGGTGAATGTTCGGTCCCCATCCGAGCTTGCCGACGACGAGCATGTCGGGATCGTTCCAGCGGCCGGGCGCCGCGTGCTTCTCGTGCCCCGCCTGGTTGAAGCCGATGCCCGCGAGGCTTTGCCACGTGTCGGTGATGTCGCCGGTCGTCCGCCAGAGATTCCCGCCGACCTCGTCGCCCCATTCCCAGACGTTGCCCATGCCGTACTGGCAGAGGCTGTACACGATGTCGCGGTCCACCTTGTCCAGCGCGCCGCGCATGACCGCATAGGGCTGCTTCATCTGCTCGAGCGTCGGCGAGTTGCCGACGACGTCGCGGTACGAGCACCAGTCGTACTTCAGGTAATCGATGCCCCACTTCGCGTACGTGGCGGCGTCCTGCCCCTCGTGCTGATAGCTGCCTTCGAACCGCGCGCACGTCTTCGACCCGGGCGACGAGTAGATGCCGAGCTTCAGACCCCTCGCGTGCACGTAGTCGGCCAGCGCCTTCATGTCGCCGAATCGTTCGTTCGTCTGGATCTCGCCGTTCGCGTCGCGGCCGGCCTCCCAGGTGTCGTCGATGTTGATGTACTGATATCCGTGCGCCGCGAGACCGCTCTTGACCATGTCGTCGGCGGCGGCGCGCACTTTGTCCGCGTTGACGGCGCCCGCCCAGACGTTCCACGAATTCCAGCCCATCGGCGGCGTCAGCGCCAGCTTGCCGCTCGCGGCGATGATGGTCAGCTCGCGCGATGCGTTGCCCTTCGCGTTGTGCGCGCGCACCTGCACCTTCGTCGTCCCCGGCTCGGCGATCGAACCGGAGATGATGCCGGTCTTCGTGTCGATCGAGAGCCCCGCGGGAAGGCCCGTCGCGGCGAAGGTCAGCGGCGCGTCGCCGGTTGCGGGAAGCAGGAACAGAAACGGACGGCCGGGCGTCGCGCCCACGATGCGCGGGCCATTGAGGCGCGGCGTCGCCGACGCGCTCGACGCGAGGCGCGGTGCGGACTCGTCCACCGGCGGGATCGCCTTCGGCGCCTGCGCGCCGTCGCCGGCGATCACGACGGCGCCCGCCCAGTCGGCGTCGTCGTCGCGGTTGCCGTCGCCCGCGTCGCCGACGAGGAGGACCATCTGCCGCGCGCCCGTCAGGGAGATATCGATCGGCTTCGCGGGCTCGCCTGACTTGACGGGACCCGAGTTGAACGCGAGCTTGCCGTCCAGCCAGACTTCGAACGTCACGGATCCCTGGCCGTTCTTGCGGCTGTCGTCGATGGCGCCGACCGCCTGCAGCCGGGTCGCGGCGCCGCCGAGGTCGTACCACAGCTCCGTGTTCGAGGTGACGCCGAGGCCGTGCTGATACGTGGCGCCCCCGATTGTAATCGGCATGTTGCGCGTCGTCTTGCCGGGACGCAGCGAGCGGCCGACGTACGCGCCGCTGTAGTCGAGCGTGTCGAGCCAGACGCCATTCGCGGGCGCGTCCGCGCCTGTGAGATCCGGAGGATTCTGCACCGCGCCGAGCGACCCCGCCAGAGTCACCGCGAACACCGACACCGCCATCAGTTTCATCTGCATCGCCCTCGCCCGGCGGCCATTGTAATCGGTGTCGGGCGACTTTCGCGCCGAGACAGGTGCTTTTGCGCATTCGGCATTTGGCATTCGTGATACCGCCGTTCAGTGAATCGTCCTCACCTCGACGACGCCGCCCGTGCTCGCGTTCGGCTGCGGCTGAAACCGCACGGTGATCTGCGTCTTGCCCTTCGTCAGCGCCTCCGGCACCGGATACTCGCGGTCGAGCAATTCGGTCGGATGGTACTCGAGCGTCTCCGACGCGATCTTCTCGCCGTCCACGAAAATGTCGAAGGCGCGCCGGCGGCCGCCGCTCCCTGGATAGGTGCAGAGGAGCGTCGCTGACTTGTCCGCTTCGATCTTGAGATCGTAACTGAGCGAGCCGCCTGCGACGGAGCGCCACCTCCGGCCCGCCGTGAACCCCACGTTCGCCCCCTGCGGGTTCGCCGTCTCGACCTTCAGCCCATGCGCCTTCTCGCTCGCGTCGCTGCTCACGTCGACTAGGTCGATCGTGCGGGCCTCGATGCTCTTGTGGCGCGCCGCGCCGGCGACGGCGTCCGCCTTGTGCCTCTCCCACTCTGACGTCGTGTAGACGTTCCAGTACATCGTGTAGCGCGGCTCGAACGTCTTGTAGTACGGGATCAGCGTGACGTCGTGCGGCTGCGCAAGGCCGGCCGTCCTGAACGTCAACGGCTGCCCGGCGACAGGTTGCACCTTCGCGGTCAACTCGCGCGCATCGTCGGTGACGAGGCCGGGGACGTCGATGGGTGTGACGCGGCCGACCGGCGGCGCCGACGGGCCGTAGCGCCTGACGCTCTCGAGCCCCGCGGTGCCGAGGTCGCCGGCGAGCACGATCGGTCCGTACATCAGCGCGACGACGTTCGGACGGCCGGGCAGCGGGACCGTGTACAGGGCCATCGGGAGCTGCACCTGGATCACATCGCCGGTTTTCCATTCGCGATCGACCGTCACGTACGAACTCGGCTTCCGATCCACCGGCACCGCGCGACCGTTTACCGTGAGCGTCATGCCGGAGATCGCCCATCCCGGGTGGCGGATTTTCACCGCGAGGCGGACGGGCTTCGCCGCGGTGAACGTCAGCTTCGTCGTGTCGCTCTCGGGATACCGCGTCTCCTGGCGGACCTGGACGTTCTTTTCCTTCCACGTCAGCTCGGACGGGATGAAGAGGTTGACGAACAGCGACGCGTCGTCGTGGAAATAGATCGTGTCGTTGTATTTGACGTGGTTCTCCATCCCGGTGCCGACGCAGCACCAGAACGAGTCGTTCTCCGTCGAGTACGTCTTGAAGGCCGCCGGCTTGAGCGGACAGTAGTAGAGCACCATCCCCGTCTTCGGGTCCTGCGACGCCAGGATGTGATTGAGCAGCGCGCGCTCGTAGAAATCCATCGTTTCCGCCGCGGGCTGCCACCCGAAGAGGTGTCGCGTCAGCTTGAGCATGTTGTAGGTGTTGCACGTCTCCGGGCCGGCGGCGCCGAGGTGCCGGTCGAACTGGTCTTCCGGGAAGAAGGATTCGCCGTCGCTGTTGCCCCCGTTCACGAACGAGCGGTGGTAGACGACGCGCTGCCAGAAGAACGTGGCGATGTCGCGATACCGCGTGTCGCCCGTCACCTCGTATTCGCGCGCGGCGCCGATGATCTTCGGGATCTGCGTGTTCGCGTGGATATTGTCGAGCGGATCGACGCCCTTCGCGAGCGGATCGACGATCGCGTGGTGGTCGAACATCTGCGCGGTCTTCAGGTACTTCTCGTCGCCGGTGACGGCGTACAGGTTGGCGAGCACCTCGGTCATCCCGCCGTGTTCCGTCATCAGCATGCGCTGCCGCTGCTCTTCGGTGAGCCGGCCGTTGCGCCACGCCGTCCAGTCCGCCTGCTTCTTCAGGACGTCGAGCGCCTGCTGGTTGCCGCAGAGCAGGTGGACGTCGAGCAGCCCCGCCATGATCTTGTGCAGCGTGTAGTACGGCGCCCAGACGCGCTCGCGCTTTTCGACGCGGTCGATGAACTCCTCGGGAAACGCCGAGAGATAGCCGGGATGGAATTTCGCGGACTCCGCGTCCTGGACTTTCGCGAGCTCGCCGACGATCTGATCCGCGCGCTGCTTGTACCGCGCGTCGCCGCTGCTCGCGTACATCAGCGCCAGCGCGGACAGGTAATGCCCGACCGTGTGACCGCGCAGCTCGGTCTCGGGCGTTTCCCAGCCGCCGAGCGGCGTGGCGGAGGAGGGCAGTCCCGCCGTGACGCGAAAGTTGTGCAGCAGCCGGTCGGCGTCGAGGCTGAGCAGGTACTGCGCGTCGCGGAGCATGGCGTCACGGAACGGCCCGTCGAGCAGCTTCACGTCCTGCATCGGGAACGGCTGCGCCTGCGACGCCGCCTTGTCCGCGATCTTCATGGGGATGGCGTACTGCTGCGGCGTGCGGCCGGCGGCAGCGACGAGGGCAAGAACGGCGGCGGCGAGGGTGAGGCGGATGATCATATATAGATGTGGTGTAAGCGTTTACAGATTATTTACCACAGAGTCGCCTTCCGCCGATCTTCGTAGCGCAGGGCTTTCCGCCTTCGCGCGAAGCGCTTCGGCGGACGCGCCGTAGCCTTGGCGGAGGCGGGCAGCCCTGCTCGTGATCGCGCGCCGGCCGTCGTCACGAGCAGCCCTTCAAAGGGCTGCGCTACGACGAACTGCGGACTTCCGCCTGAAGGCGGAAGCTGCGAATCGTTCCTTCGGGAACTCGTGGCTTCCGCCTTCAGGCGGAAGTCCTACCAGTTGTATCCCAGACGGAATTGGATCTGTCGCGGGCCGATTGCCGTCGCGGTCGTCTGGCCGAACGTCGTCGAGTCGATGCTTACCGTCGCGCCGCCGTTCGTGCCGCGCTTGGTCACGAACTGAATCTGCACGGCGCCCTCCTCGCCCGATCTGGCTCACCGCGGGCTGGGTGCGGCACACGCGTTCGGCCGCACGCGTAAAGGTGCGTTCCTCGACCACCGCCAGAAAATGCTCGAGTTGGAGCAAGTCCATCGACGTGCCTCCTCGTGGACCGCAAGAATACCTCATGGCCGCGGCGCTTATGGCCGCGTCAATTCTTCTGTGCGGCGGATGGCGTAGGATCTCGCGCATGGTGAAGCGACTGCTCGTGGTGCTGGCCGTCGCGGGCGCGTACGGGCTGCACGCCGGTGATGGCGTCTCCCGAGATCTGTTCAAGCCGCTCACGTGGCGCAACATCGGGCCGTTCCGCGCCGGCGCATGGGTCACCGATGTCGCGATTCCCGAACGGCCGCCCCACGCGCACCTCTACACGATGTACCTCGCCACCCGGAACGGCGGCGCGTGGAAGACCACGAACAACGGCACGACGTGGACCCCGATCTTCGAGCAGCAGGAGGTGGCGTCCGTCGGCGCGATCGCGCTGGCGCCATCGCGCCCGGAGCACGTCTGGATCGGCACCGGCGACGCGTACAACGCGCGCAGCTCGTCGTACGGTGACGGCGTCTACAAGTCACTGGACGGCGGCGCGACCTGGACGAACACCGGCCTCCGCGACTCGCACCACATCGCCAAGATCATCGTGCACCCCTCGAATCCCGACGAGATCTACGTCGCGGCCATGGGACATTTGTGGACGCCCAACGACGAGCGCGGTGTCTTCAAAACGGTGGACGGCGGCAGGAGCTGGCAGCGATCCCTCTACATCAACGATCGCGTCGGCGTGATCGACCTCGTCATGAACCGCCGCGACCCGAGGGTGCTGTATGCGGCGGCCTACGAGAAAGAGCGGCGTCCGTGGCACCTCGAAGAAGGCGGACCTGGCAGCGGCATTTACAAGACAACGGACGGCGGCGCTCACTGGACGAAGCTGGCGGGAGGACTGCCTGCGGGAAAGATCGGCCGCATCGGCCTCGACCTCTATCAGAAGAACCCGAACATCGTGTACGCGATCGTGGAGAACGCCAACCCGCGCCAGGGCGGCCGTCCGATCGGCGGCGAAGTCTATCGCACGGACGACGCGGGGCGCACCTGGCGGAAAACCCACGCCGCCGACGTGAACGTCGGCGGCAAGGCGCCGTACTCGTTCAACATCGTTCGCGTCGATCCGAACGACCCGCAGAACGTCTTCGTGACGAGCGACACGCTGCCGAACTCGACCGACGGCGGCAAGACGTGGTTCGATCTCAACTGGCCCGCGCGCCGGCTGTTCAAGAGCATGTTCGGCGACGTGCGCAACGTGTGGATCGACCCCGACGATTCCAACCGCATTCTGGTCCTGAGCGACGGCGGCCTGCAGATCTCGTACGACGGCGGCAGGACGGTCGATCACTACACCAACCTGCCGCTCGGAGAAGTGTACGCGGTCGACGCCGACATGGAGGATCCCTACAACGTCTATGCGGGGCTGCAGGATCACGAATCCTGGAAGGGCCCGAGCAACGGACCGTCCGGGCGGGTCGGCCTCGAGGATTGGACCACCGTGGGGGTCGGCGACGGCATGTATAACCGCGTCGACAAAACCGACAGCCGCTGGGTCTACAACACGCAGGAGTTTGGCCAGCTCGCGCGCTACGATCAGAAGCTCCGTACGCGCAAATCGATCGCGCCGTCCCGGCCTCAGGGATCGCCGCCCCTGCGGTTCAACTGGGTGGCGCCGATCGCGCTGTCCCCGCACAACGCGGAGATCCTCTACGCCGGCGCGCAGGTCCTCTTCCGCTCGATGGATCGCGGCGAGCACTGGCAGGAAATCAGTCCCGACGTGACGACGAACGATCAGGCGAAGATCGCGCAG
>QHWR01000023.1:0-11013 GCA_003223835.1 Acidobacteriota bacterium | reverse complement strand
TGCAGGTCACCCGCGACGGCGGGGCGCGGTGGGACGACGTGACGCCGAACGTCGCGGCGGCGGGCGGACCGGCGAACGTGTGGGTGAGCCGCGTCTTCGCCTCTCCGCACGACGCGGCGACCGCGTTCGTGGCGAAGACCGGTTATCGCGACGACGACTTCAAGCCGTATCTGTTTCGCACGACGGACTACGGCAAGACGTGGACGTCCATTGCGGGCGATCTCCCGAACCGGCCGATCAACGTCGTCGTGCAGGATCGCGTCAAGCCGGATCTGTTGTTCGTCGGCAACGATCGCGGCGTCTACGTGTCGATCGATGCCGGGCGGCGGTGGACGGCGTTCCGCGGCAACATGGCGACGGCGCCGGTGCACGACCTCGTGATCCATCTCCGCGAGGACGACCTGATCGCCGGCACCTACGGACGCGGCATCTGGATCGCCAACATGGCGTTCGTGCGCGAGTTGAGCGACGCGGTGCTCGATGAACCTCTGCACCTCTTCGCGATTCCGCCGAGGCCGGTGCCGCTTCCCGGGGCGCTCGGGAACTACGAGTTGTACGGCGATCGTTACGCGCGTACCCCGAACGAGCCGCCCGGGTTTCAGGTCGTGTACTGCATGAAGACCGGCGCAAACGAGAAAGTGAAGATCAGCCTGAGCGAGGCGTCCGGGAAGACGCTGCGCACGGTCGACGGTCCGGCGGAGGCCGGACTGAACTTCGCACGGGTGAGCGGCGGCGAGGGGCGCGGCGCGGGCGCGGCGCTGCCGGCCGGCGACTACACGATCGCGATCACGGCCGGGACGGAGACGCGGAAGGCGCCGGCGAGGGTCCGGCCGATCACTTCTCGACCTCCTTCGCTGGCAGGCGCTTCAGATCCACCACGCGCTGCTCGTCCTCGGCGCCGTGTTGTTCGCGGTCGGCTCGATGCTCTGGAAGGCTGGCAGCGCCGCGATCCGATAGCGTCCCGGCCGGACGCGAATCAGGTGGAACCGGCCGAGGCGATCGGGCGTCGCGGTCTGCACGCGGCTCGAGGCCGGGATCCACGCGGTGCGATCGGCGGGGAAGAGCACGACAACGTACTCGCGCGTCGGGGCGTCGCGGTCGTCCATGACGAGACCACCGATCGCCGACGGACGCGTCGTCATCGCGATGCGCAGGCGCGCGGCATCGTCGGGGCCGAACTCGGTCGGAATGTCGGTGATGTCCTGGTTTCCGAGGAACACGCCCTTCAACCCGACTTCGATCGGTCCTCCCTGCGGCCGGAGCAGGACCTGCCCAAAGATCCCTATCAACGTAAACGACGCGTCCGGCTGCACGGTGGCCTGCATCCCCCACAGAACCTCGCCGCCGGCGGTGTAGGGAACGATGCGGATGCCGCCCGGCGTCGCCTCGGGCGGCTGAGGATCGAACGTGACCCGGCCGGCGAGATCGAACGCGGGTTTCGTCGTGATGACGAGGTCGTCGACGTCGGCGTCTCCGACAGTGAAGGATGCTGTCGCGTACTCGCCAGCGGTCTGCGGCTGCGGGCGCACGACGATCTCATAGGCACCCGGCACGAGGCCGGCCATCGTGAAGCGTCCATCGGAGCCGAGGTGGATCTGGTTTGCCCACCCGCCGAGTATCGTTCTGTGGTCGAGCAAGGGCGGGGGCCCGTCGGTCGCCGGCAGTCCGCGCGAATTCAGCACCACACCGCTGACGTGGAACGTGCGCGTCCGGATCATGGCGAGTTCGATGTCATCGATCCGGGTTCCGGCGCGTACACGGAACGTTCGCGCATCGATCGCAGACGTACTTTGCGGATAGTAGGTATCGACGAGCATGGGAATCGAATCGGCGTTCCCTGACGTGTACTCGATTGGCGCCTCGGCGAGCACCATCACCACGCCGGGTCGTAGTCCGAACACCCGAAATCGCCCCTGGTCGTCCGTCTCGGCGCCACCAAGGCGTTGCGGACGCGATCCCGTGCTTCTACCGATCGCCTGCACCCGGATGCGGGCGAGGGGCTCCGCGTTGTCGTCCACGACGCGCCCAGAGATCGTCGCGGCCGCGTCGACCTTGATTTCGATGTTGGTCACAACCTGGCCGTCCGCCACGTCGATCCCTCGACGCGGCTGCGCGGAAGAACCGCCGAAGGTCGTCTCGAGGTACGGGGACGTCGCGGCGGGCCTCGCCGTGAGCAGAAAGGAACCAGCCGGAACACCGTCAAACGAAAACCGGCCGAGCGGGTCCGTCGACGTTGACCGGCGCAGCGACGGCTCCCGACGGGACAGCGTGACGGTGGCGTACCTGATGGGTGCACCCGTGTCGGACGCGACCACGCGTCCGCGGATCGCGGCGGTTCCGGTTTCCGGTGGCGCCGACCACGTGTCGCGGGGCGGCTGCTGCAGCAGAGCGATCGCGGCGATCAGCAGCGCCGCGGCCTTCATCGATCGACCGGCGTCGCGACGATCTTGAGATCGACTGTGCGCTGCTCGTCCTCGCCGACGACGATCGTCGTCGCGTCCTTCGCAAGCTGCTCGAAGCTCTCCGCGTCGGAAAGCGAGATGCCGAACCGATCCCGCGTCAGCGCCACCAGATAGTAGCGGCCGGCGAGCACACTGTTCAGGCGGTAATGGCCGTCCGGATCGATTCCGGTACGGCGGGTCCGGATGGACGAAGGCCGCCAACTTGCTTTGTCCTCGGAGAACAGGATGACGCCTCCGTCGCTGGCCGGTTTGCCGGTCGCATCCGTGACAGTGCCCTCCACCGTGGACGTCCGCGACGTCAACGTGAACACGACGCTGTCGTTCTGTTTGAACTCGTACGGCGTGTCCGTAATGTCCCGGCCGTTGACGGTCACCGACTTGAGCGACTGTCCCGCCGCGCCGATCCTCAGGATCAATTCGCCCATCAGGCGCTTCATCGTGAACGTCAGGTCCGGCTGCACGATCGCGGACGGCGTCATCTGCAGCCCTGCCATGGTCTGAGGATCGCCGGGAGAGCCGACCACGCGCATCTGCGTCGGGGGAGGCGACGGCGTGCCCTGCTCGAACACGACGCGCCCGGAAATCGTTGCGCCCGGAGATGTCACGAGGGCGAGGTTCTCGAGATCCGCGCCCGCGATCGTCACCGGCACCATCACCGCTTCCCCCGGTTCGCCCACTCTCTGATCCGGACCCGGCGGCGCGGATTGCTGGCGCACGACGAGGCGATAGGCACCGGGAGGGATGTTTCTCATCTGAAACCGTCCCTGCTCGTCGGTGGAGAAGCCGAATCCAGGCATGCTCATGCCGCCGGATTGCAGCATCAGCTGCCCATTCGCCCTGGCGGCCGGACGTCCCTGCGAGTCGCTCACGAATCCGGAAAGGTGAAACAGGCGTCCTTGGAGCAGTCGAATCTCGATGCCGGACGTTTCGGCGCCGGCGCGCGCGCGCACCCGTTGCGCGGCCCCTTCGTCGGCGGTGCCCGGATAGAACGTCGGCAGAAAACCGATGCGATCGTCCTCGCTCTCGGGCGGCGCATTCGGCGGGACGTACGTCCCGCCGCGCGTCTCGGCCAGGACCTGATACTCGCCCGGCTGCAGCCCGAACATCCGGAACTGTCCGAGGTCGTCGGTGCTGGCGTTTCCGAACCTCTGGGCACGACGGTTCCCTGGAACGAAGAACAGCCCTTACACCTGCACGCGCGCGAGCGGCGTGCCGTCGTCGTCCATCACTCGTCCGGAGATCACGGCCCCGCGCGGCAGCGCGATCGTTGCCTTGTCGAACACCTGCCCGTCGACGATCGCGATCGGTCGTCCCGGATCGAACGAGCCCGGCCCATTCGGGCGGGCCGCGCCGTATCCGATCGACAAGTACTGCGGGACGTACGGTCCGGCGGACGCCACCAGCCGGTAGGCACCCGCCGGCAGACCGGTGAATTCGAACGCGCCCTGCTGATCCGTCGTCGCGCTTCGCGGTCGGATCATCCCGACCGGGCCGGGATTCTGCTGCGGCACGCCGTTGATCGTGATGACCGGCCCCGAAACGGCGACGGTTCCGCGTCCGATCCCCGGGACAACTCCCGAGACGACAGCCCCCTCGCGACCTGACGGTCCGGACGTCGCGGGCGGCATCAGCGACAGCGTGACGGTTGCGCGCCGGATCGGATTGCCCGTGTCCGCGGCGACGACGCGTCCGCGGATCACGGCGGTGCCCGTCGGCTGCGTAGCCGGGCGCGCGGGAGTGTCGCGTGGCGGCGGCTGCTGCGCGGAGAGCGTCGCGGCGAGCGTCAGCGGGAAGAGCGCACTCCAGCGGATCACTTGCGAACCTCCGGAAACGGGGAGAGCGTCAGATCAATCGTGCGCGCGTCCCCGTCGAGAAGGTTCACCTCGGTAGCCAGCCTCGCGACGGGCGGGAGGACGCGACGCGAATTCCAATAGAAGTCGAACCCTGGTGTGGGCGGCAGGGCCACGAGCAGGTATTTCCCGGCACGCAGACCCCGCATCTCGAAATGCCCATCGCTCGTGCTTCGCGTCATGTGCGTCTTGGTGGCGTCGATCGTCCACTCGTCCGGGTCAGCGGAGAAAATCGTCACGTAGCAGCCAGAGACGGCTTGACCACTCTTATCGGTGACCATTCCGTTGATTGACGCCGTGCGCGTGGAGAGCACGAGCTGAAGCCGTCCCGAATCGCCCGCCTGGAAGTTGACCGGCTTGTCCGTGATGTCGTCGGCCCCCAGGCTCACGCGCTTCAGCCACCAGCCCGGCAGGAAACGGTGCAACCGCACGAGCGTCGGGCCGAACACCTCGTGCAGCGTGAAGGACAAGTCCGGCTGCACGCGCACCGGACGGCCGACGATGGTGGCGAAGGCCCGCGGATCGCCACTGCGGGCCCAGATCTCGAGATCGCGCGCGTTCGGCGGAGTCCCACCCTCGAACACGACGCGGCCCACGACGTCCACCGCCGGACGCGTGGTCACCACGAGATCGCCGATGTCGCGGTCGGCGATCGTGACCGGCACATCCGCCATCTCCCGCGGCTCCGCAGGGTCCAGGATGAACTGGTTCGGCACGAAACGGATCCTGTACTCCCCGGGTGAGAGGCCGGCCACGGTGAACCGGCCCCGATCGTCCAGGCGCAGGCTCTCTGTCGAGCCGCCGCTGTCACTGTTCCTGTGCTCGAGACCTGCGTTCGCGCCGGAGCGCGGGCGGCCCTGCGAGTCGAGGATGACGCCGGAGAGACGGTAGGTGCGGGAAGAGCCGCGTAGCAGCCGAATCTCGAGCCCGGTGATCTCTTCGCTCGCGGCGACATGAATCGTCTTCGCCTCGTCGCGCGACGACGCTCCGGGATAAAACGTCGGCAGAAAACCGGGCGGCGGCGGCAGGCCCCCGAACGCCGAGTGCCGATACTCGTTCGGCTCCTGCACGAATCTCGCCTCGACGAGCAGATCACCAGGCGAGACACCGGCAAGACGGAACGCGCCGCGATCGTCGGTCGACGTGGTGGGACCGCGGCGAGGATCCGGCGAGCCCGGCAGCAGTTGCACAACGCTCACCTGTGCCCCGGCAACGGGTACGCCATCGTCGTCGAGCACGCGACCGTTGATGGCGCTGACGACAGGCAGCATGACGTCGATCTTTTCGAGGATCTGACCGGCCGCCAGCGTGAGCGGTTCCGGCGGATTCGGCGGCGTCGGCGCCGGATAGCTCGCACTTCCATAGTGCGTTCGATATTGCGGCCCCTGCGCGAAGATGACGAAGCGTCCGGCCGGGACGTCCGTGAACTCGAATCGACCGCGAGTGTCCGTCAACACCACGGGAGGTGTGCCATTCCACCCGTCCACCTGCAGCGTCAGTCGGACGTACGACAGGGGAACTGCGGTGTCCCCGGCGATTACCCGGCCGCGGATGACGCCGGTGCCTCCCGCCGAGGCAGCCGGCGCGTCGCGTGGGGATTGTTGTTGAGCCAGGGCGGCGAGAGCCAGAAGGACGGACAAACACGCGCGCATGAACCCTCCCAGTCCAAAGGGCCCGTCGCCGATTTGACCCCGAGCGATCGGCCTTCGTTCCGATCTGCAGCACTAAAGACGTCCGACGGCCTCGATCGGCCGGCGACTACTTCTCGTCCACCTTTCTGCCCGCATTCAGGTTATCGAAATTCAGGAGCGTGTTGAAGACGAGGCAGTAGCTGCCCTGCGTCTCGCCGCGCCAGATGGGGTTGCTCGAGAACGTGACCACGTGTCCCTTCTCGACGGGCACGTCGATGACCATCGGGTGCTGCGCCAGCTCGGTGCCGCCGTCGAGCAGGCCCGCGACGAGCAGGTCGCGCGCGTCGCCGTAGCGCAGGACCACGCGCGGACGCTGCGCCGGCGGAATGACGTTGATCCCGTTGCGCCGCTGCTCCTCGGTCGGGACCGCGTATTGCCAGACTTCCACCTTCGGCTCCTCCGGTGCGGCGTTGGCTTCGTCGGTCGTGCGGCCCTGCGCGACGTCCGGGTCGTCCGGCGTACCGCGTCCGGTCGCGCGCTGCGCGGGTCCGTCGCCGCCGCGGCGCCCGCCGCGTCCGCCGACGGTCGCGCTGACGTTGAAGATCGGCGGGTTGTCCGCGTACACCGACAAATCGTCGCCGTAGCCGTACGCGATCGGGCTCGTCGCGTCCACGAGTTTCGAGCGGACCACCGTCCCCACGACCTTCAGCCGGGTCGGGCGCGTCGTCGACACACCGGGCGCGAACCCGAACTCGACGGCGAAGTCCGCGCTGTCGTCGACGGTGAGCAGCACGCCACCGTCGCGCACGAACTTCTGCAGGTGCGCCAGCCCGTTCCAGCCGAGCCCCGGCCGCATGTCGTCGGTCGAATCGATCTTCCCGAGATTCGGCGTCGACTCCGTCGTCTTCCACGGGATCGGATTGCCGTACATCGGCAAGCCGTTGACGATCACCTGACCGTTGGCGCGCCCGACGGGCGGAAACAGGATGACGTCGTACTTCGATTTGAGATCGGACTCTTTCGCGGCGTCCTGCGTGCTGATGTAGGCGTATGGCACGTCGCGGAAATCGAGGGTCTCGCGCCACCAGCCTTCGTCCTGCGTGCTCAGCCAGGTATGCATGATCGCGACGCGCGGCGCGCGGCCGGGGTGTGTTTTCACCGACGGCGCGGATGCGACCGCCGTCACCTTCAGACCGAGATCGGCCGCCGCCTTGCCGAGATCGCCGGCGCTGGCGTCACGGACGACGAACGACCCGCGGTTGAAGTGTTCGCCATTGGCGTCGAACGGCTCCTCGGCGACGTCGAAGTTCGCGTCCTTGAACCGGTAGCGCAGCGTGATCAGCGACGGATCGGCATTGTGATTGATCAGAAAGACGCTGCCTGTGCCGGTCACGCCGCCGGACGCGGCAACGTCGCCCTTGACGCGCTCCACGGTCGCGTCCAGCACCTTCAGGTCGGCGACGCGGATTGCTTTTACGTTGAACAACTCGGGGAATGTCCATCCTGTGTCGTCGTAGGGCTGTCGCTGCGGATCGTCCGGCGCCCAGTACTGATAGTCGAGCAGCGCGTCCGCGATGCGGCTGAACGGCTGGTCCATGCGGACGATATAGGAGCCCGCCGCGAAGGTGCGCGGCTCCATCACTGGCTTTGCATCACGGTTCTGATCGCGTCCCTCGCCGCCGCCGCGCCCTCCCTGCGGCGCGGCCGGGGCCTGCTGCCCGTCGGCGCTCGGCCCGTCCGGCGAAGTAGTATCGATCGTCGTCGGGCGAGCGGGCCGGCGCTTGCCCGGCACCATGACGGTGAACGGCTGCGTCGCGCGCGAAACCTCGACGCGCTGCAGCTGCAGGATATGCAGCAAATCCGCCTGCGGCCCGGGACGCGGGTCATCGGCGGGGAAGACGTACGCGGCGGGACCCTCCGTCTTCGCCTTCAAAACGGAGCGCTTGCTCTTCAGATAGAAGTTCTTCAGGAAGTACGGCCCGTTGTCGGCGAACTGATTCAGCGAGACGAGCAGTCCCGTCTGCTCGTAGTTGTTGTTGTTGCGCTGCGACCATTTCGTCTTCGGCAGCGGAGGATTCTGGCGGTACCACGTCCGTGACGTCTGCGACGGCGACAGCGTCCGATCGATCGTGTCGGCGCCGCCGTTGCCGAACGTCTCGTACAGCCGGCTGATGCCGTTGTGCATCGCGGCGACGAACATCAGGTAGCCGGGCGACCACGTGTCGAACGTGCCGTGCGTGAACACGCCGGGCATGCCGAACTTCGTCATCTCGTTGACGTTGTTCCATCCGATCATCTGCTATTCGTTGGCGAGAATCGGATCGATCCAAGCGTTGTACGGGCCGTCGCCGACGGTGTTGTCGTACAGGTAAGCGACCGATTCGTGCAGGTCGTGGAGCACCTGCGCGTGCCAGTCCACGTACGTGTTGAGCACGTTCTTCGTCAACGCGAGCGTGAGCCCCATCGCGTCGCGGTTGTTGTCGTGCGCGACGTAGTGGCCCCAGTAGATCAGGCTCGGCCAGTGCTTGCCCGGGTCATCCGATCGCGGCCGTCCACTTCGACGATCGGCGTCACGAGCGCGATCAGCTTGTTGCGGATCTTCTGGATGTACGCACTCTCGTCAACCGCGAGGCGATAGACCAGCTCCATCAGCGCGGTCGGCGCGCCGGTCTCCGGCGAATGAATCGTGCCCGTGATGTAGTAAATCGGCGTCGATCCCGCCACGATCCGGTCCGCCTCCGTGTCGTCCATATTGATCGTGCGCGGGTCCGCCAGCTTGGCCAGGTTCGCGCGGTTCGCGTCGAGCTTCGCGAGGTTCGCCTCGGAAGAAACGGCGACCGCGATCATCTCGCGGCCCTCTTCGGTCTTGCCGATCGAGAACACCTTCACGCGCGGGCTGGCTTTCTCGACCAGCCGCATGTAGGCGTACACTTCGTGCGAGTAGGGCAGGATGTTGGGCGCGCCGGCGACGTCCTTGAGGACGGCCATCGGCGTCGGCACCGTCTTCGATGCCGGCAGATAATCGACGAGCGGCGACGTGAAGTAGGGCGCCGTCGTATATTCCTTGATCTTCTTCGTGTAGGCCTCGTCCGCCGATTGCTTCGGGTCGCGCGCATATGGGTTCGCGGCCGGCATCGTTTGCGCGGTGGCGATCGCGGCGGTGGCGCAGACGAGCGCGGCGGCGAGCGTCGGCGTTGTCGTGTGTTGTGTCATGAGTACTGACCTCTGCGACAGGAATGGCAAACGGATCGGATTCGAGATTCTATCGCCCAAAGCCCAAAGCCCAAAGCCTACTCATGCCACTCAACCGTGACGCGCTGTTGCTGTACGCGGCAGCCTTCCTGCGCTCGGCGTGCGCCGGGCTGACGGGCGTCGCCGCGGCGATCGTGCTGAAGGAGCGTTCGCTGTCGGTGTCGCAGGCGGGCTACGTGATCGGCGCGGGCCTCGCCGGCGCGGCGATCGCCACCGCGGCCGTGAGCGCGTGGGCGGACGCGCTCGGACGGCGCCGCACGCTCGCGCTGCTCGCCGTCATGACGACGGCCGGCTACGTCACGCTCGCGACGTCACACCATTTCATTCTCCTGCTGTGCCTGTCGTGCCTCGGCATGGTGAACGCGATGGGCCGCGATCGCGGCGCGGCCGCGGCGCTCGAGCAGGCGATCTTGCCGCAAACGACGGTCCCGGCGCGGCGGACGTGGACATTTGCCTGGTACAACGTCGTCCTCGACGCCGGGCAGACGGCAGGGTCCGCCGCGGCGGCGCTGCCAATCCTGTTGGCAGGCGCGTGGGGCGTGCGCGTCGCGGCGGCGCACGCGTGGGCGTTTGCGGCGTGCGGCATGGCCGTCTTCGCGACAACGGCGGCATATGCGGCGCTGTCGCCGCGCATCGAGGCCGCCGCCGTGCCGGAGCCGCCACAGGTCGCCATGCTCGCGACCGCGACCGTGCTCCGCAGGCTCGTGTTGCTGTTCGGGCTCGACAGCCTCGGCAGCGGCTTCCTGAATTCCGCGCTGCTGGCCTACTGGTTCTTCGAACGGTACGCGATGTCGGAAGCGCACGTCGCGCTGTTGTTCGCCGCCGCGCGGCTGCTCAACGCGCTGTCGCACTTGCTGGCCGCGTGGCTCTCGCGCCGCATCGGCCTCCTGAACACGATGGTGGCGACGCACCTCCCATCGAGCTTGCTCCTGATGTCGGCGCCGCTCGCGCCGACGGCCGCCGGCGCGTCCGCCCTGTTCCTCGCGCGCGAAGCGCTCGTCGAGATGGACGTTCCGACGCGGCAGTCCTACATGATGGCGATCGTTCCGCCGGATCGACGCACGCTGGTGAGCGGCGTCACCAACGTCACGCGCTTAATCGGCTGGGCGACGGGACCGCTGATCGCAGGACTGATGATGCAAGGCGTCGCCTCCGCATCACCGCTCATCGTGGGGGGGTCGCTGAAGATCCTGTATGACGTGCTGCTGTACCGCGCGTTCCACGCGGTCAAGGCGCCGGAAGAACAGGTGCGCGGGACGGATGACGGATGAGTGCCCGCGGCCCGAGCGAGGCGCGCAGCCGCCGACCCTTCGAGAGCCTCAGGGTCGCCCTGAGCAATGTCGAAGGGCGAGCGAGCGCGAGCGGGGGTGGGGCCCCGCGAGCATTGAGAAAGATGGCGGATGGCGGAACGGCGACTACGTAGCGGCCGCGCCGAGACCGGCGGATCGCACGAGCTCCTGCCGCTGCTGCTTCGACAGCGTGCGCACGGCGGCGTTCAGTTGCGCGACCGCGGCCTTGAGCGCCTTCTCGTCTTTGCGCGACAACCCGTTCGGAGGCATTTCGAAGAGGACGTAGTGTCCCTGCCAGCCGGGGCCGGACCAGTACGCGTCGAGCCAGACGAATTCTGTGTCGAGGCCGACGCACGCCCACTCCTGGACGGTGCGGAGGGGCCGGCGCGGCGCCGGCTTCTCGCGCAGGATCGCGGCGTCCATCTCGCGCGCCAGGGTGTCGAAGAAGAACGCGCGGACGCCTTCGTCGACGGCGGGAAAGCCGGCGGATCGCATCAAGTGTCTCGTCAGCAGGGTATGGGCCTTGCCG